>JAESUW010000141.1 GCA_016760525.1 Labilibaculum sp.
TAATTCATCAACGCTTTTAACAAGTGAATCTGATATTGTTCTATCTCAGGAAACCAAGGATGCACCTATGCTGGCTTTAAGCTGGAACGAAAGTGAACTTAGTATTAGTAGTACTGCGGTGAGCATACCTGATGGTATCCCATCTGTTGGAATTGAAATTTCTGCTGCTGAAGATTTTAAAACATTTCAAACAATAGAATCAGAAAGCAATATCTACTCTTTTACCGGAAGTGAATTAAATACGATGGCAAAGAATTTTGCTTATACTCCGGATGTAAGCACTCCTATGTATTTCAGAGTTAATTTGGCATATGCCGGTAATACAAATTCTTATTACAGTAATGTGATTGCTGTGAATATCACCAGTTACTCTATTGATATGTCGAAAGGTTTTGTGCTTGATGCAGATCAGGAGGAGACAGGTTTTGTATTATATTCTTCTGATAGCGACGGTGAATATTCTGGTTTTATCGGAACAGCTGGCTGGAGTGGCTGGTTCTTTAAAGAAGGTGACGGAAGTATTTTGGGCAACGAAGGTGCTGAAGGTAAAGAATTCTTGTTGTCATCGGATGAAAGCAGCATGTGGAATTTTTGGTATCCCGGCTTTGGTGGATGTTATTATACAACTGTAAGTACATCATCAAAAGAATGGACAGCAACCTATATTCCTAACCTGACCGTAAATGGTGATGTTACTGCTGAAATGACTTTTGTAAAATCGGAAGTGAAATGGTTTGTGTCAGTAAGTACTGCAACAGATAACGCTGTGGTTAAAGTAAGCTGTTCCGATGCCAAACTATATAATTTCTCAACAGGTACGGATGATGATGCCGCTATTAGCAAAGAGATTGGTTTTGTTGCAGATGCCAATGGTGGATTAGCCTTTGATATGTTGGCTGCATCTGCCGGTGATATCACTTTTGGAGTTGCAGGCGATTACACCTTAACATTTTATTTGTCTGACCCGACCAACTTGTATTACGAGATTACTTCTGGTATCATTGAAGAGACCGAACCGATTAGTGAGTATTTGTATCTTTTAGGTGTTGATGATGGGATTTCAGGATCCTGGACATTCGATAATTCTCTTCGTTTATTGAGCGAAGAAGACTCTACATTTGCAGGGGTTGTAACTGTTAACTCGTTATATGGTTATAACATGGGACTTGAGAAAGATAACTGGACTGATGTATATAAGATGGGAGATACCGAAGGAACATTGGAATTTAAGGGTGTCAATAATATCACTGCTCCAGATCCGGGATTGTATTTAATTCAGACCGATTTGAAAAACCTAACTTACAGTCATACCGAAGTAACCAGCTTAAGTTATGGTGGGTTTAATGATGATTGGAGTCTGGTTCAGATGACACCAGAAGTGGTTGATGGAGTTTACTCAGGTAGTGTAACTATTAATGAAGCTTCTGAATATGGAGCTAAGTTGTATTTAAATGGTGAATGGGATTACTTTTATGGTGGAGCAAGCGGAAACCTAAGTTTTGGAGCCGATGGTATTACCGATGATGCCTCTATAGCAACAGGAACTTACGACTTGATAGCCAACATCAAAAGCCAAACTTATGTATTTTTAGGCGATGAGGTTTATATCACCGGACTAAATGATGCTTGGGACTTTACCTCAGTTGTATTAACGAAAGCATCTGCCGGAGTATATTCAGGAACTGCAAGCATTAGTGCAGATTCACCATATGGAATAGACATCCATTTAGATCAGTCATGGAATCGTTATTATGGTGGTTCTTTTGGCTCCATAAGCTATTTGGGTGCTAAAATGACAGATGTACAAAGTCTGGCAAATGGAACATACAATATAACTGTAGATTTTATTCACAATACCTGTTCTTTTGAAGAACAGTAATAATGAAAATGAGGTATTCTGAATGTTTTTTACAATTCATACGAATTAGAATACCTCTGTTTTTTAACTAAACGGATATTACAACAATGAAAATTCAAAAAATTACAATATTACTGGTAAGCTTTGTTTTTCTTTTTGCCTCATGTGATGATAATGATGACAACAAGCCTTTGCCGGAGAAACCAGTTGTAGAGGACATGAGTGGTTTTGCCAAAGGTGCCGATGTAAGCTGGTTAACCGAAATGGAGAGTGCTGGTATTTTATTTTACAATGCTGAAGGAAACAAAATGGAATGCATGAGCTTGTTAAAAAGTTTGGGTATGAATTCCATTCGCTTACGGGTTTGGGTTAGTCCAACCGATGGATGGTGCAATAAAACCGATATGCTGGTTAAAGCCAAGCGAGCCAATGATTTAGGAATGCGTATTTTGGTTGACTTCCATTACAGCGATTCATGGGCCGATCCTTCCAAACAAAACAAGCCTGCTGGTTGGGCCGACCTGTCTTTCGACGATTTGTGTCTTGCCGTAAAAGATCATACCAACGAGGTATTAACTGCACTTAACAACTGGGGAATTACCCCGGAATGGGTTCAGGTTGGCAACGAAACAGGCAATGGCATGCTTTGGAATGATGGAAAAGCTGATGAAAATATGGCACAGTATGCAAGCCTTACTAATTATGGATACGATGCTGTAAAAGCAGTTTTCCCAGAGGCAAAAGTTGTTGTACATCTGCAGGAGGGAAATAAGAATTCAATGTTCATATGGTTGTTTGACGGTTTGAAAAATAATGGTGGAAAATGGGATGTGATTGGTATGTCCTTGTATCCAGAGTCGGATACCTGGCAAAGCATGAACGACGATTTAATCAGTAATACCAATGACATGATTAGTCGTTATGCTTGTGAGGTTATGATTTGCGAGATAGGCATGAATTGGGACGATGAGGATGCATCATATAGCTTTCTTTCTGATTTGATTACAAGAACCAAAGCCATTGATAAGTGTTTAGGGGTTTTTTATTGGGAACCACAATGCTGCAATGGATGGAAAGAATATCAAAAAGGAGCTTTTGATGAAGCTGGATATCCCACAAAAGCGATGGATGCTTTTAGCGAATAATATAGGATCGATACGATTCTGAAAACCGTATAGTTAGAATTTCAAGGGTTAGACTTTATTAAGTCTGACCCTTTTTGTAAATAAAGTTAAACCCAATTTAGTTATTCTCACCTGAGGTTCATTGGTAAGTTAGCCTATGTTCACAAATTGTTTTCATAGATTGAATTTGTCTTCTTGTATGAATAATAATCAATTCGGTATAGTTTATTGTAAAATAACTTTCTTTCTAACTACTTTCGTAAAGTATTAAAATTGGCCTAATAATATAACATTGTATATGAAGACAAACACGATTTTTCGTTTCAATTATATCATTTATTCAATTCTGTTACTAACATTTTTCTCTTGTCAACGTGATTTAATACAAGATGAAGTTAGCGAAGATGAAGCAATTGAAATTACAGCAAACTCTGTAGAAGGAATTGTTAGAGTAAAATTAAATAAAGAAAAAACAACAAGTCTTTCTGTTTCTCTTAAATCGGCTAAATTAAGTTCTAACATTAGTAGTTTGGACACAATTTTGAATTCCATTGGAGCCATAAATTTTAAGCGAACTTTCCCGTATTCAGGAAAATACGAGGCAAGATCAAAAGCTTTGGGCTTGCATTTATGGTATGATATTACCTATGATACCACGGCCGTTTCATTGAGTAATGCAATTGGTAAATTCGAAAACCTGAGCGTAATTGATATTACAGAACCCATAAAAAAAATAAAAAATAAATCGTTGTCGATAAAAAAACTGGGTCCCATTCCTTTTTCAACAACATTAAAAAGTACTACTGCTGTAACTTCTTATCCATTTAATGATCCTTTTTTAAGCAACCAATGGAATTTTTACAACGACGGAACAGTAACCGATGCCATATCGGGTTGCGATATTAATTTGTTTAATGCATGGCTAAAGCAAACAGGAAGTGAGGATGTTATTGTGGCTGTTATTGATGGTGGAATTGACATTGACCATGAAGATTTAATAAATAATATTTGGGTGAATAGCGATGAAAACACAGGCAGCGATGATACTGATGATGATAACAACGGTTATAAAGATGACCTGAATGGTTATAATTTTGTAGAAAGCTCAGGAACCATTGTTGGGGAGGATCATGGCACCCATGTAGCCGGCGTAATTGGAGCCGAAAATGGAAATGGAATTGGCGTTTGTGGTATTGCCGGAGGTAATGCTGATCATGCAGGAGTTAGACTCATGTCGTGTCAGGTATTTGAAACAGATGAAAATGGAGATGAAATTAGTGCTGAAAATTTTGCAGAAGCAATTAAGTATGCTGCAGATAATGGAGCTGTAATATGTCAAAACAGTTGGGGATACGATGATGCATCCTATTTACCAATCTCAATGAAAGAAGCCATTGATTATTTTATTACGTATGCAGGTATTGATGAAACAGGAGCGCAGGTAGGACCTATGAATGGAGGTGTTGTTATATTTGCTGCCGGAAATGAATCTGTATCAACTAATTCCTACCCGGCTATGTATAGCGAGGTTGTTTCGGTGGCTTCCACTGGTGCTGATTATGCCTTTTCGTACTATTCAAATTTTGGCAGTTGGGTTGATATTACTGCTCCCGGAGGAACAGATACAGATGATACTTATTACGACAATTGGATTGGCAGTACTATTACAGATAATGAATACGCTTATATGATTGGTACATCAATGGCTTGTCCGCATGTATCAGGTGTAGCAGCCTTAATTGTTTCGGAATTCGGAGGTGATGGTTTTACACCAGAAATGCTTAAAGCCAGATTATACAGAGGGGTAGCCGATCTTGACGTTTACAACTCTACTTTTACAGGGGAAATGGGAAGTGGTTTAATTAATGCAGCTGCGGCACTGGCTGATTATGACAGTACACCACCCGATGCTGTAACAGACCTTACTGCAAGTGTTGTGTCAAACAAAGCAAGTCTAAAATGGACAGTTACAAAAGATGCAGATGATGTTAAGCCTACTGGTTATAAAATCTATTATTCCACTTCTCCGATCTCTGAAGATGATATCGAAAAAAAATCTGCTTCATTAAGTACAAGTACAGCACTTGTGGGGTTAGTTGGCGTTGGTGAAAGTATGACAATAACCATTGAAAATTTGAATTATACAACGACTTATTACTTCGCTGTCGAAGGATACGATATCCTGGGATCTTACGCAGGTATTTCTAATGTGATATCCGTTATTACTGAATCCAACCACTCTCCAGTTATCACATCCAATGAAAATAGTTTTAACTTATTATCTCACGAAACAGTAACATTTATAGTTAGTATTTCTGATCCAGACGGAGATTCTTATACCTGGAGTTATACCGATAAAAACGGAGGCTCTTCGGCAGAAGAAACCGACAGCGAAATAGAAGTAATCATCAATGCGCTATCTGTAGATCCAGGGACTTATGAGGCCGTATTCACAGCAGAAGATCAATATGGAGCCTCTGCAGATTATACAATAAGCTATATTGTTCAGGAAAATCATTCCCCTGAAGTTCTAGATGTTATCGAAAACATCTACATTGGTGATATCAGTACATCGTATACTTTAGATTTACAAGAGTCCTTTCGTGATGAAGATGGCGAAAATTTGGAATATAGTCTGAACTATTCTTCATCCTATTTGAATGCTTCCTTATCCGATGAAACACTGACAATAAAACCACAGTCAAACGGACTCTCTTCTTTCATCATTACGGCTTCGGATGCCAGAGGCGAAACAGCTGCAATTACATTTCAGGTGATGGTACGTAACAATGAACAAGCAATAGATATATATCCAAATCCGGTAACCGATGTGGTTTATTTTAGAATGGGTGAAGATATCGATGGCGATCTGAAAATTGAGATATACAATGACAATGGGGTTAAAGTAAAAGATATTACAACAACTGTTTCTACCTTTTCTCCGGCAAGCACAAACTTGTCCGATTTGGCGAGTGGACAATATCTGTTAAAAATAACTTACAACAATCAGGAATTCGAACGAAATATAGTTAAGCTATGAAAGGTAAGAAATTAGTAATATTCATAATGGGTTTTCTTTTATGCTCCAAGCTTTTTGCCCAGTCTGGTTCTTTTGTAAGCATTCCTCTAAATGCGCGAAGCGTGTCTATGGGGAACACCTACATAGCTCAGGAAAATAGCAATGCTGTATTTACAAATATGGCAGCAAGTAGTGTAAGCAACAAAAGTTTTGAAGTAAATTTAAATTACCGCCCCTGGCTTAACGAATTATCTAACGATTATAGTTTAGCCAGTATTTCATCTTATTTTTCAATTGGCAATAAAAATAGTATTGCAGTAGGCTTTAAGAACTATTCCATGCCCAATTATATCGTAAACGACACGGATGGGAATGATGCTGGTACATACACCCCAAACGAATTTGCATTGGCTTTGGGATATGCATATCGGATTTCGAATAAATCGGCCGTATCCCTGTCTATTCAATATCTGGGAGCGGATTTAGGAGATAATGCAAAAGCCAATACCATTTTTGTTGATTTGGGCTATAAGAGCAGTTACAGACAACTGGAATATGGTGTTACAATAAAAAATCTGGGCCCTGAACTAAAATTCGACAACAGTTCTTCCAGCTTGCCTTTAACTATAGGAGCAGGTGTGGCATATTCCGAAAAAGTATTGCAAAAGCATACGATTATGGCAAGTATGGATTTTGCTCATATGTCTTTAAATGACGAAGCCGGTTTTTCGTCTGGTATTGGCTTGCAGTACACTTATAACGATTTATTCTTTCTTCGTTCCGGTTATCATTTTGTGGATGATACCATTGGTCTTAGTGCTTTTTCGTTTGGTACAGGATTACAAATAAAAAGTTTTGCTGTTGATTTTAGCTATTTGTTGTCAGACAATGTTTTGAACAATAATTTTAATTTCACATGTTCCTTTAAGCTGAATAAAATGCCACGTAAATACGTACATTTAAGTTCAGAAAAGTAGTCAAATTATAATAAAATTAGCTAATCAATAATCCCTATAACCATACAATCTGTCGATGCAATGATGTATTCAGAAAAATAACAGTTGCCAGAAACCATACGATGTCAATTCGTCCCGGAATACTGGCAAAATGCAGGTGTTTTTCATTGAAACTAAGAATGCGATTGTATAATACCAGAATTAACAGTGTCAAATGCTTGTCAATACTCGTTTAGCAACCTCCATTAGTCAATCCTTTTCTAAAAGAAAAGGGTATTGAAACTCTCATGAGAAATAGAAATAGCGGAAAAATCAAATATAAATGGCAAAAACCTCCCATTTTACATGATTTATCTGTGAATGGAGCCATTTAAGAGGTCATTCCGTAATGTGTGTTCAAGGCTAGGAACCTGGATCTGTTCACCTTCCAATGAATTGGGTGGGAGTATAAAAGACTGTAAATCAGTAGGTTCGCAGTCTTTCGGATTAGGATAATTCCTAAATTGCGGAGAGAGAGGATCATGAACCATCCCATTCTCGTATGCTGTAATACAATATTTTAGCCTTATAAACTCATCTAATTCTGCAACTACTTAATTGCTTTGCTTTTTATCAAAATGTTCTCATTTGCGAGTGTTTCAAAGATAGTGAAATTGTTCAGAGTGCCTTCTGTTTCATTCGTTTTTATTAACATATTTTAAGTTTACAATTGGCTTCCATCTTAATTTGTAAGGATCGAATTCATATGAAACTCTTCTGAAAAGTTTTTTAAAAAAAAGCTAAAACTCATATTCGCGTTTTTAGAAAAATTGTTTGGATGGTTAAGGTCGTTGTTTTGGTCAGAGTAATGATATAGGTTGTTTTGTCAGTTTAAATGCATATTTTGTACTGACATATCATTATTTGATATGTTTTGAACCTCCAATCTCATCAAATTGAAATTGATACATATTCTATCAAATTTTTGAATAAAATTTACTCCATAAACGCCTTTGCTTTGGTTGGGCTCCATCAGGTTCTTTTTTGTTAGCACCTTAATGTTTTTCATTATAAATTTACTAATTCCAATAGAGAATGATAGTTGAGGTATAGTATAAGCAGGTATGGTATTAATACCTCTAAATCCTCCAATTTGAATGGTATCTAACTTATATTGGTTTTCAATTTTTGTTTTATTACTCTTAAAGTAAGAAAGATTCATTGTTGAGCTTACATTGCCTGAATCAAATTGTATTAATAGCATGTTATCTTGTGATTCGACGTTCAGTAAAAGAGTATTGTTTGTTAATATCATGTTACTTTTTAAACTATCAGGAATTGACTCTTTGTATGGAAATACAATTTTTCTTTCATTTGGATAAATGATAAGTTCCTTATTTATTCTCATAAAGGGCATTCCTAAAACCGCTTGAGTATTGTATTTATTATCAGGAATTATTTCAGGAACTACTACAAAGCTTACATTTTGATATATTAGTTCTCCGATTTGTAAACTGTCTATAAATCCAAGTTTTCCATAACCGGAACCAACACCAATTATTAGAATAGAATCTTTAAGGATACGGATTTGATTATCAAGAGCAAATTTTTCAGTTACTACATTATCTCCTGCACCAGTGTCAAAAATGAAATTTGTAGTGTTATTTCTGATGGTAACTGGAATGAACATAGTTTGACCTCTCTCACCTGTTTGAACAAATGAAATAGGTACGCTAATATCTTTATTGTGATGACTAATCTTACTTGCTTGGAAAGATTGATAAGCCTTACAGTATACATATATGGAACTATAATATTGTTTGAGCTTAATCCGATGCTCTTGAGGGAAATTTAATAAATAGTTGTCTATTAATTCTACTGCTTCTTTATAAGCTCCTTTTGCTTTAAGGTTTTCTGCCCACAGATAGATCAAACTTGTTGCTAAGTCTGAATTTATTTTTCCTTGCTGTGATGTGAAAAAATTCTGTATGGATTTGCATGCTTCTTCAGGCTTGTTGAAATAACATGGCAGAAAGCACTCTGTTAAATCTTGCAAAAAAGGAGTAATACTATCCTTGACTAATGGATAAACCTCTTTGAGAGTAAGGTAATCCTGATTATTTAGATATTCTGCAACTTTACTATCTAAATTTTGCGCATATGTAAGAACTGAAAATACAATTGTTATTGTTGAAAGTAAGATTTTTTTCATGTTGTGAATAAAAAATTAATGCTGATTGGATTAAAAGGTTAACCCAAATGGATTAACCTTTTTTAAAATTTTTAAAAACTGCGCCCAACAGAAATACCCGTAACACCTACTGGGTCATGCTTAACATCCACCCCTACTTGATTTGGGACACTGTCATTTTTAATAAAAGTACCACCTGATGACTTTGACATTTCATGATTTGTCAATTGGTCATGTAGGCTTCCCTCATTTTTGGACCATTCAAAATTAGAGTTTTAAATATACATTGTTTTCTTCATTACCTCCAAAGGAGTTTTATAATTAAGAGCCTTATGTAGTCTGTTTTCATTGTAATCAACCATCCATTGTTCTGTTTTCACACGCACTTCACTAATAGTTCGAAATACTATGCATTCAGCAATTCTCTTCTTAAACTACCATTGAAACGCTCAATAAAGGCGTTTTGTGTGGGTTTTCCTGGTTGAATAAATGCTAAATCAACCTTATTATCTTTACACCAATTATCCAATTTTTTACTGATAAATTCCGGGCCATTATCTACTCGAATTATTTTGGGTAAGCCTCTTACTTCTTTCAAGCGATCCAATATTCGTATCACTCTGGAACTACTATATTTGTTTAGACAGCAAGTTAAGCTTGTAATGATTAAATTTACAAGACTATGAAAAGAGAAAGAAGACAGTTTGATAAAGAGTTTAAATTAATGGCAGTAAATCTGTGCCAAAGTGGAAAACCCATCAAGGAAGTAGCGGAAGATTTAAATATCCGCCCCGACATAGTCCGTCGCTGGAAACGTGAATTAGAACAATATGGAGCAGTGAGTTTTTCCGGACACGGCAATATCATTTTAAGCCCGGATCAGAAAGAAATTTCAGATTTAAAGAAAGCACTTCGGGAAGCACAAATAGAAAGAGATATCTTAAAAAAGGCAGTAAGCATCTTCTCCAGGAACGACAGCAAAAATTCCGGTTCATAAAGAATCATCGCAAAGAATTTACTGTTGAGAAGATGTGTAAGGTATTTCAAATTAGTAGAGCAGGTTATTATCATTGGGTAAGTAGAAGACCATCTAATTTGACTATGCAAACAAATAGGATTAGAAAAGAAATTAATTCCATTTATCATGAAAATAAGGGCCGCTATGGGAGCCCAAAGATCACAGCGGAATTAAAATCTAAAGGCTTTAAGGTTTCTGGTGCAAGAGTAGCAAGAATTATGCGCTCTGAAGGTCTTAAAAGTATTATTAAAAAGAAGTATAAAGTATCTACCACTAATTCTAAACACAATTACCCGGTATCCCCCAATCACCTTAAACGCAATTTTAAAGCACTCAATCCGGGACAGGTTTGGGTATCTGATATTACATATATTCATACAAAGCAAGGCTGGCTTTATCTTACCATTATAATGGATTTATATGACCGTAAGATTATTGGATGGGCTTTAAATGATAATATGACCGCTAAAGACACCATTGTGACAGCATGGAAAATGGCAGTGATAAATCGACCAATAAGCAAGGCTTTAATTTTTCACTCTGACAGAGGAATACAGTATGCCTCACAGGAATTCAGAATGCTTTTAGATAAAAAAACAATCACACAAAGCATGAGTAGAAAAGGGAATTGTTGGGACAATGCTGTTGCTGAGAGTTTCTTTAAAATACTTAAATCGGAACTTATATTCCATCGATATTATTTGAATTTTTGGTATGCTAAAAATGAAATATTTGAGTTTATTGAGATATGGTATAATAGAAAAAGAAGACACTCATATCTGGGATATATGACTCCAGAAGAATTTGGACATTATCAGTTAATTAATGTGGCTTAACTTTTTGTCTGGTTTTTTGTAGGAATTCCACTCTAAGTGAAGGAATAGACGAATCCGCTTCAATAGCTAATACTTGCCGATTAAAATCATCAATAATATTTAACAAACGATAAGATCGTCTACACCATAAGCTATCATGCATAAAATCTAAAGACCACACTTGATTCTTCTTATCAGGTTGAAATAATTGCTGTTTTGCCCTTGCAGGAAGTCTTTTCTTTGCTCGTCTTCTAATGTTTAATATAAACCCTGTAAACTTGTTTCTGATTCCATTTCAGTCCTCTTTGTCTGATTCTGTAATAACACATCCAAAATCCAATTGCAGGATGTTTCTCCACTAATCCACTGAGTTGTTTTATCACTGGCTGATTATCTTTATCCTTTGCCTTGTATAGAAAGCTGGACTTAGCTGGATGAACCAAAATACAGGTCTGACGCACACTAACTGAATAATCATTAATCATATGTTGTGCCAACTCTTTCTTCTGCTCAGACCTTATAGCTTTTTTTCTACAGCATCTTTAAAAGCATGATGAAGTAAACTTAAATCAGCAAACATCTTTTTTAAACGAGCATTTTCCTCCTCTAATTCTTTTAACCTTTTTAATTGGGAAATATCCAAACCTTCATATTTTGCTTTCCAATTATAGAACGTAGCATCACTGATACCATGTTCTCTGCAAATGTCTGAAACCTTCATTCCTGTATTCTGTTGTTTCAAGATAGAAATGATTTGATTTTCTGTAAAGCGTGTTTTTCTCATACAAATAAGTATTAACCATTTAAATTTAATGATATTAAAGCTGACGCGCCCTATGGGCTTATCCAATTCTAATTTCAAATAGTCAACTTCCGGGGAAGCTTACAAAATTATTTTAGACTAAAGTCATGATATTTAATAATGTATTTGGAGTTAGTAAATATTTTTACAAACTTACACCCAGAAACTAAAATAAATAATAAATATAGATTCGATGGAACTATTTTTAAAAGATATAAGGAATGTAAATAATGAAAATAGGCATTATGCTCAGAAACGTAAAATTATTACATTATTAAATAAAGCGGAAAGCCCACTTACGATCCCTGGTATTTGTAAAAAGGTGAAATTAAGTGTTCCTACAGGAACTAAGCTAATAAACGAGTTAATAGAGAGCCGGATAATTGTTGAGGTAGGCAAAAAAGAAACTGATACCGGGCGACGTCCTTTAGTTTATAAAGTTGATCCCAATTATGCTTATTGTATTGGAGTTGTGATTTTACTTAAAGGGCTTTCGTTTTCGGTTTTTAACCTTGAAATGGAGGAAGTACACAAATGCGAGAATAATGATTTTGTTCTCGAAAATACCACAGAGTGTTTGGTTAATGTTGTTGCCTTTATTCAGAATGCAATTGGCAAATCGGAGATTGATCCTAACAAAATATTAGGATTGGGTATTGGTATTACAGGCCGTATAAACTCCCAAACCGGAAACTCATACAACTATTTTAATTTTCTGGAAAGTTCATTAACCAATTATTTTTCCGGTCAACTTTCTGTTCCGGTTTATATCGACAACGATACGCATGTACTGGGATTAGCAGAGCAGGTTTTTGGGGAAGCTAAAAATATTAAAAATGCATTTGTTGTTAATCTTAGCCGAGGATTGGGTTTAGCCATAATTGCTAATGGAGAGATTGTGTCAGGAGAACAAGGGTTTGCTGGCGAGTTTGGACATATTCAATTTGCTGAATCCGATAAGTTGTGTTTGTGTGGTAAACGAGGATGTTTGGGAACAGAAGTTTCTGGTTATGCCCTTGAGCAAAATTTCAAGGAGCAAATACAATTAGGAGAGACCTCTTTGCTTTTGAGCAGTAAAGATATTTCGAAGATTCAGTATGGTGATATACTAAAAGCTGCTTGGGAGGGAGATGCACTTTCAATTTCATTAATACACAATATTGGGTTTAAAATTGGGAAAGCATTAGGAAATATGATAAACCTGTTAAATCCGGGAGTAATAATTATAGGAGGTAAATTTGCTTCAGCAACAGAAGTTTTAACAGATTCTATTAAATCGGGAATGACACATACCGCTTTGTCATTGCCTTTACGATCCTGTGAACTTATTTTCTCGTCTATTGGAGCCAATGCTGATATAAAAGGGGCAGGAGCTATTGTTCTTCGGAAGATGCAATTAATTTAAGAAGTATAATCAACCATTACGAATATTAATTTAAATAATGTTGTATGAAGAGATAAAACAGAAGAAATTACCCGTAAAAAAGCCCGCCACATGGCTATAAAGCACATGGGCAGGCGAAGTAAAATGTTCTACAAAACAAATTTACTTCATATTTTGATAAGAATCTACTATCTGTATTCAATTCTTCATTCTGAAGCATTGAATCTTGTACTTGAACAAAGCAGTTTTTGCCGTATTCGATAATTGAACATGATGTTTTTTTATCGATGATTTAAGTTTAATGCTTTGTTTTCTGTAGGAATGCTATGTGCATTTCAAAAATATTTATTACATGTAAATTATTTATAAACAGTATAATAAATGCTAATCTTTATGATGAAAAGACGAATTAGCTCAATGGGCTACGTATTGGCTGTATTCTTCCTTTTAGTAAGCCAGTTCGTATCAGCACAAGTAATGGTGGTTGGCGGCCAAGTGTCGGATAAAAACGGAGAACCATTAACTGGAGCTACCGTTTTTATAAAAGGTACAACTACGGGAACGGTTACTAATTTGGATGGGAATTTTACAATTGGAATTCCTGGTAGTTCAGGAATATTAGTGTTCTCGTTTATTGGTTATGAAACCAAAGAAGAACGTATTGGAACCAAAAATTTTATAGATGTTATTCTTCAAGAAAAAAGGGAAGGAATTGATGAAATTGTAGTGGTGGGATATGGAACTCAGAAACGACAATATGTAACAGGTGCGGTTTCTCAAATTTCAGGAAAAGAGCTTATGAAATCTCCTGTCGGAAATATCAGTAACATGTTGGGAGGTTTGGTCTCTGGTGTTGTTTCGTTACAGCAATCAGGACAACCGGGAGCCGATGGTGCCAGTATTATTATTCGTGGAACTGAAGCCAAGTATATCGTTGACGGGATTCCACGCAACATCTCTGAAATAGATCCGAACGAAATAGCATCGATATCGGTTCTTAAAGATGCTTCTTCTGCATCGGTTTATGGCTTGGATGCCAACTCAGTTGTAATTGTTACAACCAAGCGGGGAATAGTTGCTCCTTCCAAAATAACAGTTACAGGAGCTTGTGGAATAAGCTCCAATGCTTTGATGTTGGAGATGCTGGATGGCCCTGAATATGCTTACTGGTATAATAAAGCTCGTGAAATGGATGGTGATGAGCCTGTTTTTTCTTCTGCACATGTTGAGCAAATGTTGAATGGAGACGATACCGATGGTTGGGGAAATACCAATTGGTACAAAGAAACTTTTGGGATTGGAAAAACAATGAATTTCAATGTGAACGCAAGAGGAGGTACAGAGAAAATTAAATATTTTGTGTCGCTTGGTAATTATAATCAGGAAGGAAATGTGAAAGGCTTTGATTACGACCGTATTAACCTACGTTCAAATATTGATGCAATAATTTCTGATAATATAAGCCTGACTTTTGATATTTCGGGACGAATTGAAGACCGAAACCGTCCTGGCTATTCTGCTTCGCCCGGCGATTGGAATAACATACCACAGCAAGCTATACGAGCACTTCCTTATGTGCCTCAGGAAATGAATGGAATACCTGTATCAACCCGAACAGCAAGTTCGTATGTGAACCCGCTTGCGGCCTCTGATTTGACAGGGTATAGAAAGGTGAAAACTCATGTTATTCAAACGAATGTAGCTTTGAACTACAAATTACCATTTGTGAAAGGCTTAAGCGTTAAGTTTATGACTGCCTATGATATTACATATCAAACATCAAAGGCTTTTTCTACTCCATACTACACTAATGTTGCAACAGCACCTACTCCCATAACCGAAGATATTAGCTATGTATACACTTATGATGCAAGAGGTACAAATACCAGTTTGGTAGAAGGGATGTCGCACAATACGAATTTGACAATAAACGCCAGTATTAAATATGAAAATCAATTTGGATTACATAATATTTCGGTTTTGGCTTTGATGGAAACAATTAAAAAAGAAGGCAATAAATTTGGAGCTTATGGTTATGGATTTGATATTTTAGAGTTGGATGAATTAAATTATGCTACTCTTGCCGATAAAACAGAGATTTCCGGTAGTAGTTTTGAACAGCGTCAGGCTGGAGTTTTAGGTCGTGTAAGTTATAGTTATGCAAACAAGTATCTGACCGAATTATCATTACGTTACGATGGTAGTTATGTATTTGGAGGAATGGAAAAAGGCAAACGCTGGAGTACATTTCCTGCAGCGTCCATTGGTTGGCGGGTTTCTGAAGAAGATTGGTTCCGCAACACCTTTAGCAATTTTGACAATTTGAAGTTGAGAGGAAGTGTTGGTTTGACAGGAACAACTGAAATTGCACCATATTATTATCTGAACACTTTATCGCTTATGGAAGAAGCCGCTGTTTTTGGAGGAAAAGCTGAAAGTGGACTATTAACGTCAAGACCTGCCAATACCAATCTCACTTGGGCGAAAGCACTTCAATATGATTTAGGTTTTGATGCAAGCTTATGGAATGGGTTGCTGGCTGTTGAATTTGATGTGTTTTATAAATATATTTTTGATATGCTTAGTGTCTCTGATGCTACATATCCCGATTCGTATGGTGGTTATGTGTATGGATACGAAAACAATAACAAACAAGACCATAAAGGGTTTGAAATTGCTTTAACTCACCGTAATAAAATTGGCAATTTCTCCTACAAAATTGGTCTTAATGGAACATATACAAAACGCAGATGGTTAAAATATGGTGACTCTGAGAATACTCCTGATTGGCTGAAACTTACAGGTAAAGAAGTTGGAGCTCAAGTTGGTTTTATTGCAGAAGGCCTATTCCAAAGTCAGGAAGAAATTGATAATTCGCCACTAATTGTAGGTAAAGACGTTCGTGTGGGTGATATCAAATACAGGGATAGAAATGGCGATGGGAAAATTTCGTACGAACAAGATCGTGGATATATTGGAAAATCAGCATACCCGAAATTTATGGGTGGATTTACATTCAATGGCGAATGGAAAGGAATTGATATTGCGATTTTAGTGCAGGGGGCAGTTGGCCGCGATGTTGCTTTAACCGGAGTATATAGCAATGGTGTTATGGATAATACATCGATGACCAAGCCATTTTATCACGGAGGAAACTCTCCTAAATATCTATTGGAAAATTCATGGAGAGAAGATAATAGAGATGGAGAATTCCCGCGTTTGGCTGTAGTAACAGCAAGTTCTAATAATGCTTTTTCATCCAGTTTTTGGTACCGGAAAGGTGATTACCTGCGTGTAAAGAGTTTACAAATCGGCTATACCGTGCCTAAACATTTAATACAAAAAATAGGTATGGATAATGTGAGAATATATGCCGAAGGTCAAAACCTCCTGACATTTAGTCAATTATCGAAATACAATATCGACCCTGAACAACCGGGCGTTTCCAATGGCTACTATCCGCAGCAACGGATTATTTCGATGGGTGTAAATTTGACATTTTAAATGAATAAACATTTCTTATTATGAAGAATAAAATATTTAGAATAGCCATTTTGTTCAGTCTCGTTAGCATGTTTGGTTGCGATGAATTGCTTGACACCACTCCAACTGATCGAATCTCTGATAAAGTGGTATGGGAAAATGAAGAAAATGTAAGCCTTTATAGCAATGTTTTCTATGCGTATATTGATCGTTACGGCAGTTTTGGAAACTCACAGTTTAGCGCCAATTTAACCGAAGGCTTAACCGAAACATTGAAATACGGTTCTTATGTACCTGGCGGTAAGGCAGGAGATGCAAACAACTATGTGTTTACTCCTGAAACCATGTCTTCTTCAGGAAATTTACTTAACGCCTGGGGCGTTACCTACGAACGAATTCGTCGTGTAAATGAATTTTTGGTTGGATTGAATGAATATTCAAAATTGGATGAAGAAAAGAATAAGCTTTTTGAAGGACAAGCCCGGTTTTTTCGTGCATTCTTGTATTTCCAGTTAGCGAAACGTCATGGAGGAGTAATTCTTTATACAGATATGAATCTGCAAAAAGATAAAGCCCGTTCATCAGCCGAAGAAACATGGAATTTAATAGAAGATGATTTAGATTTTGCAGCTTCTGTTTTGCCTGTTGAATGGTCTGATGCTGATAAAGGTCGGTTGACCAAAGGAGCCGCTTATGCTCTTAAATCGAGGGCTATGCTTTATGCTGAACGTTGGCAATTGTCAAAAGATGCTGCCGATGCGGTTTTTGCATTAAACAAATATGCCTTAACGGATAATTATAAAGATGCCTGGAAGGGCGGTAATTCGGAGTCTATTTTAGAATTTAATTATTTGGTAACAGGCCCCAATCATACCTTCGATAAAGATTACTCAACTTTTGGAGAAATAGAGAATCAGGGGGGCAGTGGAACTCCTACTCAGGAAATGGTTGAATCGTATGAGAAAATGGACGGAACTATAGTTGATTGGAGTGCATGGCATGTATCCGGCGGAACAACTGACCGACCTCCGTATGAGGATTTAGACCCTCGTTTTGGAGCAACCGTTATTTTTAACGGATCAGACTGGATGGGTAAAACCATGGAAAACAGTGTTGACGGAACAAATGGGAAATATATGGGATATCGAGAAGATACCTATACCAAAGGAAGAACAACAACAGGTTACTATTTACGGAAATTCAGAGACGAAAGCCATACCGATTTGGTTACTTATTTAAGTACACAAACATGGGTTGAAATTCGTTTGGCTGAAGTTTATCTTAACCGTGCAGAAGCGAATTATCGTTTGGGGAAAAGTGGAAGTGCAATGACCGATTTGAATGCAGTGCGTACACGTCCGGGAGTTGGTTTACCTGGTAAAAGTGGTCTTTCAGGAGATGACCTATTTGCTGCTATTCGTCAGGAACGAAAGATTGAATTGACTTTCGAGGGGCATTTGTACTGGGATATGAGGAGATGGAAACTGGCTCATATCGAATACAATGGATATCGTGTGCATGGAATGAAGATTTCGAAAGATCCGGCAGGATATCTGTACGAGTATGTCGATTGTGATTTACAGGATCGTAAATTTTTGGAAAAAACCTATGTCTTTCCGGTTCCTTACAGTGAATTGGCAAACAATGCAGCCATTGAGCAATATGATGAATGGAAATAAAAAATTGAATTATGAAGAATTATAAATTTATAGCAATCATGTTGGTTATACTCAGCTTTATGAGTGGCTGCCATGAACCTGACGAATTACTCCCTTCTGTTTCAAGAGACGGTATTAACAGTATTACGGCAACATTTGCAGACGGAACAGGCTTGTTTGTTGGTTATTTGACCGAAGGCAGTAATGAAATTGTCATTCCAATTTCATACTACTATCCGGAAAGCAGCAATAATCAGGTTACAGAATTGCAATTGACCAATATGCGTGTAGCTGCAAATCTGGATGATAATGTAATTGTTAGTCCTGCTCTTTTGTATTTGGACTTAACAGAGGAAAACTCAATAATAGTTACCGATCAGGTTAAAACACAAAAGGAATATATTATAAAAGGAGAAATCCGAAAAAGTGATGAGTGCTTGTTAGAGGAATTTAAATTGCCCTCATTAGATATGATTGGTGTAATTAACGAAGCAAGCAAAACAATTTCTTTGGTTGCAATCGGAAATTTGGAGCCTGCATTGGCTGAGCTTACACTTTCATATCACGCAAGTATTTCACCCGATCCTACAGCAACAGCATTGGATTATAATAGCGATATAGAACTAACAGTTACTGCTCATGATGGTACAACAAAAAATGTTTATACCGTTAAAAAAGAAGTGCCGGATAAATTACTGTATGGTATTCGTTCGGGAAGTGCCAAGTTGATGTTTGAGAAGCAGTTGAAAGTAGATTGTGGCATTACTTTGGATAATCTGACCGGAGGAATAGCCGTTACCGGAGATTATGTGATTCTGAATACACGGACAGCAAATAGTGTTTACCTGAATGCAAAAACCGGTGAGAAAGTTGGTGAAATTGATTTAGGAGCTTTGAAAGGCTCACTTATAAATTTCTATAATACAGCCGATGATGATGGAAATGTACTGATTTGTAATTTGGCACCTAATGCAGGTTCGTTTAAAGTTTGGAAGCTTGCTTCAGTAACTGCAACTCCTGAATTGATGATCGAATGGGATGGTGGAGTACCAATTGGAAGGAAGCTGTCTGTTAACGGGAGTATTGATGAAAATGCAATTATTACAGCTCCAATACTGGCCGCAGGACAACAAATTGCTCGCTGGACAGTAGTAAATGGAGTGTTGACTTCGCAAACACCGGAAATTGTTACCATGAGTGGTTTAACCAAAGGTTGGGGAACCAATGTAGATGTTGTCTCCTCATCGGATACAGATGTTACAAGTGATTATTTTGTTGCTTCGTATTCTGATAACACATTTGCATGGGTAAATGGAACCACGAATGCGGTACGTAAAAAATTAGATGGAATTAGTGCTAATTATATTCCGAATGCAGTTGATCATATCAAGTTTAATAATGCAGAATATGTAAGCTTGAACTGGGTAAATAGTTTTACCTGGGGATCTTCTGATGCCGTATGGTTATTGGATGTAAGCAGTGATGTAAATTTTGAAGGCAACCTCGAAACAAAAACGTGTAATGCAGTTATTTGGGAATCTCTCCGAAATGTGTACGGCGGGAAATCAGTTTCTCCGGCAGTAGCAAATGGAAACGGAACAGGCGATGTTGCATTGCGGGTTTCAGACGATGGATATTTCCTTTATCTATATTTCATGTTTACAAATGGTTATGTAGTCGGTTATCAGTTCGACTGTATCGACATGTAGAATAGCTTAAATAATAGAATATTGGTGTCTCTATAAAAAGAGATACCAGTATTTTCTTACTGATGAATAATGCAACAAGCATGTATTGCGAACACAAGTAGCTCGTACAGATTAATATCGGTATTATAACACAATCGTTCGTTACTGTTTTGTAAGTGTCTGATTTTTAGTCTGATTTTCTTAAAGGACGTGTCGATATAAAGGTTTTGAAAATAAGCATCTTGTAAGTTAATCTAATATCTCATGTCTAATCCCGAAAGCTTTCGGAACTAACGATCTATTGATAATAGGAAATTAAAAATAAATTATATTCTGATGAAAAATAGAATCAGTCATTTTATACATCTCTTGCTAATTAGTTTGTCAATAATTACCATTATGACTTCATGTGGCGGAAAAAGTGATGATGACTATAAATGGGAGTGGGACGATGATAAAGAAAAACCTGTAAATTCTGAGAAACCAAGATTTATTTGGATAGATGCTGCTGCCAATTTCCCTGATTTTGCCAATAACAAAGAGAATATTACCCGTGATTTAACACTGGCAAAAGAAGCAGGTTTTACTGATGTAGTAGTAGATGTTAGGCCAACCAATGGCGACATATTGTTTAACTCGAAGGTAGGAACTCAAGTAAAATGGTTGGGAGCATGGTTGCCTTCCGGATATACAAAAATTGAGCGCACTGCTACTTGGGATTATCTGCAGGCTTTTATTGATGCAGGGCATGAACTGGGATTGAAAATCTATGCCGGAGTAAATACTTTTGCAGGAGGAAATACAACAAGTTTAGGTTCAGATGGATTGCTGTTTAGAGATGCCTCAAAACAACAATGGGCAACCCAATTATTAACAACATCGGGTATTGTAAATACACTGGATCAAAATACCTCCGGATCAAAATTTTTTAATCCTGTAAATAGTGATGTTCAAAACTATCTATGTGATTTACTCGAAGATTTAGCCGCTTACAAAAATCTGGATGGTATTATTTTGGATCGAGGACGCTTTGATGATCTGGATAGCGATTTTTCCACTTATACAAAAAAGAAATTCGAAGAATATTTGGGATA
Source organism: Labilibaculum sp. (assembly GCA_016760525.1). Lineage (GTDB taxonomy): Bacteria > Bacteroidota > Bacteroidia > Bacteroidales > Marinifilaceae > Labilibaculum. The sequence goes on from JAESUW010000141.1 coordinate 21,070, forward strand.
TTCCATTTCAAATTTCCCAAATGATGTAATGACAGCAGGGACAAAAGCAGGCACACTTCCGTCACCAATGCCTGTCTATTTTAAGCAATGGCTGGAATTTAGGGCAAAAACCATTCACGATTTTATGGAAAAAGCCTGTATTCGGGTTAAAAACACAAATAAAGACATCAAGTTTGGAGTATACGTAGGAGGTTGGTATTCTACTTATTACGGCGTTGGCGTAAATTGGGCGAGCCCCAAATATAATACCGCTTCGGCTTATCCGGCATGGGCAACAGCCAGATATCAAGACTACGGTTATGCCGACCAAATGGATATTATCTTGATTGGCGCTTATGCATCACCCACCCGTGTTTATGGTACTAACGAGTGGTCCATTCAAGGCTTTTGTTCAAAAGCAGTTGACAAAATTAAAGACGATGCCATTGTTATTGGTGGCCCGGATATTGGAAATGGCGAATGGGCAACAAGTAGCGATGCCGTAATTAATCAGGCGATTACACAATCGGTTGATGCAGCTATAAATGCTTGCGATGGTTATTTTCTTTTTGACATGATTCACCTGAAGAAAAAAAATCAATGGGAATATGTAAAAACGGGAATTAATAACGCATTAAACTCAAAATAATTTAATAGAAAAAAATCCAATTAGAAAAATATTACCAAAATGAAAAATCCAATTATTTATATACTCCTTTTAACGATTGTTCTGTTTTCTGCGTGCAACCAGAATACGAAGAAATCGACAGAAATAGTAAAACCCAAATTAATGTGGTTCGATGCAGAGGCAAATTTCGAGCGTTTCAGTTATCCTGATTCCATCGATTTCTATCTGGAAAAGATTAAAAATATTGGCTTTACCGATGCAGTAGTTGACATTCGTCCCATTACCGGAGAAGTACTATATAATAGTAAATTTGCTCCACAAATGAGAACGTGGGATGGTTTCAATAGACCCGACTTCGATTATCTGGGGCATTTTATTACCAAAGCACATGAACTTGGATTAAAAGTACACGCATTGCTGAACACCTTCGTTGGCGGACATAACTATTTCGATCGCGGACAAACATATACGACCAATCCTGAGTGGGCGAGCATGGTTTATACACCCGATAAGGGGATTGTATCAATTATGACTCTGAAGAAAAAATATTCAGCCATGATCAATCCAATCAATCCGGATTTTCAGGCACACATGTTGAATGTACTGAAAGAAGTAACGGCTAAATATCCGGAACTCGATGGTTTTATGCTTGACCGGGTACGTTACGATGGAATTATGGCAGACTTTTCTGATCTGTCGAAAACCAAATTTGAAGAATATATCGGTGAAAAATTAGAGTCATTTCCGGCTGATATTTACGAATGGAAAACCGATGCCAATGGAAAGAGTGATTACAAGCGTGGAAAATATTTTAACAAATGGATTGAATGGCGGGCAAAAAACATTTATGATTTTATGGCATTAGCACGCCAAACAGTGAAGCAGATAAATCCGAATATATCTTTTGGAACCTACACAGGAGCATGGTATCCCTCGTATTTTGAAGTAGGAGTAAACTGGGCAAGCAATCAATACGATGTATCTAAAGATTACGATTGGGCAACACCTGAATACAAGAATTTTGGTTATGCCGAGTTGCTCGATTTGTACGCCACTGGTAATTACTATACCAATGTTACAATGGAAGAATACTTAAAAAACAACAATGTCGTGATTAATGAGACCGATAGCAAAGGAGCCAGAGGAACATGGTATTGTGTAGAAGGTTCTTGTGAAAAAATCAAAGGAATTTTAAAAGGACATCAGTTTTTGGGTGGAGTTTTGGTCGATCAGTTTTATGAAAATCGTCCACAATTGTCGCGTACTATTGCTATGAACTTGCAGGCTTCTGATGGATTGATGGTTTTCGATATTGTTCATATTATTCGTAAAAATTTATGGAAGGAAGTTGAAGAAGGCTTCCAGATGGCTAAAGACGAAAAAACTTTCACCAAAGAAAAAAAATAATAAGAAACCATAAGGCTGTCTTAAAAGCCCGATTACATAAAATTAAGTTTTCAATCAGTAAGTTTTTTGTCGTTTTTCCAAAACTTTCCTAACGGAAAAGACTTTGAAGTCCCCCTTAAGGAGCTTCAGGAGTGAGGGAAACGTCATACTTCCAAATTGCAAGTTTTTAACAGGTATGTAATATTATTGTTAAATCAAGTATAAGGATTGGTTTACCTGTCAGAGTGCGAAGTTTTTGACAGCGTTAACTCCAACAGGTCTTCGCCTTTGTAGGGTTAACAAATTATCCGAAACATTATACTAGACTTGACACTAGTTACTAAAGTCTAATGGACTATTGATTTTTAAGACAGTTTTTAAAAAATATTACGATGAAACAGAATATTGGAATACTACTTCTATTTCTTTGTTTTTCACTTGCTTGTTTTTCAGAAAATAAGGAATCAGAAATAATTGTTCTGAAAGGAAAAGTTAGTTGTTGTGGAAAAGGAATAGAAGGAGTTGTGGTTACAGATGGAGTAACAGTTTGTTTAACGAATAAAAAAGGATTGTATTCCATTCCCGTAATTTCAACTTCCCGTTTTGTGTACATCTCTTCTCCGGCAACATACAGTGTTCCGGTAGTTGAGTCTGTACCTCAGTTTTTTCACTCGCTTACTACCAGAGAAAAATCAAGAAAAATTAATTTTGAGTTAGAGAAAATAGAAGGCAATGATGCGAAACACGGATTTATTGTGTGGGCTGATCCTCAGGTAAAAACCGAAGAAGAACTTCCGCTTTTGCAGGAGGCAGTCAATGATTTGTCAACTTTGCTTAAAAAACATCCGAATGTGCCGTTTCACGGATTAGGATGTGGCGATATTGTGGGTGACAATACTGCTTTGTTCGATACAATTAAAAGTATGTTGACACCCATTGGCATTCCTTTTTATCAGTCTTTGGGTAACCACGATATGAATTACAATGGTCGTTCAAATGAGTCGGCTTCCTCTGTTTTTGAAAATAATTTTGGACCTGCCTACTATTCGTATAACCGGGGTGAAATTCATTATGTGGTGTTGAATGATGTTTTTTACATTGGATGCGATTACTTCTATATCGGATATTTGCCCGAAAAACAACTCTCGTGGTTAGAAAAAGATCTTTCATTTGTAAAGAAAGGACAAACCGTTGTTGTTGCGCTGCATATTCCTACCGCTTTAGATGAAAGCGATCTTAAAGCATTTTCATATTCAAATATTTCCAAATCGCTGGCAAATAAAAAAGCATTGTACGATATACTTGCACCATTTCAAGTACATATTATTTCCGGTCACATGCATGTAAACAACAACGTGATTGTTGCTTCTAATATTTTTGAACACAATGTTTCGTCTGTTTGCGGAGCCTGGTGGCAAGGACCTTATGCAGAAGATGGAACCCCTAAAGGATACGCTGTTTTCGAGGCTGATGGGAGTGAGTTGAAATGGTATTTTAAAGGCATAGGAAAAGAGAAGGAATATCAATTCAGAGCATATGCAGTGGGTAGTAATCCTGAGCAATTGGAATACATCACTGTCAATGTTTGGAACTGGGATCCCGAATGGAAAGTGTACTGGTACGAAAATGGGAAACGAATTGGAGAGATGGAAGCTTATACTGGTGCCGATCCTGAAACAGCTAAAGTCTATGCTGATAAAGATAAATTGGCTTATAAATGGATACAGTCACAACCAACAAAGCACATGTTTCGGGCAAAACCACAATCCTCTTCAGCAAAAATAAACATCGAAGTAGTCGACCGATTTGGCAATATTTATAAGAAAAGTTTTTTACAATGAAAAGAGCATTGTCATTAGACGTTTTACGAGGTCTTTCCATTTTTGGAATGGTGCTGTCAGGTACGATTCCTTTTGGAGGAGGTTTGCCTGCATGGATGTTTCATGCGCAATGTCCGCCACCTACCTATGTTTTTAATCCTGAAGTTGCTGGAATAACCTGGGTCGATTTAGTTCTGCCTTTTTTTATTTTCTGTATGGGAGTTGCTATTCCACTTGCATTAAACCGGAAAATTATAAATGGCGACAGTTTCAAAGAAATTGGTACGTTGGTATTTACCCGCTTTTTCTCATTGGTGTTTTTTGCGATATACATTATTCACATTTTACCGGATTCAATTGGTAAGGGGTTTTGGAATATTGATTTATTTGGGCAAAAGGTGCAAGGGTATGATTTACAATTACTGACATTAGTTGGTTTTGCCTTGATGTTTCCTATGTTCCGGATAATAAAAGACAAAAAACGAAGAATCTTTTGGCGGATAATTGGCTGGGGAGGAGCGCTTGTATTGTTGTTGCTGTTTCGTTTTGTGTATGGTCAGGTATTTTCGTTGCATCGGAGCGATATTATTATTGTGTTACTGGCAAATGTGTATTTACTTGCTGCTTTAGGCTGGTATTTTACACGTAATAGCTGGCTGTCGCGTTTTGCCTTATTTGGTTTTTTTGCTGCAGTTCAATTGAGTTGTAAATACACAGGTTTCAATGAGGTGATAGATAGTTTCGAACCAGTTTCTTGGTTTTTCATTTTCAGGATGACACATTACATGTTGCTGATTATTCCGGCAACGGTTGTGGGAGATCTGTTGTTGAAGCGTTTGCAATCACCAACAGAAACAATTGTAAAATCGTCCGATGTAAAATGGCAGATCGTTTTTCATGTCGGTCTTGCGTTACTTGTAGTATGGCTTACAATTGCGCTTTTTCAGCAGTGGCTTATGATACTATATGTTACTGTTCCCCTTTTATTGTTGGGATTTTTTCTGATTATGAAAAAATACTTTCCTGAATACAAACAACTGTTTTTGCTGGCAGCTTATTTAATCGTTATTGGTTTAATCATCGAACCCGTAGAAGGTGGGATAAAAAAAGATGATGTGACGGCATCGTACATGCTGATTACATCAGGGATGGCTTTGTGTATGCTTATGTTCTTTGATTATATCTGTCAAATATTTGAACAGTCAGCTTTTGTAAAATTATTTGCAAAGGCAGGAAGTAACCCATTACTGATTTATGTTGTTACAAGTTGGTTTATGTTTCCCTTTCTGAAAGCGAGTTTTTCAATTGGTATTTACGACTGGTTTTACCCATCCGGATATCCGTGGGTTGGAGTTGTTCGTGCTTTAGTATTTGTTTTGGGAATGATGGTGTTGGTTTATTGGTCGGTGAAACGAAAAATTATTTGGAGAGCTTAGTTGATTCATCTTTTTTTTACAAAGCCTTCATGTTTATCTATTAAAAAAATAAAACGAATGAAATTTGAATTTATTGATACTGCAATTATTATAGGATACATTATTTTGAGTATTGTTATTGGTTTATGGTTATCGAAACGAGCCAATAAAAATCTTCAAAATTATTTTTTGGGAGGGAACCAATTGAAATGGTATTTTTTGGGACTTTCAAACGGTTCGGGTATGTTCGATATTTCGGGAACAGCATGGACGGTTACCATTTTGTTTGTATATGGAATGAAAAGTATTTGGATTCCCTGGCTCTGGCCGGTGTGGAATCAAATTTTTATCATGGTATTTATGGCGGTGTGGCTTCGTCGGTCGGGAGTAATGACCGGAGCCGAATGGATCACCACCCGCTTTGGTGACGGCAAAGGTGGAAAATTGGCACACATTATAGTGGTGGTTTTTGCCATCATTAGTGCAATTGGTTTTATAGCTTACTTCTTTGTTGGTATCGGAAAATTTGCAGTAACCATTTTTCCATGGGACTTGACATTAACAATCGGTTCAACCCTAATAATTTCAGAGTATGTATATGCAACAATCCTGCTTTCGCTGACCACCCTCTATGTAATTAAAGGAGGAATGTACAGCGTGGTAGCTACCGAAGTAATGCAGTTTTTTGTGATGACAATTGCCTGTGTTGCTGTTTCATGGTTTGCTATGCATGAAGTATCTGTCGAACAAATAAATGCTGCAGTACCTAATGGATGGTTTGATATTATGCCTTCGTGGAGCACCAGCCTCGATTGGACAGGTACTTTTGATCAGGTAAACGACAAGATTTCGGAAGATGGCTTTGGTATGCTGGGAGCACTAGTGATGATGATGTTTTTTAAAGGCATTTTTTCAAGCTTGGCGGGGCCGGTACCAGGTTACGATATGCAGCGAATATTGTCAACCCAAACACCAAGAGATGCTGCTAAAATGAGTGGGTTAACATCGATGGTACTATATCCTCCCCGCTATTTAATGATTGCAGGATTAGGAATACTTGGACTGGTATTCGTTGCTCCCATAATGAAAGCAGATGGAGGTAATCTCGATTTTGAGAAAATTCTGCCATATGTAATTAATAATTTATTACCCGTTGGATTGAAAGGAATCATTCTTGCAGGTTTGTTGGCAGCATTTATGTCAACCTTCTCAGCATTTGTAAATGCAGCACCTGCTTATATAGTAAACGATTTATACAAACGATACATTAATCCACATGCCTCTGATAAAAAATACATTCGTATTAGCTATGTAGCTTCAATTGGGATTGTGGTTGTGGGAATTATCTTCGGATTATTTTCAGGATCAATTAATTCACTTACACTCTGGATCACTTCGTCCTTGTATGGAGGTTACGTGGCAGCCAATGTATTAAAATGGATTTGGTGGCGTTTTAACGGTTACGGATATTTCTGGGGAATGATTGCAGGTTTGGCCGGATCAACCGTGAAATTTTTGTTTTTTCCGAATACCCCTGACATTTATATATTCCCGATTATATTAGTGATGGCTTCGATAGGAAGCTTCCTCGGATGCTATCTTTCAGCTCCTGTCGATGATGAAATACTGATCGAATTTTACAAAAAAGTACGTCCTTGGGGTTGGTGGAATCCAGTATATGAAAAAGCCCGGATAATTTACCCCGAAATCACAAAGAATAAGGATTTGGTGCGTGATGGTGTTAATGTCTTGGTTGGAATTGTATGGCAAATGACCTTGATTACTGCACCCATATATTTGGTAGTTCGACATTATCAAGGACTAGTTGTTTCGCTAATCTTGTGTGCAATTACTTCAGCAATATTGAAGTTTAACTGGTTAGATAAAATTAAAGATTATGAAAAGATATAGAAGAATGATTAACTTTCTTATCTGCTTTATTGTATTGATATCTGTGGATATTAGTATGACAAAAAGTGCAGGTGCTCAAAATACATTGCCTTACGACACAACATACACCTTTTCTCATTATAAGGTGAGACGTGCCTTTTACGAAGGACTTCCGAACAGAAAAAATGAAATTGTTTTTTTAGGCAATAGTATTACTGAAAATGGAGACTGGAATGAGTTATTTCAAAATAAGAAGATAGTAAATCGAGGTATTGGAGGTGATGTTTGCTGGGGCTTGCATAATCGTCTCGACGAGGTGCTGAGTTCGCAACCAAAATGTATTTTTCTGATGATTGGAATAAACGATATCGGACGGAGTGTTCCTGTTGATATTATTGCTGAAAAAATACGGGAAATACTTCAGGAAATTCAGGCACAATCGCCTTCAACAAAAGTTTATTTACAAAGTGTTTTACCTATTAACGAGGAGACTATTTGGTACGCTTACATGAAAAATAAATCAGATAAAATAGTACAGCTAAACAAGCAACTAAAAATAATTGCAGCAAATGAAAATGTCCGGTTTATAGATTTGTATTCCCGTTTTGTTGATGACAAAGGGAATTTAAAATTGGAATACACGGCCGATGGCATTCATTTAAGTGCTGCCGGATATTTACACTGGCGTGATATTTTTAAGGAAAAAGGAATTCGTTTTTAGAGAAAAGATCAAAAAGATAATAGATTAAAGTAAAAATATGATAAAGATTAAAGGTACTTTTTTAGATGAAATTAGTCATGATATTCCTCACCAAAATTGGGGGAAACTTGAATGGGAACAAGATTTTGCTCACATGAAGCTAATGGGTATCAATACAGTGATTTTAATCCGAAGTGGATATCAGAAATGGCTGACCTACCCATCGAAAATACTTACTGACCGTGAAGGAGCATATTTACCATCGGTTGATCTGGTACAGATGTTTCTGGAATTGAGTGAAAAATACAAAATGGATTTTTACTTCGGATTATATGATTCAGGGCGTTATTGGATCAATGGTGATTTTCAGAAAGAGCTGGATCTGAACAAAGTACTGATTGACGAAGTATGGAATACTTACGGACACATGAAAGCGTTTAAAGGATGGTATATTTCGCAGGAATGTAGTCGTAAAACCGATGCAATTATTAATATGTATGCAGGTTTGGGTAACCATTGCAAGGCAGTTTCCAATAACCTGACTACCTTAATATCACCCTATATTGATGGAATTAAAAATATCAGTCAGTATACCGCCGAAACAACACGTGGAAAAGGAGTGAGTCTTCAACGTCACGAGCAGGATTGGAGTGAAATATTCGATGGAATAAAAAATGCGGTTGATATCGTTGCCTTTCAGGATGGACATGTAAGTTTCGACGAGCTGGATGAGTTTCTGATGGTAAACAAGAAAATGGCAGACCGTTTTGGACTTCGAAGCTGGACAAATTCGGAAACGTTCGACCGCGACATGCCGATTAAGTTTCTTCCTATAAAATGGGAAAAGCTGCTAATGAAACTGAATGCAGCCGAACGGGCAGGAATGGAGCAGGCCATCACCTTCGAGTTTTCACATTTTATGAGCCCGCAGTCGGCATATTTACAGGCCGGACATTTGTACAATCGGTACAAGGAATATTTGGATAGATTAAAATAATAATAGTTCGTTAAGTTTTCACTTTATGTTGATTATTAAATGATTACGTTAATTGTGTGATTTAATGTAAATGACTGACAGTAAGTGTAATCTAAATCCAACTAGAGTCATGTCAAGCATGATAATTGGCTTAAGCTGTCAGGGTGCTAAGCTCCTGACAGCGTAAACTCCAATAGATCTTCGATTCATCGGGCTAACAAACCACCCGAAATTTAAAGCTTGACTCAACACTAATCCCGAAGGCCTTGCGGGATTAACGGACTATTGAAATTTAAACAGCAAGAGCAATGAGAGATTTTAAAAAACTAGCAGAACAATATCAAAGAGAATTGCTTGAAAATGTTGTTCCATTTTGGTTAAATAATTCACAGGATAAAGAATTTGGCGGGTATTTTACCAGTCTTGATCGCGAAGGAAAAGTATTTGATACAGATAAGTTTATTTGGTTACAAGGACGCGAAGTATGGCTTTTTTCAATGCTCTACAATCAGCTTGAAAAAAAACAGGAGTGGCTGGATGCTGCAATTCATGGAGCTGAATTTCTGAAGAAATATGGTCATGATGGAAACCTTAACTGGTATTTTTCACTTACCCGCGAAGGAAAAGCATTGGTTGAACCTTACAATATTTTTTCTTATGTATTTGCATGTATGGCTTTTGGACAGTTGAGTAAAGCAACAGGAAATCAGGAGTATGCAGATATTGCACTAAAGACCTTCGACATCATTATGTCGAAAAAGAATACCCCAAAGGGGCGTTGGGACAAAGGATTTCCGGGTACGCGAGATCTGAAAAATTTTGCATTACCAATGATCCTTTGTAATCTGGCACTTGAAATTGAACATCTGCTAGATGCTGATTTTTTGAAAGAAACCATGGAAACTTGTATCCACGAAGTGATGGATGTGTTTTACCTGCCGGATTTGGACTTGGTGGTTGAAAATCTCAATGTCGATGGTAGTCTTTCTGACACTTTCGATGGACGATTGTTGAATCCCGGTCATGCCATTGAAGCGATGTGGTTCATCATGGATTTGGGAACACGATTGAAGCGTCCCGAATTAATTACAAAAGCTAATGATATTACTATTCGTATGCTTGAATACAGTTGGGACAAACAGTACGGAGGAATCTTCTATTTTATGGATCGCTTGGGACTTCCGCTTCAACAATTGGAATGGGATCAGAAACTGTGGTGGGTGCATATCGAAACACTCATAAGCCTGCTAAAAGGATATGAATTAACAGGTTCAGCTAAAAGTTTGGAGTGGTTTGAAAAAGTACATCAATACACTTGGGCGCATTTTAAAGACACAAAGTATCCCGAGTGGTTTGGATATCTCAATCGTCAGGGGGAAGTGTTATTGCCATTGAAAGGTGGAAAATGGAAAGGCTGTTTCCATGTGCCACGCGGAATGTTTCAGTGCTGGCAAAGTTTGGAGGCAATTTCAAAAAAACAATAACAGAAAGAAGAACTGATACAGATGAGAAAATATTTGATTATAATAGTGCTGCTTTTTTTCAGTTTGCTACATGTTCGGGCTCAGTCCCAAACCGAAATGTCTGTAATAACAACCGATGTGTTGATTATTGGCGGTGGTGCCAGCGGAACTATGGCAGGTATTCAGGCCGCACGAATGGGTGTGTCAGCTATCATTGTAGAAGAAACACCCTGGCTGGGAGGAATGCTTACAGCCGCCGGAGTAAGTGCTATCGATGGAAATTATCGTCTGCATTCAGGTTTGTGGGAGGAATTCAGACAGTTGTTGTACCTGTATTATGGAGGAGCTAATGCTGTAAAAACAGGATGGGTAAGCAATGTGTTGTTTGAGCCGAAGGTAGGAGAGGAAATACTTTCTCAACTTACAGATGCGGAAAAAAACCTGACCGTACTAAGGGAAGCACGGTTGGAAAACATTCAAAAAACAAACAAAAGATGGGAGACGATCATTCTGCAATCCGGGAAAAAATATAAAATCAATGCACGTATTGTTATTGATGCTACCGAATTGGGTGATGTAGCAAAACAAGTAGGCATAGCCTACGACATAGGTATGGATTCTAGATCCGAAACAGGCGAATCTATAGCTCCGGAACAAGCTAATAACATTATTCAAGACCTGACTTATACGGTTATTTTGAAAGATTACGGAGCTTTGGTTGATGCAACAATTCCACAACCCGACGGCTACGATCCTTCGCCTTTCTTGTGTACTTGTGCAGGAAAATGTGATGGAGACAAGCTGGGACGTAAATTATGGGAATGCGATTTTATGATGAAATACGGGAAGCTGCCCAATGGCTACTACATGATTAACTGGCCCATTTCCGGCAACGACTTTTATCTGAATGTCATAGAAATGAGTCGTAAAGAAAGGCAGATTGCATTGCAAAAAGCAAAAGATTTTACATTGAATTATCTATATTATCTGCAAACCGATTTAGGATTTAAACACTTGGGCATTGCCGATGATGTATATCCAACAGATGATGGTTTACCCTTTATACCTTACTACAGAGAGTCGAGACGCATTAAAGGAATGGTACAGTTTACCATAAACGATTTGGCAAGACCTTTTGAGCAGACTACAGCATTGTATCGTACAGGCATTGCTGTTGGCGATTATCCTGTCGACCATCACCATCAGGCATATCCGGAAGCAGAATCCCTGCCCGAGTTGCATTTCTATCCGGTTCCTTCGTACTCATTGCCTTTGGGAACATTAATTCCTAAAGGAACAGATCATTTTGTGGTAGCAGAAAAATCAATTTCGGTTACCAACATTGTAAACGGAACCACACGATTGCAGCCAGTTTGTATTTTAATTGGTCAGGCTTCGGGAGTTTTGGCTGCTCTGGCAGTTCAGAATAACACTACACCAGCAAAGGTGAAGGTTCGAAAAGTACAGAATGCTTTGCTCGATGCCGGTGCCTATCTGATGCCTTACTCCGATGTAGAAAAAGGATCAGTTGCATTTCAGTCATTACAACGCATTGGAGCAACAGGGATACTGAAAGGAGAAGGGAAAAATATTGGTTGGGAGAATCATACTTATATTTATCCGGATAGTCTGATGACCAGAACGGATCTGGCAGAGGGATTGACTGGTTGGATCAACCAGGATCAACTGAAGGTAGAAAGTGAATTTGTTTCGTATCAGGAATGTCTGGAACTGATCAAAGTTTTGGGTAAACAATTCCATCAGGCATGCGGAAAAAAGAGATTGTCACGATTGGAAAAGGAAGCAGGAAAAATATTAGAAGCAAATACAATTGTAGTACCTGAATTGCATGTTCCTGTAAACCGGGCAATATTTGCAATTCTTTTAGATCAGTTATTAGATCCGTTTGAAATTCGGCAGGTCGATCATCAGGGGCAGTTCATAGATTAATGAGAAATAGGAATATCCGGGAGGTAAGACATTACAATCGTTCGTTAAGTTTTTGTTTATCAGAAGGTTATATTAATAGCGCTACTTGGCGTAAATGACTGGTCGTGAGTGAAATGAAAATAAAGCTAGTGCTAAGTTAAGCATGGGAATTGGTTTAACCTGTCAGAGTGCGAAGCTCCTGACAGCGTTAATTCCAAAAGGTTTTAGACCTTATCGGATTAGTAAATTATCCGAAATTTAAACCTTGACACTAGTTGCTAACCACTAATCTAACGGACCATTGATATTATTAAAAGGCAGAAAATTCGTATGTTCTTTGTCATTATCTTTCAACTTCCCCTAAAGAGAACTTTTAAACCTTCCCTTTAGGGGATTTTAGGAGTGTAATAATACAATTTTCATTTAGATAACTAAATTTGTTTTGAAGACAGCCTTTTTCAGGAGAGAGTTAATTTAAGAGAGAACTCAGTTTGGGTGTTTTTCCCAAAATATCAGTAACAAAAAACAAAAAAAACATGAAGCAGCTATTTATTTTCGCAATTGCAATGATACTTTTTGTATCTGCCAAAGGACAAGAAGAGTGGCAAAATATTCCGGCAAGCCATCCATCAATTCAGTATATGGGGCGTGTTGAACTTCAGGATAATAAAGCCATGTTTAATTGGCCGGGAGTTGTGATTTCTGCACGTTTTACTGGCTCCGAATTAGGTATTCGTATTAAAGGTGGAAGTCGTAACTATTTTAATGTGTGGGTCGATGACAGGCAGGAAAAAGTCTTACATGCAGTAAATGATACCGTATGGTGGTATCCCGAATATTTAGAGAGAGGCGAACACAAATTACGATTAGTAAAACGTACCGAAGCAGATATGGGAATGGCTGTCTTTTCAGGTATCTATATCGGAAAAAAAGAATCACTCCTGATGCCAGTACCGCTTCCTGAACGAAAGATATTGTTTATTGGGAATTCAATTACCTGTGGTTACGGAGCAGAAGGAAAAGATAAAACAGAGTCATTTCTTCCGGAGACCGAAAACTGCGAAAAGTCGTACGCAACGATTATTGCGCGAGCTTTTGGAGCTCAATATCAACTCATATCTCATTCTGGCTTGGGAATGGTTCGCAATTACGGTGACAAGCAAAGGCTATCAGTAAAAATAAAGCCTATGCCTGCACGGCTGGAATACCTATTCGATAAAGATTCAACCAAACAATTTAATTTGAATCTTTTTAAGCCCGATGCAGTGGTAATTAATTTGGGAACAAACGATTTTTCTACGCAGCCTTTTCCTTATGAGAACGATTTTACAGAGGCAGGAGTCAAACTTATTCAGAAAATACGGAGCAGTTTTCCTGGAGTAAAAGTTTTTTGTATTACTGGGCCGATGATTAACGAGCCGTGTTATTCTTATACAAAGAAAATAGTTGAATCAGTTCGAACCGAGATGAATACCTCTGATATTATATTTGTGGGTGTACCAAAAGATTTGCTAAATACAGGTAGCGATTTGGGCTCAGATTGGCACCCTTCCTATAAGGGACAAATAAAAGTTACAAAGCTCATTCTTCCGGTTATATCCACAGTGTTGGATTGGAATTATGTATCGGATGAACTAAAGTGAGAAATTTAATAGAAGGATTATATCCAACAACCCCAAATTAATTATGGGTAAGCTAACCTATTGTAGTTGGTGATGGATTTGCTTATTTAAGCCTTGATAACAGACGCATTGGATTTGCTATATTTACTGTCCAGTTAAATATAACAACTCCAGGCTTCTTTATGTTTCGGTTAACAAAAATATTTACATAATTAGAACTAGTCTTGGATTAGACCCAATTTTTCCAATTGATCCCTAAAATATTCAGTTTGATTCACATCTGGGGTTCTCATCCCGGAAAAGTTTGGATATAAAAAAAGCACCAAAGTTTTTCAACTTTGATGCTTTAAAGCGGAGAGAGAGAGTTTTTTAAGTATGTGAAAATGCTTGATTTATTATCGTTTATAGTGATGTGATTATTTGTGTTCACTTGAGAGTTCACTTTGAGCTTATCTCAAAAGAAATTGTATTATTGGACGTTTTTATCGATGCAAAAAATAAGACTATTCAAGACAATGATATTTGTATAGTGACAAAATACATTGTAGAGAATAAAGCAGAATAATAAATTCGTGCTAAAACTATTTTCGTTCACTTTCGACAGCATATACGAAACTATCACCCCTGTAATATCCATAGTTGAATTCTATGGGTTGCTTATTCTCATCATAAACATATCTTTTTCTAAACAATACTGGATCTTCTGTAGAAATGGAGAGTTTGTCGCATATATTTTTAGGTGCTTTTATTGCACTAATTTCTTCATATGAAACTGTTGCTTTAACATTGTATTTTTGCTCTAATATTTCATAAAGAGGCTGGCTAAAATCATTGTCACTGCTTAAGCCAATGTTGGGGTTGAAATACGAAATAAAATGTACAAAAGGTAAACCTACTTTTCCACGAAGTCTTTCTAATTTAAGAAGTCGGGTGCCAGGTTTAAGTTCAAAAAAAGAAAGAACATCATGACTTGGTTCTTCCCAACTAACGTGTAATTCAAAATTTTGAACCTTTACACCAAGTGCAGCCATTTCTTGAGAAAAACTAAACCAATTTTTTGCTCGTCCTGATATTCCCTTTATTGCAATTTTAGTACCATATCCTTTTTTTCTGACTAACAGCCCCTCGTTTACAAGTTTATTGATGGCTTGTCTTAAAGTACTTCTTGAAATTTTAAGCTCTTTTGAAAGTTCAACTTCACTAGGTAAGAGTTTTCCTTTCTGATATTCGTCTAATTCAATTAGCTCTCTAAGGAGATTTTCTGCTTGTGTATGTAGGGGAATTGTACTATTACGATCTATTTTAAATTCCATTTTTCTGTTATTAGTGATCAGATCTAAAGGTGTAAAACTAATTAAATGAATGAACATATGCTAAAATGTTTACACATTTAATGTTTTACAGAATAGCTTTAAGAATAGGAATTGTTGTGCTTGAGTGTAAATATCAGGATTTCAGACAATATTGTTTTCTGATTATTTATGCCAGTTTATAGTACCATAAAGGTAAGGAGCTGTTTGGGAATCTATCCTTTATTTTTTTTTCCGATAAAAACTTCTGAGATAATGAAAAATTGGTGAATCAGTTTTTTGAGTCAAAATACATTTTGAATAAATAAAAAATATACATATGTTTGTACAAATTATTAAATGTACATACATATGTGTTTTAATTATTAATCAATCGAATCGTAATTTGATGTATTAGTTCATGGCGTAAACAAAAATCTAAATCATGAAAGAAAACTTAAAGTTTAAATTTATTCTCCTGTGTATATGGATGTTTTCAACAGTTTGT
Organism: Labilibaculum sp.; assembly: GCA_016760525.1. GTDB lineage: Bacteria > Bacteroidota > Bacteroidia > Bacteroidales > Marinifilaceae > Labilibaculum. Next base: position 36,675 of record JAESUW010000141.1, read on the forward strand.
ACTATTACTGTTGAGGCAATCCCTATTGTAGAGATAGGCTTGGATCAGGAGAAAGAAAATGTTGTATCTGGGAAGGTGGTTAGTATAGATGGTGAGACTTTACCAGGGGTGAATGTTGTTGTAAAAGGAACATCAAATGGCACAATTACTGATATTTATGGAATGTATTCTATTGCGATTCCAACAAAAGAATCAGTATTGGTTTTTTCCTTTATTGGAATGAAAAGCCAGGATATCTCTGTTAAAGCTGGCGGAGTGCATGATGTTGTTATGTTGCCTTCTGTTGAAATGATATCTGATGTAGTAGTTGTTGGATATGGTACAGTGAAGAAGTCTGACCTTACGGGATCAGTTTCCTCAGTAAAAGCTGAAGAATTAAGATCCACACCAGCAACAACATTCGATCAGGCTTTGCAGGGTAGAGCTGCTGGAGTTCAGGTTGTACAGACTAGTGGTGTTCCTGGTGGAGGAACAAGCATTCGCATTAGAGGAACAAGTTCGGTGAACGCGAGCAGTGAGCCTTTGTATGTGATCGATGGTATGCTTGTTAATACTGATATGGGTGAGGTTTCTGTTGCCGGCAATGGACCCAATATTGGACCATTGGCTTCAATAAATCCAAACGACATCGAATCTATTGAGATCTTGAAAGATGCATCGGCTTCAGCAATTTATGGTTCCAGAGGAGCTAATGGGGTTATTCTTATAACCACAAAAAGAGGAAAAGCAGGAGTCGGAAAGATTAATGTTGACTGCTATTACGGCGTGCAGGAAGTTGCCAATAAATTGGATTTATTAAATGCGAAACAATATGCAGAATTTGTTAATGAGGCATCTGTGAATGCAGGACAAAATCCTGTTTACGTAAATCCCGCAAACCTTGGCGAAGGAACAGATTGGCAAGATGAATTGTTCCGTATAGCACCTATGGCTAATTATCAATTGTCAATTTCCGGAGGAAGTGAAAAAACAAAATACGCAGTATCCGGTTCGTATTTTACACAAGATGGAATTGTACTTGGTTCTTCTTTCGACAGATATTCGTTTCGAATAAATCTGGATCAAGATGTTAATTCTTATTTGACAATTGGAACTAGTCTTTCCTTTTCGGCTATTAAGGCAAATAGGGTTGAGACAGGGCCAGGGAGTTTTGTTGGAGGTGTTGTTGCAAATGCACTACAGATAAATCCAATATTGCCGGTATATGATGAAAATATTCCTGGAGGCTATACTTTTCAGCACGATAGAAAGGATGCTGTTGGAAATCCTATCGCAGCAGCTAAGGAATATGAATCATTAACAACAACTTATCGATTGTTGGGGAATACTTATTTGAAGCTTAAGCTGGCGAAAAATTTAGAGTTTAAGACTAGTTTTGGTATAGATGGTTTGTTTTCAAAATCAAAATCATTTGGGCCAAACTATTTGAAGCAAACACAAAGTAGTAAGGGAGAAGCTTCTATTTCTGATTTGCAGGCAATGACATGGCTGAATGAAAATATCCTGACATATAATTATAGCTTTAATGAAGCACATCGGATTAATTTGTTAGCAGGTTTTACCATGCAACAGTTTAAAAACGAGTATTTAAATGGTATGGCATTCGATTTCCTTGATGACAGAACAGGATATCACAATCTTGGAGCTGCTTTAAATCCTCAAAATCCTTCCAATGGCGAATCTGAATGGAGTATGCTCTCTTATTTGGGGCGCATTAATTACAATATAAAAGAAAAGTATTTGGTTACTCTATCCGGTCGGGTAGATGGATCTTCGAAGTTTGCAGAAGGAAAAAAATATGGATTTTTCCCTTCGGGTGCATTTGCATGGAGAGCTTCAGAGGAAGATTTTATTAAAAATATCGAATTGATTTCAAATTTAAAGGTAAGACTTAGCTATGGTTTAATAGGTAATCAGTCTATTTCCCCTTATAATTCACTAGCCCTTGTTGGACCTGTTGGACAAGGTGTGTTTAATAGTGATTCCGGTTCAGAAGTGATTACAGGAAATGAACCATTATCCTATCCTAATGAAGACTTAAAATGGGAAACAACTAAACAGGCTAACATTGGATTTGATATAGGAATATTAAATAGCAAAATAGTTTTAACCGCCGACTTCTATAAGAAGAAAACATCTGATTTGCTTTTGGCAACACCAATCCCTTATACCAGTGGATTTAGTAGCACTTTGTTGAATGTTGGGAATGTGGAAAATAAAGGGTTTGATTTGGATTTAAGAACTGTAAATTTGGATAAAGAAATAAAATGGACTACTTCAATCAATTTCTCAATCAACAGAAATAAGATAACAAATTTGTCACGAGAAGAGGACATCCATTTAGGATTTGGTGGAAATATTTTACGCGAAGGTGAGTCATTGGGAACTTTTTATGGTTACATATTTGATGGCATTTTTCAGTCTGATGAAGAAGCTGCCAATAGTGCTGTTCTAAAAGGGCAGGAACCTACAGGAGCAAATCCTGCATCGCATGCAAAAGCCGGTGATCGAAGGTATAAAGATCTTGATGGCAATAATGTAATTGATGAAAATGACAGAACAATAATTGGGGCGGCAGAACCTGATTTTGTTTTCGGAATAAACAATTCAATCTCCTATAAGAATTTCACTTTAAACTTTTTCTTTCAAGGATCTGTAGGTAATGAAATGGTTAATATGAATTTGAATAATTTGGAGAACTTTAATGGAGAACAAAACATGTTAGCTGAAGCAGGTTTAAACAGATGGACACTTGAAAATCCTGGTAATAAGTACCCAAGGGCATTGGCTGCAGGCAGCCTGGATAACGTATTTTCTTCAAGATTAGTTGAAGATGCATCATATTTGCGTTTGAAAAATATTACACTGGGTTATACAGTTCCTAAAAGTGTAATTAAAAGAATTGGACTAAATAATCTGCGAATATATACTACAGCAACAAATATATGGACACTGACGGATTACAGTGGTTACGATCCTGAGGGGAATGCATATGGTGCAACTACCAATATTGTTGGAGTTGATAATGGAAATTATCCACAAGCCAAGACATACACATTTGGAGTTCAAATTGGATTATAAAATCATTGAGCAATGAAAAAATTGACTAAAAATATGACACGATTTACATGGGTACTTATTGGAGTCTTCATGTTTTCATCTTGTGACGATTTTCTAGAAGAAAATCCTAAGGATAGAGTGGCAATTACAAATTATTATCAAACAGAAGAGGATGCTGTTTCTGCGGTTAACTCTATATATTCCTGGCTTGGTTCTTATGATTTAACCTATGGTAATACTGCAGGAATATATCATAGTACATTTTGGGTTACTGCAGGTTTAGCGTCTGATGAAATGAGTAACAATCAGGCAGGACAAGCTCAATTGGACCAATTGGCTACGTTTAGTTACAATTCTGAAAATGCAGCAATTCTGGAAATTTGGCAGATGCATTACAAAGCTATCAATACGGCAAATATTGCAATAGAAAGAATTTCTTCGATTGATATGGATGTTAACTTAAGAGACAGACTTGTTAATGAAGCAAAATTTTTGAGAGGCTTACTCTATTTCAACCTTGTTCGTATGTTTGAAAAAATACCTTTACTTACTAAAGAAACAGAACCGTTGAATCCTGAATCTGTTGGACAAGAAGAGGTATACGAACAGATAGAATTAGATTTAAAAGATGCAGAGTCTTTACCTACAAGTTATCCTAAAAGTAATGGTTTAGGGCGTGCAACTTCAGGGGCAGCAAAAGCTTTACTGGCAAAAGTTTATCTTACTCAGGAAAAATATCAGCAATGTGCAGATAAAGCCGAAGAGGTAATTTTATCCAAGCACTATCAATTATGGGACGATTTCGCTGATGTCTTTAAATTATCTGGTAGAAATGGTAAAGAAGCTATTTTCTCTGTTGGATTTGGAGATGCTGGTGGTGCCATTTCATTTTGGGAAGTAGGACAGTTTAATGTTCGTTTACTACCTGCCGAATTAGCACAAGAGATACCAGAAATATCAAATACGCAAGGATGGCAGGTAGCTACTAACCACCTGTACAATTCATATGATGTTACTGATACAAGACGAGAAACAACATTCATGCTTAGCTTTGATAAAGAAGATGGTAGTACTGTAAATCTTGATAAAATTTATTTTCAGAAATATTGGGATAAAGAAGCAGATCCAACAGCAGGAGGTTCATCTAATGATTTTCCGGTTTTACGATATGCTGATGTATTGTTGATGTATGCAGAGGCGAGTGCACAGCTAGGTGAATTTCCTAAAGCGAATACATATTTAAATGAAGTAAGAGAAAGAGCCGGTTTATCTGAATTGGATATTACAAGTAAGGATGATTTTAAGGATGCAGTTTTAAATGAACGATTCAAAGAGTTTGCTTGTGAAGGTCAGAGGTGGTTTGACTTGGTTAGAAATAAGCAATTGGCAAGTAAAGTAACTGAAGCAAAGGGTATAACTCCCGGCGACATGTTTAATTTGTTTCCAATTCCATTAAGAGAACGTGATTTGAATTCAAATCTCACTCAAAATAAAGGTTATTAGGCATAATATAAAAAAATAGAACATTATGGATTCATTTATTAATAAATTCAAATATTTCTTGTTGCTGATTGTATCTGTGGTACTTTTCAGTCAGTGCGATGAAGATGATGATGTAGTAACAGATAATCCTATGATTGAGATGAATGCATCAAAATTATATGGGCATGGTCAATACCAATTAAAGACAGAATCAGGAGATAATGTTAATATTACTCTTACGATCTCTTCAACCAGTGCATTAAAAAGCATGAAGGTTAAGAAAACAAAAAATTTGAATGTAGATAAGACATTTGGAGAAAATGGTGAAGAGCTTGTGTTCTCATCATTATCCGAATCTAGTTATATCTATAATTTTGAATACACGCCTTCCGTTGATGATATTGATCTTCTGATTGGTTTTACTTTTACAGTAGAAAATGAAAATGGACAAGTAACAGAAAGTGACCTAAGCTTGGTTGTGACCCTTTCCCCAAGAGATAATTTACCTCGCAGAAGATGGGTTTTTAAATCGAAATTGTGGGTAACAGATCCTGACAATCCAAATTCTGAAGATCTTGCTGATTGTGAAAAAGACAACTCAATGCTATTAAGCGAAGATGGTAGCATAACAATTGATTACGGTACCGATACAGGTGCTGGTGCTTGTCTTTTTGATGGGTTCAACGTTTATACAAATTGGAACTTATCTGATGATGAAAAAACTTTTACAAGAACATACTATGGTATTTTCTCGCCAGATGATATAGTTACCGAAGTTTTCGAGGTAAAAACCTTAACCGTTGACAAACTGGAACTGGAGCAAACATTGGATTTGACTGCATTCGGATTGGGAGCAGAAGAAAAATATCTTTTTATTTATGAGGCTATGCCCTTATAAAATTGAAGGAAACTAATAAGATAAAGTTGATATTGCATCCCTTCTTATAGATAGGGATGCAATATTTCATATTTAATTGATGCAGGTATGGATATCAAACTAGCAAGTAAATCAATGAAGTTAATTTTGGGTATTGCAATGATTTTTTGTTTCGCAAAGCTTAATGCAAGTACCGTTAATATCGCGCCTAAAGCAATAATTTCGTCTTCAACTATTTTAAATAATCAATATTGTGAGTTTAACATAAGTGATGGAATTATTGGTATTAAAGATAAAGGCGAGTGGGCATGTAAAGGAGTAACAACAGATTGGGGATATATAAGGTTTCCCTGGATTAAGTTAGAGTGGAACACCCCACATCGTATTGATAAAATAGTTCTTTATGATCGTCCCTCGAAGAACGAACACATTGCGGGCGGAAAGCTACTGTTTAGTGATGGAAGTATCGTATGGGTAAACCAAATTCCAAATGATGGTACTGCCAAAATGGTTTCATTTAAACCTAAAACAGTTAATTGGGTCAAGTTTGTTGTAACTGATGGAACAGGAAACAACCTTGGATTATCCGAAATAGAGGTGTTTTCAGCTTATTCTAAGGATCTGGAATATACATCAAAGGTTAATCCCTTTATTGAAACAAACAGAGGTCGCTACTTCTTTTTCATCCCCGGAGCAAGACCATTTGGAATGGTTGGATCTGCCCCTTTAACACGAAATAAAAATCAGAATGGTGGAGGTTACAACTACAATGAAACCGAAATTTTGGGTTTTCCTCAGATACATACCTGGATGATTTCGGGAATTGAGATCATGCCAACTCCCATAAATATTGATCCCACATTAGGAGAACAAGCATGGAAATCCAAATTTTCTCATGATGACGAAATAGCACAGCCTGGATATCAGCGTGTTTACCTAAAAGATCATAGTGTTTGGGTGGAATTAACAGGAACTGATCGTGTTACGTTTCACAAGTTTCGCTATACAAAGGATATGGAAGCTCAAGTCTTGATTAATCTGGGTGGATATTTGGGCAATAGTACAATGAAGGATGCCACAGTTAAAAAGGTTTCAGAAAAAGAATTTATAGGATCATTTAATTCAACTGATCGCTACTGGGGGGGACCAAAAGATGTTAAAATCTATTTCGTGGCACAGTTAGATAAACCATTTAAGCAACTGAATGGGTGGAAAGGAAACAAGAATTTAAATGATATTTCTGAAATATCAGGTGATCAGACAGGTGTCTCAGCCATATATGATGTGAATGCAGGTGATGAAATTCAAATGAAAATTGCCATTTCTTACACAAGTATCGAAAATGCACGTAATAATTTAAACACAGAGTGCCCTGGCTGGGATTTTGAATCAGTAAAAAACGAAACACAAAAAATTTGGAATAAAGAACTTGGAAAGATAAAGGTTGAGGGAGGTACAGTTGAACAACAAGTTAAATTCTATACCGATCTTTGGCATGTTTTATTAGGACGTCAGAAAATTAATGATGTGAATGGTGATTATCCCGATCGCACCAAGGGAACACTTGACGGTACGTTTACCGATGCTGAATTGATTATTAGAACACTCCCAAAAGATAAAAACGGCAAGCTAAAATACAACATGTACAATACCGATGCCTTGTGGTTAACACAATGGAACCTAAATGTACTGTGGGGACTGGCTTGGCCTGAATTATTGGATGAAATGTCTGCATCAATGCTACAGTATGCCGAAAATGGTTATTTATTACCACGTGGTGCCTGTGGAGGAGGTTATTCGTATATAATGACCAGTTGCCCTGCCACAAATATGATTGTAAGTGCTTATATGAAAGGAATATTAACCAAATATGATTCGAAAAAAGCATTCAAACTAATTAAGCAAAATCATCTTCCCGGAGGCATGTTAGGCGATAGTACAGATATCGATTTTTACACACAAAATGGATACTGGCCTGACAATGCAGGTATTACGATTGAAGCCACATTTCAAGATTACGCCATTGCTCAAATGGCTAAAAAGCTAAAGAAGAATAAAGATTTTGAATTCTTTATAAATCGTTCTAAAGGATGGCAAAAACTCTATAATCCGGAACAAAAGTTACTTTTCCCAAAAGATAGAAATGGAAAATTTGCTCATAATGATCCGCTTTCTGGTGCCGGTTGGATTGAGGCCAATGCATGGCAAGGTACATGGGGAGTTTCCCACGATATTGAAGGACTTGCAAAACTTATGGGAGGTAAAGACGTTTTATGTGAAAAGTTAAATTATGCATTTAAGAAAGCTGAACCAGACGATTTTGTTTTCGCATATTACGATGGCTACGTAAGCTATGCTAATCAACCGGGTTGTTCAAATGCACATGTGTTTAACTATGCAGGAAAACCTTGGTTATCTCAGTATTGGGTACGCAAAGTTAAGGAACAGGCCTATGGAGGTGTAACTCCTGACTTAGGATATGGTGGCCATGATGAAGATCAGGGACAAATGGGGAGTGTTAGCGCATTAATGGCAATAGGTCTGTTTAACTTACAGGGAAATGTTTCACAAGTTCCTGTATATGACATTACCAGTCCTGTTTTTGATAAGATTACAATTGATTTGAACCCGGATTATTACAAAGGAAAATCTTTCGTAATTGAGGTCGAAAATAACTCAAAAGAAAACATGTATATCCAAAAAGCTTTCCTGAACAACAAGCCTTTAAATACTTTCTGGTTTAAACATGAAGATTTTCAAAAAGGAGGTACTTTAAAATTAATCCTTGGGGATAAACCCAATAAAAGTTGGGGCGTTTCAAAAAACTAAACCAAAAATCAGGATAATGAAAGATTTAATTAAAATAATTGGGTTAATATGTTTGTCGCTTCTGGCCAATTCTATATATGCCCAGTTACAAGTTTCACCATATTTTAAAGATCATTTGGTATTACAGAGAAATCGTGAAAATAAAGTTTGGGGTACTTCCCCAAAAGATAGAATAATAAAGCTTGAAATTGATGGTGAAAAGTTTAAAACAAAAGCTGATAATAATGGTAAATGGCAAATATTTTTTCCCGAATTTAAGGCAGGCGGACCATATACCATCAAAATTTATTCAAAAAATGAGCAAATAACCATTCACGATGTATTATTTGGTGATGTGTGGTTATGTAGCGGACAATCGAATATGGAATATGCAGTAAAAGCCTTTCCATGGAGTAAGGATGAAATAACCAAAGCTACAAATAAGCAAATAAGATTCCTGGATGTACCGAACCGAATTGATGAGGTGCCTGTTGATGAATTACCTCAAAATGTTGAATGGAAGATTGCTACCGGAAATAACATAGAGAATCTTTCGGCAGTAGCTTATTGGTTTGCAAAGAATGTACAACCAAAGGCAGGTATTCCTATTGGATTAATTACTTCCGATTGGAGTGGTACAGCCATTGAACCATGGATGACTGTTGAATCCTTAAAACCTTTTCCCCAGTTTAAGGAGGTTCTGGATTATTTGGAAAAAGACCCTAAATCTCATGAGCAGATTAACAAGGAGTTCAAGAACTATTTAAAAAAAGAATGGGGACCAAAGTATTACTATAAGGGAATTGGTTTAGAACAAAAATGGTATGCTGAAGATACAGATTATACTCAATGGGATACGATCAATTTGCCATGTTGGTGGGAAGATGCCGGTTTGGGACTGGAAAATCATGATGGTTCAGTATGGTTTAAAACGACATTTGATTTGCCTAAAGGATTTCAAGAATCAGATTTTCTAATAGATCTAAACCTGATAAAAGATTACGACATGGTTTGGGTGAATGGTGTAAAGTTGGGCGAAACATTTGGCGACCAAAATTGGCGACATTATTGGGCTAAACGTTCTATTCTTAAAGAAAAAGGCAATTCTTTGGTTGTAAGAGTATTCAATTTAAAAGGATACGGAGGAATGAATTTTTCTCCTTTATGGGCCACTCCAATTTTAAAGGGACAATGGGTTTATAAAAAAGGAATCTGCATTAATCCAAACACTGTACCCGAGCCTCGAATTGTAAATAAAAGCCCTTTTGGTTATCCCAATGCAATCTATAACACAATGATTCATCCATTGCTCAATATTCAACTAACAGGGGCAATTTGGTATCAGGGAGAATCAAATGCAGGCAGAGCTGAAGAATATGCAGACTTGTTTCCTGCTATGGTCGCTGGTTGGAGAAAGGTGTTTAATCAAGGAGACTTCCCATTCTATTTTGTACAGCTTGCAAACTTTGAAAAAGAGTCGCAAACCCCTAAAGATAGTGATTGGGCTGAAATTCGTGAATCCCAGGAAGCTCTTTTGCAATTACCAAATACAGGAATGGCTGTTGCCATTGATTTAGGTGAAGAAAAAAATATTCACCCTGCAAATAAAATGGAAATAGGAAGGAGACTTGCCTTACATGCCTTACAGAAAAACTATGGGAAAGATACAGTTTCAGACTCACCGGTATTTAAGAATATGACAGTTGTTGGCGATTCTATAATCATAGAAATTGAAACATTTGGCAGTAAATTACATTGCACAAATAAATATGCTTACGTAAATGGATTTGCCATAGCATCAGGTAAGCAAGAATTCGTGTGGGCAAAAGCAGTATTAAAGGGCAATAAGGTTATTGTATATAACGATAAAGTACAAAAACCACAACATGTTCGTTATGCCTGGTCTAAGAATCCGGGTGAATTAAACATATATAACTCAAATGGTTTACCATTACGCCCATTCCGAACCGATGACAGAAAAGGTATAACACAAGGGCGTGTTTTTAGCTTACATAACGTGTTTTTTTAAATAATGACGCAAATGAAATATTCAATTACATTGACAGGACTTTTATTACTTGGATTGATTTCTTGTAATAATAAGACAAAGGACAACTCAAAATCTTTAGAAGTATATAAGGATGTCGTTTTTACTAATTTGTTTCATAAAGATTCTAATGGAGTAACCGGGGCTGATGGAACAATTTCGGTACCGTTCCCGGATGGTAGTTCTTTATTTATGATGGGTGACAGTTTTTTAGGTAAAGTTGTTAATATGCAACGCGACCCTAAAACAAAGATGATTAACAATACCTTCATCATTGTTGATAAAGAAAGATTGAATGCCAAAGCACTTTATGGGGGGAAATATAATAATCCTGAGACATTTGTAATACCAGAAAATGATGATGATTGTTACTATTGGCCTGGACATGGCTTTGTTCATGATGGTGTTTTCCATTTTTTCATGTCAAAATTTAAACATAGCAATGACATGTGGGGATTCGAATTCGTGGGTACTGATTATTTGAGATACACAGTAGATGGAATTGAGAAAATAGCCATAGAATCTTTCCCGTTTACAGTAGAGAATAAAGTTCACTGGGGACATTGCGTACTAAAAGATGGGAATTATATCTATATCTATGGAAGCAGAGTTGAGGAAGATGGGATAGCGCGAGCTCATGTTTGCCGAACAATTCTTAATCTGGAAAATAAACTGGATTTTGAAAAAATAGAATTTTTCGACCAAAATAGATGGAGTAATGAAGCAAGAGCAAGCACCCCGATGGAGGGAACATCCAGTAATATTTCCGAGCAGTTTTCTGTGTTTAAGTACCAGGATAAATACATCCTCTTATCTCAGGAAAGAGGGATAGGTGAAGGAGCAATCTATACGTATTTATCCGATTCTCCTATTGGTCCATGGAAAAGTAAAAAAATGATTTATAAGACCAAAGAAGCATCTGTTGATCCTGATATTTTCACCTATAATGCAATGGCTCACCCTCAGTATATAGAAAATGATGAGTTACTGATATGCTATAATATAAATTCATTAAAAGTTCCAAGAGTCTATACTAATGTTGATTGTTACAGGCCTGTATTTTTGAGGGTGCCAATGGCGTTAATTTTAGGTCAGAAAAAATAGAATTAGATAAATAAAGTCGAAAGATATATAAGTAGTATGAAGAATAAGATGAGAAAGACGACTCAGTATTTGATGCCATTTCAAAAGAATGGAGAGGCTAAGGATAGATATAGAATTTATCCAAGTTTTAAACTTGAAGATGGTGAAATCTGTACAGGTATTAAGTCATTAGCAAATCGAATTTGCGATGAAAAAATTATTTGTATTGATGGTTATATTGGAGTTTATTTTGAATTGTTTCGTAAGTCTTTAAATAATGCTTTACTAGAAATTGGTTGTACTGCTAATTGGGTAGATGTATCAAAAGCAATGTTATCGGAAGAACAAGTAGAGAATTTAGTTGAACCATTTATGGGTAAACCAGATTCTATTTTTGGGACTCGAGCAACAATTGGCCTTGCTGATTTTTTTGATGTGTGCAAGTTGGCAGAATTGAAAGCTAAGCATGGAGATAATCTTACCATTTATTATGGCTGCGGAGCGTCACTAATTAAGAATGAAGGAATATTGCTTTATATTGATTTGCCAAAGAATGAGTTACAATTCAGAGTACGTGCAGAAAGTGTTAGAAACTTAGGAACGACCAAAGTTTCTGATATGAAAACTACTTATAAGCGTTACTACTTTATTGATTGGGTTGTTTTAAACAAGCATAAAAAGGAAATTCTAAAGGATATCGATATTATACTTGACGGACAAAGAGAGGATGTCTATCCTTGGATGGAAGGAGATGCCTTTAGAAAAGGACTAAAGCAAATGGGACAAAGCCCGTTCAGAGCAAGACCATGGTTTGAACCTGGTATTTGGGGAGGAGCATGGATAAAAGATAAGATTGATGGACTAAATAAAGAAGTTAAGAATTATGCATGGTCCTTCGAGTTAATTACACCTGAAAATGGCATCGTATTTCAAAGTTCTAAAAATCTGTTAGAAGTATCTTTTGACTTTATCATGTACGCTGAAGGAGAGTCAGTAATGGGAGCACTGGATTACTCAAAATTTGGAGATGAATTTCCAATTCGATTCGATTTCCTTGACACTTTTGATGGAGGTAATCTCTCAGTACAATGTCATCCGAGACCAGAGTATTGTAAAGAACATTTTGGAGAAACCATAACACAAGAGGAAACTTATTATATTCTGGATCGGAAAAATGATGCAACCGTTTATCTTGGTTTCCGGGAAGATATTGAACCAAAGAGATTTGAGAAAACACTCTGGAATAGTTTTAATTCCAACACTCCTATTGATATTACAGAATTTGTTCAAACTCATCCTGCAAAAAAACACGATTTATTTTTGATTCCTCCGGGAACGATTCACGCATCAGGCATTGACAATTTAGTATTGGAAATTAGTACAACGCCATACATTTTTACTTTTAAAATGTACGATTGGGTAAGACCTGATTTGGATGGTAATCCAAGACCTTTAAATATTGAACATGGCATGAAAAACCTTTATTTTGATAGAAAAGGAGAAAAGGTCAAGAAGGAGTTTATTTCCCAACCTGTAGAGTTGAATAAAGGAGAAGATTGGGTGCGATATGAACTACCAACTCATGAAAAGCATTCATACCGGGTAAATCGTTATCATTTTAATTCAGAGATAGCTATTGAAACTGAAGGAAAGTGCCATGTATTAAGTCTGGTTGAAGGAACAAGCATAAAAATTGAATCGGAGAATGGAATGTGTGAGACATTTCAATACGCAGAATCATTCGTTGTTCCGGCTTCGGCAAAAAGTTATACCATCACTAATATTTCTGATAACGAGGCAATGTTAATCGTTGCATTTATGAAATAAATATCAAGATAATGAATTAGAGGAAGTAAGTCTGAATTTATAATCAGACTTACCTCTGTTATTTAATTGAAAAACGGATCAATGAGAAAAAAATATGCAATTGGAGTAGATATTGGCGGTAGTCATATTAGCTCAATCCTGGTTGATGTGGAAAAAGGTAGTGCTGTTAGAGATAGCTATTCAGAATACAAGGTAAATAATCAAGCTTGCGCAAACGAAATAATTCAGACATGGGGTAAAGCAATTCAGAAAACGATTGATTATGTAGGTTTTGATCAGATAGACGGAATTGGATTTGCAATGCCCGGACCATTTGATTATAAAAAAGGAATAGCCTTACTGAAGGATGTCGCAAAATATGATAGCCTATATGGTTTAAATATAGGAAATGAGTTGAAAAAAGTATTACACCTTTCTGACGCTATACCTTTTAGGTACATCAATGATGCAATGTCGTTTGCAATTGGAGAAACATGGAGTGGTAAAGGTGCAGGTTTTGATAAAGTTGTGGCAATTACTTTAGGAACAGGATTTGGTTCTGCTTTCGTGACAAATGGAGTTCCTGTATTAGAGGGGAACAATGTTCCTTCAATGGGATATGTGTATAACTTCCCTTACGAAAATGGAATTGCTGATGATTATTTTTCAACCAGATGGTTTGTTCAGGAATATGAAAGAAGAACAGGTGAAAAATGCCATGGAGTAAAAGAAATCGCCGATAAGGCAGAGGATGATAAGATTGCGAAAGAATTATTTATCGATTTTGGGCAAAGGCTGGGAGAGTTCCTGTCTCCGCTCCTGAAGAATTTTAATGCCAACTGTCTGGTGATTGGAGGTAACATTTCAAAGGCATATCATTTATTTGGTCCATATTTCGAGGAGGTTTTAAAAAAACAATCTATCACTATTGATATATCTGTTTCAGAATTAATGGAAACGGCAGCCATGGTTGGGGGAGCTCGTTTAATAGATAATGATTTCTGGTTGAAAACACAGCCTTTAGTGTCAAACATTTAAATTGAATAATAATGCATAAAGATTCAAAAAGGAATATTTTACCAGTGTTCTTTGGGTTCTTTGTAATGGGATTCGCTGATGTAGTAGGGATATCTACAAGTTACGTAAAACAGGATTTTAACCTAACGGATTCCGCTGCAAATCTTCTGCCAATGATGGTGTTTTTGTGGTTTGCAGTATTTTCAGTACCAACAAGTATGTTGATGAATAAAATTGGACGGAAAAAGACTGTAATTATTAGTTTATGCACAACGTTTCTGGCTTTGTTAATACCATTAATTGAATATCGCTTTTCGATGGTTCTATTTGCATTCGCATTATTGGGTATCGGAAACACAATTTTACAAGTGTCCTTAAATCCTCTATTAACAAATGTGGTTAGTGGCGAAAAGTTGACAAGTAGTTTAACACTTGGACAATTTGTTAAAGCAATTGCATCTTTTTTGGGGCCTGTAATTGCAGGTGTGGCCTCAAGTTCATTTGGTAATTGGAAAATGATGTTTCCTGTTTTTGCTTTAATAACACTTATTTCAGGCTTATGGTTATTACTTACACCTGTTAAAGAAGACGAAAAAAACACAAGTACATCTAGTTTTTATAAGAGTTTCAGTCTTTTAAAAGACCCGGTAATATTAACTTTCTTTTTAGCAATTCTGCTCTTGGTTGGAATTGATGTTGGCCTAAATACAACTTTACCTAAATTCTTAATAGAACGCACCAATATGACTCTGGAAAAAGCTGGTTTAGGAACGAGTCTATACTTTGCGGCACGTACCGTAGGAACATTTGTCGGGGCAATTTTATTGATTAAGTTTTCTGGGAGAAAATTTTATATCGGAAGTATGATTTTAGGTGTTTTTGCAATGTTCTTAATGATTTTTGTTACGAATATTTGGAGTATTTCAATATTAATTTTTTGTTTGGGATTAGCATTAGCCAATGTATTCTCCATAATTTTTTCAGCCGCTTTAAAACGAGTGCCACAAAGAGCTAATGAAGTTTCCGGATTACTTATTATGGGGGTAGCTGGAGGTGCTGTTGTGCCACCGATAATGGGGGTTGTTTCTGACTCTTTTGGACAAATTGGTGCTATGGTCGTTTTAATGATTGCCATGGCTTATCTTCTTGTGAACTCTATTCAGATGAAAGAAAAATAAATGTACTTAAAAGATAGAATTATAATTAGGACATGATTTCTTGTCCTTTTTTTATATTATTTGAAATGAATAATATAGATATATAGGTAGTTTTTGATACCATGAAACGATTGGGTAATAATTCTTAATTTTTGGAAAGAAGATAACTGAAAATATGAAATTCCTTATTGGTCACAAGAGCAATAGTATTTATTAAAAAAAGATCTTCTCTCCTTGGGTATCTGCAAAATTGACTTTATCTATAATAGAATGAATTGGGTGAAAACAGAAAAGGCTGTAAATCAGTAGATTTACAGCCTTTTGGATTAGGATAATTCCTAAATTGCGGAGAGAGAGGGAGTTTATAGTTTTTGTAAAAAGGGTTGATTTATAATGCTTTGTTGCTGTTTGAAATGTTGTGTTCACTTGAGAGTTCACTTTGAGATTATCTCAAAAGAATTTGGTCTTATTTGATGTCTTTTGCACATTTATCGATACAGAACTTATTTTCTTGTTCAATAGATAATCAAAGCAAACTTGAAAGAAATGTAACTTTCGTATTTAATTTATTAGATAATGTGTTGGACAATATTCTGAAATTTCGCACCAAGCATATTATCATTCAGACATAAAAAAATCGCTACAAATTTGCCTATGCAATCAATTTAGGAGATGGTTCAAATTGAGTACAAATTTTCTAGCAATGAGATATTTTATACTTTAAATTCACACCAAAGGGGAAAATGATCAGAAATTCTAAATGATAGTTTTGATAAGGAATAGTTCCTGTCAGTTAGAACATAGTCTCTAAAGTCATAGATACCACCGTTAATAAAATCTAATGAGATTTGTGATTTACCTCTACTATTTTTGTACCAGCCAATTTGATCATATAGTTTGATTTTTCTGAAGATAGTACTCGGTAAATCACGAATTTATTCAGGAATAAAAAGCTCCTTTGAGACGAATGCATTATATGCTTTATCTCCTTTACGTTCTATATTAAAATCACCAAGAATTATTAAGCTCTGATTCCACTTTTTTAGTTGTTTAGCCCAAGTATACATCCATTCTGAAATTGCTTTTAATTCAGGTATACGATCGGTTGAATTATCACCATATAAAATATGAAGTGTTAAAAGTACAAAGGTTTTATTTTTAGTTTTGAAGCCTACGGCATATGGTGTTCGAGCAAATTGTCTATCCAGAGCATCAGGCTTTATATCCAGGAGTTGTTCTCGTGGAATAACTATTTCACAAGCTAATCCAGATAGTTTAACCCTTTTCGTATTAAAAATGAAAGCTAACCTTTCACCATTACCGGGACCACCTTTTGTAATATCAGTCATTATAAAACTCCAATCATCACCGAGCATACGTATAGTATCACGTAAACATTTAATATCATTTTTTACTTCTTGTATTGCAATTACATCAAAACTTTTAATTATCTCAATTATACAGAGCAAAGAGTGTAAATCCCTGCAGGGACTATCTTTAGGTTCGGCTTCCCATTTTGCTGTTAAGCGTCCAAAAGCTCTTATGTTCCAAGTCGCAATAAGTATGTTAGCATCTGTTTTTTTTGATATTCGAGTGTCTAGTTGTTGACGTAAATCTTTGATTTCATAAATTATATTTCGAGGTGGTATTTCAAAAATTTTGGACATAGGTTTGGATTTTTTAGTTCTTTAATAAATATACAAATAATCTTAAGAGATTAATAATGAATACGGTGTGTGGAATGATCACATATAGGTAAATCACAACCTTAAGCTAGTGTTAGAAAGTAGTAACCTTCATAATTATATATCGAGTCTAAGAAACAAAAAATCTAAAGGGATATTTAGAAAGTAGTTGAAACGTAAAAAAAAGCTTCCTTTTTTTGGAGAAATAGAATGAAACCCCTACTATTGTATCTTAATGATACAATAGTAGGGGTTTATTGTAATATGTAAAAAAATAAACCAATGTTAAGTCAAGTATAAGGATTGGTTTAACCTGTTATAACGGAAATTTTTTATTAGGGTTAATATCTGGTTTTAATCTCTGTTTGGTTAGCTGATCACTCGAAATTTAAGGTTTGATATAACACAAGTAAAGGCAAGACTCAAGTTAGCTATATCACAAATGAAAAATTGAAGACATTACTATACATGTATGCCTTGGATGCAATAAAATATGATCCATTAATCAAACAATAATATGAGCGTAAAGTTATGGAAGGAAAAAATAAAATGAATTTACTCAATAATTAAAAATTATTTCGAAAATATTTGGATTAACCATAGAATTTGGGATGAGATATTAAAATCAAACACTGACAAAATCCTAGCAAACTATCATCATTAAAACTAAAACTAAAAATGTCGTTTATAAAACTAAAACTAATTTGCCTGGCAATCCTGTTCTCTTTTT
>JAESUW010000187.1 GCA_016760525.1 Labilibaculum sp.
AATTAGTAAATCCTTAAATAGCTTCAAGGAACAAGCGCATAGATATTAGTAACAAGTAGCCTAATACGGAATTATTTTCCAGCTACTAATGACTAGTGTCAAGTCAAGCGAAACCTGTCAGGTTTGAATGTGATTTAAATACAATTAGCAGAGCTATTTATGCTGAAAACCTGACAGGTTTTATACGTCATTTAATGCTTTACTTAACACCAGTTACTAATTATTTTTTCAATAAAGGCTTGAAGTTTCTAAAAAAATAAATTCTAAAATCAGTAAAGAATATGAAAATTAAAACAACATTACTACTAACTATAAGCGCATTCCTTCTTGTTTGTTGTACACAAAAGCCAAAAGACGTTCGCATATTTATATCCGGCGATTCAACAGCTCAAAACTACGACACAACAAAAACAGTAATGAGAGGATGGGCTCAGATGCTGCCCGATTTTTTCGATGAACATGTTACTGTTGTTAATAAGGCAAAAGCAGGCCGAAGTACCAAAAGCTATTTGGCAGAAGGACGATGGAAAGAAGTCGTTGATTCTCTTCATCCAAACGATTATGTGATTATACAATTTGGACATAACGATGCTTCTTCGAAACCGGAAAGACATGCCTCCTACCCCGATTATAAAAGAAATTTGATTACTATGGTGAAGGAAGCACAGGCAAAACAAGCCCGGCCAATTCTGGCCACTTCAATTGTGATGAGAACATTTAAAGACAATGCTTTACTTGATGATCGGTTAAAAGGATACCCTGTAATTACCCGTCAACTGGCCGATTCACTAAACATTCCCTTAATAGATACCTGGCTTAAATCCAGAGATTTAATTATAATGATGGGCGATGAACCTTCAAAAAAATTGTATATGTGGATTGAAGCAGGTATTGATTCGATTCGACCTAATGGATCTCAGGACAACACACATCTGCAAGCACTTGGTGCTACAGCTATCGCAAAAATGGTAGCTACTGAAATTAAAAAACAAAACCTTAAAAATATAGCGAAGCATGTTATTATCCCTTAAAAACTCAGCTAGCTTGGCCATGCTGCTTTTAATCCCTTTTCTAACTGCACAATGCCAGTCAGAGATTCAATGGCCCGAAGAATCTGTAGACACGAAGCCCGGAGCCCGCTGGTGGTGGATGGGCAGCGCTGTAGATGAAGTAAACCTGACCAGAAACATGGAATTATATTCTGATGCCGGACTAGGTTCTCTGGAAATTACGCCAATTTATGGGGTTCAGGGAAATGATTCTAATGAAGTGGATTTCTTATCGAACAGGTGGATGGAATTGTATAGCCATACCCAAATGGAAGCTGAAAGATTGGGGATAAACATTGACCTGAATACCGGAACCGGATGGCCTTTTGGAGGGCCTGATGTTGGGCTTAAGGATGCCGCTAGTCGCATGTTGATCAAGGAATTTAAATTATCAGCAAGGCAACAATTCAACCAGTTGATTATTCCTGATGATAAAAAACAAGAAACAACAGCAAAGCTGGCAAGTTTAATGGCTTTTTCTGAAAAAGGCGAAAAAATAGACCTTACAGATAAAGTGATTAAGCAAAAACTGGAGTGGAAAGCACCTGTGGGGAACTGGAGATTAATTGCTCTTTTTGAAGGCAATACATTTCAACAAGTTAAGCGAGCTGCTCCCGGTGGTAAAGGTTTCGTCTTAAATCATTTTTCAAAAAAAAGTATAGAAAAATACCTGAATAAATTCACAAAAGCGTTTGAAGATAGCGGTGCTCCTGTTCCCAATTACTTTTTTAATGACAGTTACGAAGTTTACAATGCAGATTGGACGCCCGGATTTTTAAAAGCCTTTGAAGAAATGCAAGGATATAAACTTCAAAATCACCTGCCTGAGTTTTTATCAAAATCCCGAAACGAAACAACAGCAAGAATTATATCTGATTACAGGGAGACCTTATCGAAATTATTACTGGAAAATTTCACGAAACCCTGGACTGAATGGGCACACAAACAGAATAGCAAAACCCGAAATCAGGCACATGGTTCACCAGGTAATTTAATTGATATTTATGCGGCAGTAGATGTACCCGAATGCGAAGGATTTGGCTTATCTGACTTTCACATTAAAGGATTAAGACAGGATTCTTTAACACGTCATAACGATTCGGATATTTCCATGTTAAAATACGCTTCGTCAGCAGCTCATATATCAGGAAAAAAATATACCTCATCAGAAACATTCACATGGCTTACCGAGCATTTTAGAACCTCCTTTGCTCAGTGCAAACCCGATTTGGATTTGATGTTTCTCTCCGGCGTTAACCATGTTTATTTTCATGGCACTACCTATAGTCCGGCAGAGTCTGCCTGGCCGGGTTGGAAGTTTTACGCTTCGGTTGATATGAGTCCTACCAATCCGTTATGGCGCGATGCCAAACCCTTTTTTAAGTACATATCGCGTGTACAGTCTTTCTTGCAAATGGGTAAACCCGATAATGATTTTCTGGTTTATTTACCTATTTACGACATGTGGCACAAAGTGGATGGAAGATTATTACAATTCGATATCCATAAAATGAAAGAACGAGCTCCGGAATTTATAAATGTTGTACACCAAATTAGTAAAGCCGGTTACGATATGGATTATATTTCTGATGCATTCATTAAGTCCACCACGTTCAAAAATGGACATCTCACCACATCGGGAGGCGCTTCATACAAAGCTTTAATTGTACCTGCTGTTGACAAAATGCCGGTTGAAGTACTTGAAAAAATTATTGCCTTGGCTAAGCAGGGAGCACAAATCGTATTCATGGGTAATTATCCTAAAGATGTTCCCGGGTTTGGAGATCTGAAAAATCGCAGAAATAAGTTCAAAAATATAGTAAACAAACTGCCAGAACTTAATTTCCATAAAACAAAAACAACGGCATTCTCCAAAGGAAAAATTATTACCGGAACAGATTATAAAAACACACTTGCAGCAACAGGAGTTCTTGCCGAGGAATTTAAAACAAAAGCGAATCTTCAATACATTCGTCGTAAAAATGAAACCGGGCATCACTACTTCATATCCGCCTTAAAATCAGAAGACACAGATACCTGGATTACTTTACCAACACAAGCAAAGTCTGTGGTATTTTTTAATCCGGTTAACGGACAAAAAGGAAAAGCACACATAAAACAAGCAGACGGAAATACAAAAGTGAGGGTGCAATTAAAATCAGGAGAATCATTAATCGTTCAAACTTTTGAGACTTCTGTTAATTGTAATAAGTGGCACTACCTAAGAGAAACTGGAAATCCGTTTGTGCTTAACAACAACTGGAAAATCTTCTTCAAAAAAAGTATCCCAGCCATTACCGATACCTTTTCAATTCCAAAGCTAATTCCCTGGACCGACCTAAGTATCGATGAAGTAAAAGAAAATATGGGCGTTGCAGTATATTCAACAACATTCACGATAAACAAGAACAATGCTGACGACTGGATATTGGATTTAGGAGATGTAAGAGAAACAGCCAGAGTAAAGCTAAATGGTGTTGATGTTCAAACACTCTGGTCTGTTCCTTATCGGCTTTCAGTAGGGAAATACCTGAAAAATGGTCTTAATTCTATCGAAATTGAGGTAACAGGTTTGCCTGCCAATCACATTGCCAGCTTAGATCAAAAAGGATTTAAATGGCGCATTTTTAAGGAGATTAACTTTGTTGACCTTTCTTACAAAAAAACAGGCTATGCAAATTGGAAAACAATGCCTGCAGGTTTAAACAGTGAAGTAAAATTAATACCCGTTAACTTTTCTAATTAGAAGTACACAAACAATATGAAAACGCTACAATTCGCCATACTCCTATTTTTCAGCTTAAATCTAGTTGGTCAAAATAATTCTTCTGTTCCGCAATTCGAATGGATGAATAAGGTGGGAGCACATACTTTCCCCGATCAGAAGAATACATTTAATGTAAAAGATTACGGGGCGGTTGGAGATGCTCTTTTTTTAAATACCAAAGCCATACAAAAAGCAATTGATGAGGCAGAAGCCGCCGGAGGAGGAACCGTAAGCTTTCAACCCGGCATTTACTTAACCGGCTCTGTTTTTATCGGAAATAATGTTAATTTCCATATCCCTAAAGGTACCATGCTTATGGGTAGTCAAAACCTCGATGATTATAAAAACATAGAAACCCGTGTTGCCGGAATTGAAATGAAATGGCCATCGGCACTGGTTAATATTATAGGCAAAAAAAATGCTGCAATTACGGGCAATGGAACCATTCATGGTAAAGGAAAAGTGTTTTGGGATAAATACCGGGCCATGCGTAAAGAATATGACCCCAAAGGTCTTCGGTGGATAGTAGATTACGATTGTAAAAGACCCAGAGGAATACTGATATCTGATTCAGAAAACATTACCATTGATGGAATAGTCTTATATCAGCCAGGCTTTTGGAGTATTCATATATTGTACTCAAAATACGTTACCGTTAATGATGTAACCATTAGCAATAATATAGAGGGACATGGCCCAAGTACGGACGGGGTGGATATTGATTCATCTTCCTTTATTTTGGTTCAAAACAGTACTATCAATTGTAATGATGACAACTTTTGCCTAAAAGCAGGACGCGATAGTGATGGATTGCGGGTTAACCGACCTTGTGAATACATTGTTATCAGAGATTGTTATGCAGGCCTGGGTGCGGGACTTTTTACCATAGGAAGCGAAACATCAGGTAATATCAGACATGTTGTTGCTTATAATTTAACAGCAGAAGGCACATCTTTTGGTTTAAGATTTAAAAGTACAACACAACGAGGTGGTAAAATTGAAGACATTCATTTGGCAAACATCAGCATGAAAAATGTTAAGTATCCTATATCTGTTGATTTAAACTGGAACCCAGCTTACAGCAACTCATTACTTCCTAAAGAGTACGAAGGTAAAACACTACCAGAACATTGGGAAAAAATGTTGGCTAATGTTGATCCTAAATTAGGTACCCCAAAATTTCAAAACATATCATTCACCAATATTAAAGCCACGGGAGCTGAACGTTGCCTAAATGTTATTGGAATTAAAAGCAGTACAATTGAAGGTTTTAATTTTTGTGATGTTACGATTGAAGGTGAAAATGCAGGAATCATAAAATATGCCAAAAACTGGAAATGTAAGAATCTGAAGATAAAATCAAAAGACGCTTTATCTCTGGAAAACAACAAAAATATAAATCTTGGAAACAATTAAATTGGTAGTATTTACTAGTGTCAAATCAAGCATGAGAATTGGCCTAACCTGTCAGAGTGTGAAGCTCCTGACAGAGTTAACTCCAACAGGTCTTCGACTCTGTCGGGTTAGCGAATAATAATTTATGAGATAAAATCTTATTTACAGCTTTCTCCCTTTTAGGGGATCCCGAAAGCTTTCGCGGATCCGACAGGGAAAGAGGTGTTGTGATAATGGTTTTATCAAAAAAGTTATATGTTGCAGGTGCTTGGTTCGCAACTGATAACCTACAACCGATAACATTTCCGATACAAAGGTCAAGAACAAACCAGTACGCATATCTCCAATAAGTTAATAGTCGAATTCAAATTAATATCAAACAATAATACAACCCACATGAAACATCAACTCATTACCTTCTTACTTTTAGTAAGCTGTTTCTGCGCAACAGGACAAAAAACAGAACGGCACTATTTATCCGGAACCGGATTAGGAAATACTGTTACCTGGGATTTCTACTGCTCAGATGGTCAAAACAGCCAAAAATGGAGTAAGATCGAAGTCCCTTCGCAATGGGAACTGCAAGGCTTTGGAGAATATACCTATGGAAGATGGTATAAGAAAAAAGGAGTTCAACCATCAAAAGAAACAGGTACCTACAAATACTCGTTTAAAGTACCCAAACAATGGAATGGCCAGCAAATTTCAATTGTTTTTGAAGGCGCCATGACAGATACAGAAGTATTCATTAACGGAGAAAAAGCCGGAGATACACATCAGGGAGGCTTCTATCGTTTTTCATATGATATTACTGATAAAATCAGCACAGGAAAAAAGAATGACATTAAGGTGATTGTTCATAAACATTCGGCAAACAATAGTATCAACAGTGCCGAAAGAAAAGCAGACTGGTGGATTTTCGGAGGCATTTATCGTCCGGTTTATCTGGAAGTAAAACCTAAAATGGCAATGAGCCATGTTGCTGTAGATGCAAAAGCAGACGGGAGTTTACATGCAGATATTGATTTATCTCAGGAAATAGAAGCCGGTAAAATTATTGCCACAATTGAACCACTAACAGGCAAAGGGAGCTTTGTTTCCAAAACAATAGCACTTAAAAGCAAGAGCTCAAAACAACACATCAGCACAAAATGGGATGATGTTATAAGTTGGAATCCTGAAAACCCTCAACTTTACACACTAAGCTTAAAGCTGATCGACAAAGACAATAAAACCCTGCACGAATGGTCGTCAAGAATTGGCTTTAGAACCGTTGAATTCAGACCCAAAGATGGTATTTATGTGAACGACACCAAAATTGTAATGAAAGGGATTAATCGTCACTCCTTTTATCCTGACGGAGGACGCACAACCAATCGAGAGATCAGTTTAAATGATGCCCTTTTGTTAAAAGAAATGAACATCAATGCCGTTCGTTTTCATTACCCTCCCGATCAGCACTTTTTAGAAATGTGTGATTCARTYGGYTTGTTTGTAATTGACGAATTGGGCGGATGGCAAAATTGCTATGACTCCGAAGTAGGACCMAARCTACAGAAAGAAATGCTAACCCGCGATGTAAACCATCCGTCTATTGTACTGTGGAGYAAYGGRAATGAAGGTGGMTGGAACTACGATCTYGATMARCATTTTGCKGATTACGATCCTCARAACCGACAYGTAATTCACCCWTGGGCCGACTTTAATGAAATTGAYACACACCACTACCCTACYTAYTTAACYGGTGTTGCACGATTARCCAACGGCTATAAAGTATTTATGCCAACMGAATTCATRCACGGAATGTAYGACCAGGGACATGGTGCAGGYTTGGAAGATTTTTGGCTTAACTGGACCTCTCACCCATTATTTGCCGGAGCCTTTATGTGGGCTTTTGCTGACAATGCAGTTAAACGCAGCGATAAAAATGGAATCCTCGACTCAGACGATTTTAGAGCACCCGATGGTATTGTAGGTCCTTATCGTGAAAAAGAAGGCAGCGTATTTACCGTTCGCGAAGTTTGGGCCCCTATTCAATTCAAACAACTGTATATAACGCCATCATTTAAGGGAAAATTTACCGTATCGAACACATTTCTTTATACCAATTTGAAGGACTGTAAAATGAATTACCGACTTTATAAAATCAATTCCCCTTTAAAAGGATCTCAAAAAGAGGTTTTAGGCGAAGGAGTCGTTTCCCTTCCTCAACTAAATCCCGGAGAAACAGGTTCTGCAAAAATGGAATTACCAACTAATTTCTTTCATGCAGATGTTTTGGAAATAGAAGCATTCGATCCTTCCGGCCATTCAATTTGTACCTGGAGCTGGACTGTAAAATACGCCCAGGAATACTTCAAATTGCAACATGC
>JAESUW010000110.1 GCA_016760525.1 Labilibaculum sp.
TGTAGTTTCAGAAGTGTAGCGTAGCAAAGGATATGTCTGTCGGTTGAAGTTCAATATGATGAGACAAAATACCATTACTTGTACATAAGGTGTGCTTATCAAGCACTAACCCTACAAATCGGAGCTCAGGCTCAGCATAATCAATTTTTTGCAAAACCTGACGAACGCCATCAGAACAGGTGTTAGGTAACACCAAAGCTGAAATGAGGGSRWKYYCWCGGSAKWMMKNTMASYMCCANTCWAKNCRATSWNATNTSTKCRSAAKCTCRNGSCRNCCAMAWYYNGAWYSRCAKRMMSGSWSNGCCAAGATGCCGATAGCAGTGTTAAAGCAACGCTAGCACTGGTAATAACCATAAGTCTGATAATGTTGCGCTTTAAGTAGTGAATGGTCATGTCCTCTATCGTCAAAGTAAGCAACAAAACTATAACACGTTATAAAAGGGAGAATTTAACCAACCTCTCATCTACAGCCTTTCCTTCTATGCGTATTCCAGCGATTGCGAACGGTCATTTCAGCTGTGTTTCAATGATGGTTGTCGCTTCCATTTTATTTTGTGCTGCTTTTTCATCCGGATTGAAGTAAATCTCCTCAGTTAATTCCAAATTCTTAATTTCTTTGCTCCATCGGCTAAAATTGAGGGTTCTGTCGCAAATTTAAATTTTGCTGCTATAATTTGAGTCCGTGGGATCCTTCAGATACAATTAGGCCGCTAAAGAATAGAATTGTTCCTATGGTGTCATCTTTTTAGTGGTGCTCCTTGCTTAATCATGTACCCAAGCTCAACACCCGCTAAGGTCAACTCAGCCCAAACATTGATGCATTTTACCTTTCACTTTTCGATGGCTTTGCTCGACAATATTATTTAGATATTTGATAGCCAAAACCTCAATCATAAACAGTATATGCCCAGACAGCCAAAGACGAATATTAATGGAATCTAATGCTGCGGCATTCGCACCACTTTTATCGATTACCACCTTTTCAGGTAAGCCGTGCTGGTTGATGGCTTTATTGAAAAATGCTTGTGTCGCTGGCTCATCACGGGTTTCACTCAAATAAAAATCAATAATAGCGCCGTACTTGTCCACGGCTCGATAATAGTAAACTCACCGACCTTTAACTTTTATGTAGGTTTCGTCCATTCGCCACGAGCCAGCAACTCGACGCTTCATCTTCCTGAATATGGCTTCGAGTTGCGGCGCATATTTGATAAGCCAACGGTTCAGAGTTGAGTGGTCAAAATGGATATTTCGCTGAGCGAACATCTCCTCAACTTCACGGTAACTGAGTTTGTAAGCCAAGCAATAATTAAGTGTCGGAATGATGATATCAAGCGGGGTAATGTCGACCTGAAAAATTGAGAGCCATAAACGTAAAATATAAGAAGTGAACCAAAGAGCATTCCACTTGTTTGCGACAGAAGCCTTTATCAGGCTTGGACCAATGTTTGCGGTAGAACCCTTAAGTTTCGCTTATCGACTGAGAGTGATCTCAGTTGAGTTGTGGAGTAATGTTATTATCTACCACAAGGGGAGGAGGCAACTTCTCTATTTTTAAAATGCAAGGTGTCCTGAGCTGATGAACTTGTTTTTTTAACGTATAATCTAGCTCAAACCAATATATGTATATTCTTATGTTACTGTTGTTTGCTATTTTGTTTGAACTGAAAAATTCTCTGTAGCACCTAGAACTATACATGTAGCCAGAGTGATACACCTTAATGATTCGCTTGTTTAACCTGAGTTCACGATAGTCTAGACCATCACTGGTCACATCTGTAAATTGATATTTTCCAAGGTGGAATAAACCATTGAGGATCTCAATATCCTTTTGCTGCATTAAATGGTCTAACTGTAATGCGCTCAATCGACTAAATATCAATGATATGACTGCTACAGTGATAACAAGGAGTGTTTTCCAAGGTAACTTGCTCCTGTACCTATAGAGTAGGAGTGAACACAGAAGTAACAATATAATTAAAATGATGAGGGCTTGTTCATACTGTAGCCAATGACTTGCTTCGAAGATAATGATAAAGCGGGTTTCCTAGTATTAGTTATCGATACACAAAATATTTATTAGACGACTTTTATCCTTTAATTCATTATGAAGCGGCCCGTTAACGCTTGAGTAACATATTTCATTATCCACGTTTAAGAACAGATCGATAATACAGCCAGATAAAAACCTAACGTTAGCACTATAAAAATGGATTTCATAATTTAAAATAGATCCTCCGTCGCAGAAAAAAACATACAAGGTTACATGCATAAGTTGAGGCTTCTCAGTGTAACTCTTGGCTAGAAGAACTGGTGACTATAATCGCCCTGTTCAACTTTAAAGTAACCTAGATAGTTTTAGATTACCTTTATTTTTAATAAAGCCGCCTTGATACCCATCGATACGTTTATTTCCTCTAGATTTGAATTCATGCATGGCCTCAACTTGTTCAACGATAACCTTTGAGACTATTCGAGACGATTCCTGAATCAATAAAAAGCATATCTATCTAATCTTTATTTTCGGCATTTTAAGTGCTACAAAACCATACGGATGATTCTTGAACTCATAACGTCTTAAATCTTGATTTAGATAGTTAAAGTTATTGATTTCAATTAATATATCGTGTCTTTTGAGAAATAACAATCCTGGCATGGATTGGCATTAATCAAGCTTGCAACCAAGGTGCCTCCAAGGTGATGCAAAAGAATTGAGAGGTCTCTTATTTGGTTAAGCACATACACATCGCACAAACTTGCCCTTTGAATATTGACAAATATCAGTGTTTTTTTTCACTGGGAATTATACTGTCACTTTCTATAGCTGATTTTATCACTAGATCGAACAACTGATTCAAGGCTCGACCAGCATTTAATACATGTAACTGCTGTTGATTGGCATCCTTATCCAGGATCATATTAGTATCTATGGTTACTCCATCCCGATTGACGATAGATTCAAAGATGAAATTCAAAGATGAAATTCAAATTTATTTCAGAATAATTCAAAGTAAGACAAGCATTGTAATTCAGAGAGTTCAAAGAACAATAGCTTAGCATATAGAGCCTCTAACAGAAGGTGAGGTGAATCATAAATTTCAATCGGTCATCTACGGTTAAAGTCTAATTTCGGCCTGCAATCTCACTTGACCATATATGTTCCCCACAACTTTAGAGATAAATAAAACTCGGTAGTAACTTCACTCTATTAAATATATTTATGTTTAATACCTGTAATTTCCCCCCATACGCTTGTTCGACTCATCGCATTTATTATGCCCCTATTATATTTGCCTGTCAATAAAGCCAGGCTGTTAATAATATTATATAATTACAGTAAGTGGTTTTACCATAAAATAAGAAACAACCTCTGGTTAACTTCTTATATTTTACGTTTATGGCTCTCAGTTTTTCAGGTCGACATTACCCCGCTTGATATCATCATTCCGACACTTAATTATTGCTTGGCTTGCAAACTCAGTTACCGTGAAGTTGAGGAGATGTTCGCTGAGCGAAATATCCATTATGACAAATCGACGAGTATCCAGCTCTTGGATAATGGATGAAACCACATAAAAGTTAAAGGTCGACGTGGTTATATTATCGAGCCGTGGATAAATATGGCGCTATTATTGATTTTTACTTGAGTGAAAAACGTGATGAGCCAGCAGTACGGGATTTTTCAATAAAGCCATCAATCAACATGGGTTACCTGAAAAGGTGGTGATTGATAAAAGTGGGGCGAATTCTGCTGCATTAGATACTATTAATGTTCGTCTTTGACTATACTGGGAATATGCTGTTTATGATTAAGGTATTAGCTGTTAAATATTTGATAGGCGCTACAGGGGGCTTTAAAGAGCACAATCGCGCTTGGTCAAGCATTCAAGGTTTTGAGTTATTACGAATGCTAAATAAAGGCCACTTTTATTTTTGGCTGCGAAATGACAAAAGATTCCGTGGTGCGAGATAGACCCGACTTTATGAATAGATTATTCAATGTTGAGGTTATTTACATATAGTTTTCCGACAATAACAGGTGAAATCCGCCTTCTAAGATTATTTGCAACACCCCCAATTGATAGTTGCCCCTATCTCAAATGTTGACTAATTATAATCGATCTCATATTTTAATTTTTTTTAATATTTCTTTAAGCCTGAATGTTGGACGTTTTTAGTGCTTAAGGGTTAATATAATTATAGTTAGCGTGTATCACCACACGCTAACGCTAATACGGTCCATTTCCTCTTTACTAAACGGACGTGCACCTACCCTCTTCATCAACAAATCGCTCTAAATTTAAAATAAATCGGTGCCTTACCATCAGGGAAGTTACGCTCGACATTGCCAAGAAAACTGAGAACCGCGAAAAGTTGATGCTTAACTGGATTAACCGCGCAGACTTGGCTCGTATCTAGGGAGTGTCTGCACACCAAAATGAATGAAGTCAACGACGAACGTGCTCCGGTGCGTCACATTTTACTGGTAGTACCAGAAGTTTGTTACATAGNAAAAATAAGAGAATATAAATGAACATCTTTTTCAAGAAAAATAAACTATGGCTCAGTATGACCTCTATCCTCCTATTGTCTGCTTGCGCAACAAATTCGGAGCAAGAATCCGAGCGTAAGCGACTGCTACTCAAATCTTCTGAGTTAGAACAAAGAGAAATAGCATTAGCTGAACGTGAAAGCGTAATTGGTTCTGCTAATGTTGAAATTGAACGGTCTCCCTTATTACCACCAAATGCGAAAGTTGGGGAGTGTTATGCGAGGGTATGGGTTGAACCTCTGTATATCAGTAAAAGTGAACAAATTTTAGCTAAGCCTATTTCATATCAGCTAGATGTTATTCCTGCTGAATATGAGATGGTCGAGGAAAGTGTGCTTGTCTTAGAGGCTTCATCAAGGTTAGTTCCTGTTGCGGCTGTTTACGATTGGAAAGTTCAAGACATTTTAGTCGCCGAAGCTAAGCGGTCTTGGCACATCGAACCGTATTTTTCTTCACCATTAGCGACGGCATCAGTGTTGAATACCGCGAGTCAACACGGTATTGATCTCGATAGTGCTCAATCTGGTATGTGTTTTCATGAGCACTACCATCCAGCACAGTTTAGTACGGCTGAAGAGCAGGTATTACTGAGTGAGGCCAGTGAAGAGATAACTACTATTGATCCAGAATATAGAATGATGAGTAAGAGTGTCCTTGTGAAGGAAGCATCTACTAGGTTGGTTGAGGTTCCAGCTCAATATGAGGAAGTGTCAGAACAGGTGCTTGATAAACAAGCTC
The DNA here is from genome assembly GCA_016760525.1 of Labilibaculum sp. Classification (GTDB taxonomy): domain Bacteria; phylum Bacteroidota; class Bacteroidia; order Bacteroidales; family Marinifilaceae; genus Labilibaculum. The sequence continues at coordinate 5,291 of JAESUW010000110.1, forward strand.
ATCAAATATGGAAGAAAGGTATAGGTCCAGTACAAAAAATTGATGATGCAACGGGTGAAATTATGTGCTTAGTCGACGTGCCTGCTACATATAAAACCTTAACTAAACGTGTACTTATATCTCCTGTAACAACTAAGACAATCGAGATCCCGGCCGAATATAAAACAATTCAAATACAGGAGTTGGTGAATGAACCATCCGCTCAAGTGACATCAATTCCAGCTAAGTACGGTACTGTTTCCAAGGAAGTTATGGTGAAAAAAGGTGAGTATATTTGGCATGAAATTCATGATAAGACTGATTCCAAGCGGACTCGAACAGGAAATAAAATTTGCCTAGTAGAAAAAACAGCCAAATATAAAACAGTAAAGACAAAGATAGTCATAACACCTGCTACCGAGCAAAGAATTGATATTCCTGAAAAATATCAAACCGTAAAAGTTCAAAAGCTTGTAAGTAAGGCGAAAGAGGTTAAGACGGAGATTCCAGCTGAGTATAAAACAGTGACTCATCAGGAATTAGAGAAAGAAGGCTATATGGAGTGGCGTTCTATACYGTGTGAAACCAATATGTCACAAGATAGAATAAGGCAGATACAGATAGCGCTCTTAAATAAAGGATACAACCCAGGAAAAATTGATGGTGTCGTAGGCAGTGAAACAATAGCCGCGGTGAACGCATTCCAACGTGATAATCAATTACCTGTCGATAGCTACCTTAATATTGAGACAATTGAAAGCCTAAACGTATCAACCCATTAAAAAACTTCTTTATCATATAGCGTTTGCGACAAAACCGATGACTGTGGCAAGTTGATAAATGCCACAGTCTTATGGTTAAGATACATGGCCAAAAAATACTAGACACTTATTTTGAATCCATCGAGGCCGCAGAGTCATTTGTGCTTCACGGAGAGTAAATAACGCTAACCAACTTTGAAGCGTATGCTTTACCCCGATGACCTCCGATAGCGGGGCYTTTTCACCTCATTTTCAAACATCAAATTTGGTTAAAAAACCAATTCAACATCTTTCTTGGAGATCACATGCCCCTTTCTTTTCCTGTGCTAATGAGCCTCACCGTGAGCTTGTTCTTGTTCGTGCTGTCTCAATACTCACAAGACACTCGCGTGTTTCACAAACCACCCTCACCGTTACACGATGGATTTATCTCTGCCAGGCTCGACTTAGCATTACGTTTAACCGTGTCACTCTTAGCGTTGCTCGGGCCTTTTTATGTGGCTTTTATTGATATGGTCACGCTTTGGGACATGGTTCTCCCCTTCGTCCTTTTCCCTGCTGTAACAGGTTTACTGATAAACCCTGAGCTCAGTACCTATACACATTCAAAACTCGTGATAACCAAGCCACTCTTAAGTCAAACCGCCACATTGCACCTTAAGTCGCCTTACCAACAGTTTGACCGCCAAACCTATCAAGAATTGCTCCATCTGGTCCAGATACTGCCAGGACACGGCATTAAGCACATTAAGCTCCACTCACCGATGTTTTACCATGCAAACGGTAAACTTCGCAGCATGACCATGCTCGAAAAAGGACTGGGTARACGTGGTGCCAGGTTAATTCATTCACCTGCTGGAGCGTTTGATTGTTTATTGGGGGAATTCAGCCTCTTGGTGTCAACAGGCCAACGAAAAAAGGCTGGGATTGCTAATATCAACCTACGAAACTGGTACACCCTCAATATCGAACTTTAAAAATTAATTGCTTTTTTTTAACTGACCACAGTAACGGCTAACAAATTTACTGCGCCGCTTTTTTATTGAGACTTAGACAGGACAACCATGACTGCGACCACAACTAATTCAGCCGATTTCAACACCATTAACAACCGTGAAGCGAGAGAAAAAACCACGACCTCAAAAATTACAACCCTCACTCAAAAACAAAGGCGCCAAACCCGAATGAGCATTGATGCCCAGTTGGAGCGCAGACAACTCAAACAAGAATTAGGGCTCACCGATGAGGAGTGGAATAACCTGTAACCCTGATGCACTGGATAGGCTAAGAGTAATAGCCTAGATAACCATATTACTCCACATGGGATGGTTGTAAAAACAGACGATATTGGTGAATACACACTTTCACTGGTTCTGTCGCAAAGTTGACGACGCAAGGTAAGGAGTTGATGATATTCAAACATTAACTTGGAGTATCTACGGCATGACAATTAACTTTTCTGGGCGAC
>JAESUW010000036.1 GCA_016760525.1 Labilibaculum sp.
TATCCAATATATTTTTAAAAGATTTTTTATGTATTGGTTTTGATATAAAATCATCACATCCTATTAAAATTGCATGTTCTTTTTCTTGAGGTGCTGAATATGCTGTTTGTGCAATAACTGGTAGATTTGGACGAAGCTTTTTTATCAATTTCGTTGCTTCAAATCCATTTAATATTGGCATCTTTAAATCCATCAACACTAAATCAATAGTTTTGTTTTCATCGCATACCTCAACGGCTTCTTTCCCATTTATTACATGAATAGTTTCACAATCTAAACTAAATACATTTTTTAGCAATGTCTCAATATATAAAAAGTTTACCTCCTCATCTTCAGCAATTAGAATAGTGTATTTAGACTCCGTTTTAGCCGTTTCAACAGCAGTGGATTTATAAACTGGTTTGTAAGGAATGGTAACGAAGAAAGTAGAACCTTTTCCTTCTTTAGATTCCAATTGTATTCTTCCCCCTAATAATTCTACGTTTTCTTTTGCGATTGACAATCCAAGACCTAATCCTCCAACCTTCTTTGATAAATCTTTTTCTGCTTGTACAAAGCGTTCAAAAATTGATTTATGCTTGGCTCGTTCTATCCCTATTCCAGTGTCTTTCACATAAAGTTCAAGTTCCTTATTTTTAAGTTTATACCCAAACTCAATAAACCCATCATTCGTGAATTTTAAGGCATTCTCTAACAAGTTGCTCAATATTTTATTCAGTTTTGTTCTATCTATAGTTATAGTACTAAATGAATCTGAAAGTGTTTGTTTTAGGTATAATGGTGTTTTATTTTCTTTTGCTTTTAAATCAAAAATTGAAAATAATTCTAATAGTAAATCATTCAGGCAAACTTTATCTTCAATAACTTTTACTTGTTTGGTTCCTAGGATGGAAATTTCTAATATATCATCGATAACATTTAAAAGTTGGGTACCACTACTTAGAATTATTTTCACATAATTTTTACGCTTTTCATCTGATAAATCAGGGCTTAACAGCAACTCTGAAAATCCTAAAATCCCATTCATTGGAGTCCGAATTTCATGTGACATGTTATTTAAAAACTCTGTTTTTAATCGGTTACTTTCCTCCGCTCTTTCTTTGGCTATGAACAAATTATGTTCTCCTTTTTTACGTTCAGTTACATCAACGGCCATTGAACTTACAATTCTTCTTCCGTCTGGAAATTTCCCTAATGGAGTTGACATGAAATCCCAAATCCTTTTTTTTTTGTCACTTGTAGTAATTTCCCATTCACCATCATGTTTTTCTTCCTTTAAATCGTAAAGATTATTTATAAATTCATAAGATTGAATTGTCCTATCACTATAGGCTTTTTCTGACCATTTAGAAATTGTCGGAATGTCTTTTATAGAATAACCTGATATTTTTGTCCACGAACTGGATAACATTATAACCTCCCCTTCGGAATGAATCATTATTGGAAATGGCGCATCTAAAATAGCCTTGCTAAAACGTTTTTCACTTTCTTCAATCTTTTCTTTAGATTTGATTAATAAATATTCTTTTTCTTTTAAAATACTTTCAAYCTGTTTCCTTTCTTCAATCTCGAGCATAAGTGCAGCAGTTCGCTGTCCAACCAATTCTTCCAAACGTTCATTTTCATTAAGCTTTTCAATGGTAGCAATTTTAATTTTTAACATCGCCCGTATCTGAGCAGTAAGTTCACTCTCATCAATTGGCTTTGTAAGAAAACCATCTCCGCCACATTCCAGCCCTTGAATTCTACTTTTCTTATCTCCCAAAGCTGTAACAAACACTACSGGAATATCACAAAGCYCTTTGGTTGCTTTCAACTTTTTACATACTTCAAAACCATCCATTTCMGGCATTAAAATGTCAAGAAGRATCAAATGAGGTTCTTCAATTGCAGCTATTTCAAGACCATTTTTTCCATTAAGAGCAGTTAGTATCTTAATATCTGGAAACTGTTCCTTAATCAGAACTTTTAAAGTTAATAGATTGTCCTTGTTATCATCAATAGCAAGAATTTTTATTTTTTTATTTGACATATAGCACTCTATTTATTGTATTATAAAACACTTTTTCTTCTATAGGCTTAGCAATATAAGAGTCAAAACCATGTTCCAATATTTTTTCTCGGTCTTGCTCCATAGCACTTGCTGTAAGAGCAACGATTGGTATATGTTTCAAGTCATCGATTGTTCTAATTGATTTAAATGCCTGGTAACCATCCATTATCGGCAACGCTATATCCATCAAAATTAAATTAGGCACATGTTTTTTAGCCATTTTAACTCCTTGCTTTCCATCAACTGCTTCAATAACTTTATATTTATCATCAAGCATTGCCTTAACTGTAATCATATTATCAGGGTTGTCTTCAACAACTAGTATAACTGGCTTTCCTTTAATATCTTGCAATACTCGCTTCGACTTCGCTATCTTTTCTTTTTCTGTAAATACCATACCCGCAATGGCATTCAAAAGCTCATTTCGTTTTATGTCACCTTTTTGGATTAATTGATGCACATTATTTCGTTTTAAAAATTTAAGCTCTGGTTTAGTAACTAATTTTGCTGTAAGAATAAGTACTGGAACATGAGCCGTACTATCAACGTCTCGTATTTTTTTTAACACCTCAAAACCACTAACCTCTGGCATCATAAGGTCTAAAACAATTCCATCTGGAATAGCATGATTAATTATTTCTAATGCTTCATTCCCATTACGAGCAATAAGTGTCTTATAACCCATTTCTTCCAATATAGATTTGACCTGAATAATAACAGATTCATTGTCATCAACCAGTAAAATAGTCTTTGCTGAAAAATCGAGTATTAAATTAGGGAGCGTTTGTTTRATAACTGGCATTTTAATTGCTGTTTGTTCATCTGTTCCTAAATTTGCACCCTCATAAGTAATAGGAAGTGTGAGGGTAAATTCTGAGCCCTTACCAAGGGTACTTTTTACTGAAATCAATCCTCCAATTAAGTTCGCATACTTTTTAGCAATTGTCAAGCCCAGCCCTGTTCCTTCAAATCTTCTGGATGTGCTTCCATCTACTTGGTGGAACTCATCAARWRCWTSRGSTATCWTKTYTKYTGRAATACCAATTCCTGTATCTTTTACTATAATGCTAATCGTATTCTTTACTTTTTYTACAAGGATTTCCACTTTACCTTTTTCTGTAAACTTCACCGCATTTCCAATTAGGTTTTGTAGAATATGTCTGCATTTATGAGCATCACTTGTAATGAGTAATTCAATATTGCGATCAATCTGGTTTAATTCAATGTTTTTATGCTCGACCTGTGGATGCAACATATCTACCAGTTCAGATACCAAACCATTCACATTAAATTCGTTGATTATAATTTCTTCACGACCAGACTCAATTCTGGAAATGTCAAGAATATCATTTATAAGGGAAAGCAAATGTTTACCATTACGTTTAATAACACTTAAATAGCTGTATTCCTCTTCTGGAATTTGATTTACTAGCTTGCGTGAGAGAACTCCTGACAAAGCAATTACCGAATTCAAAGGTGTCCTCAATTCATGACTCATATTTGAAAGAAATACGGTTTTTAATCGACTTGCACTATCGAGCTGACTCTTCTGCATTTCTAATTCATTATTTTGCTCCTTAAGCTCCTCAGTGCTTCTATGAAGTTTTAATGCTTGCACTTTCATTTCTTCTGATTGAGTTTCTAGCTCCTGATTTATTTCAACCAAATTCTTCGCCAAATTATTGGTTTTATCACTTGCTCGTATACTTGAAAAAGCTGCATTTATACTATACCAAGCTTGCTCAAGTATTGCGTAACTTTCTACTGTAAACATGCGTATATTTACTAGAGAAATAATCGCAACTACTGTGCTGTTTTCCATAATAGGAATTGTAATTATTTCCTTAGGATTTATAGCTCCCGCAGTTGTTTTATACTTGAAAATAGTAGTCTCAGGAATATCACGCAAATAGCAAATACTTTTTTTCGAAATTGCGTTATGAATCTCTCCTTCAGAGCTTTTGACTTCAAAAGAGTTTAACATCTTTTTATTTCCTCCTATTGATGCAATGTGTTCAAATTTTGCAGTAGTTTCATCTAAAGCATAAAATACGCTCATCGTGGCATCTGTTATAGTCATCAGCCTTTTAAGAATCTCTAACGAAAATCCTCCTTTAGAATTTTCACCTATCATCACTTCAGATATTTCTGATACTCCTTTTTGGGTTTTTATCTTGGATTGTGTAACATCGGCCATCCTATTAAATTCGGTAGCTAATGATCCTAATTCATCATCAGTATTAACGGTATTTCTTATTGATAAATCTCCATCTGCTATTTTTTTAGTTACAATATTCAAATTAATTAAGGGATTAGTAATTGAACTACTAATTCTAAATGCAAGAGCAACAACTGCTATTGCCGTCATCATGAATAACAATATAAAATTCAAAATCATTTTCTTGATAGGGGCGTATAACTCATTCAAATCCTGTTTACTTACAAAGCCCCATCCAGTTTCTTCAATGTAGGTATAGGCCGCAAGTACTTCTACTTTTCGATAATCCATTGTCGTTACAATACCTGTACCTCCCTGTGCTGCTTTTATGGCGGGTTCCGCATTAACTTTAAGGTTTAAAGGAGCGTCTTCCCAAAACCTTAGTTCATTCAATGCCATCACATCTTGATTTACAATCAATGTTTCTCCGGTTTCGCCCAATCCTGTTTTATCAAGAAGTATTTTATACAATGAATTATGCAAATCTAAACGTGTAACCAAAATTCCAATTATTCGTGATTCATTCTCTTGTGAACTGAAAATAGGCATGGAAAAAGTCATTTGGATATTACTCCCATTATCATCGTGAAAATGGATATCCTTTATATATAAATCTCTATTTTGAAGCGTTTGTGTAAAATAAAGATTCTTGGATTTGTCTTTTCCTTTATTTTTTTGACTGGTTGAAAGCTCAACAATACCAGTCTGAGCGTTGAGTATAAAAATCTCGCTGTAGTCCTTATAACTGTTCAAATAGTGATTAAGTAAACTCGTTGCTCCTTCTGCTATCTCATAACTCCTTTTTTTAGAAGCACTTAAGTTAAATACATCTTCCAATTCCTCTAATTCAGAATCATGGGAAAGGTTTCTTATGTCTCCTTCTCGCTCCATAATCCAATTTTTTAACAGGCTTACTTTTAAGTCACGAATCACAGTCAACTTGTCAAAAGTTTGCTCTTGGATAGCACTAACCCGTTGTTGGTAGGCGATATATAACACAAATAATAATGGAATTAAAGTAATTATTAAAATCCAAGTCATTAAACGGGTTTTAATACTTTTGAATACTAATATTTTCATCTTATAAATTTTWAAATTCGACTTAAATTGAATCCTGTAAATAATGTTTCTAATTAATTTCTATTTTCAACCTCTTATCATTCTTTGCTTTTCTCATTTCCGATTTTCCCTATGATAAAAAAAACAAAACCAAGCAGCAAAAACAAAATGGCTGTGTGAATTGCCATAGCTGAACTATATCCTTCAAAATAATAGCACAAAATTAGGAACAGATACTATATATCCTAAAACAGCTATACTCATAATTATTACACCGAAAGCAGAAACATATAATCTTAATTTCTTTAGTTTATACATCCCCAAAACTCCCACAAATGCAACCAATATAAAATTTAGTAAAGTTCCAATTGAAGGTCTTCCAAGGGCTGAAGTTTTGACAGTATCTACTGCTTCTGTAACAAAAACACCTTCAATTCCTATATTCGTTGATAAAAAAGTAGATAGTAAAATAGTTATCATAATCAACCATAGTATTAATATTAAAACTATAAGTGTTGTTTGCGAAAACACAGAATTTTCTTTAATACTACTTTCAACAAAATATAAAATGAAAACACTGTTAAAAATTTCATTGATACCCAGATTGGAAGAATACTTTTTAAACCTTCAATTTCCAAATACCATCCAGCCATTACAATTAAGCCAACAAAAGATACTACGGCAGATAAAAATTTAACTAATCTTATATTATTCATATTACTTTAGTTTAACCAATATTAACGTGTTAACTTTTTTATTCCTTACGGAATATTGCTGACTGTGGAATTACTTCCTTGTAACCATATGATTTAAAAATACTTACTTCACTTTCTCCACAAATTACATACCCTCCTTTTTTTAGGTTATTACTTACTTTTTTCAATATTTCTTTCTGATTTTTACTATTGTAGTAAAATAATAAGTTTGCACAGAAAATTATATCAAAATCTCCAAATACACTTGAAGGTGGACTCATTAGCTTTTTATTGAATAAATTAAATACGGAAAAATCAATCTTTTTTTTCAATGCTGATTTTATGGTATATAGCTCTCCTTTTTCAGTAAACCATGTTTTTACTCGATGTAAACTTACTTGCTTCAAATCTTCAAACCCATATCTTCCTTTGGTTGCTTTTGTAATTTGCTCTTCACATTGGTCAGTTGCGAAAATCTGATAATTTAATTTCCCTTTAAATAAATTTATAAATTCCTCCATGAGGATTRCAACGCTATAGACCTCTTGACCAGAAGCACAAGCTGCTGACCATATTCTAATTCCTCCTCCCTTGCTCTTTGCGTTATGCATAAAACTTGGCAAAACAATATGTTCAAACGAACAGAAGGTATAGGGATTCCGAAAAAATTTACTATAATTATTATGGAATGAATTGGAAAATAAAAATGCCTCTTCTCTATTTTGTTCTAAAAAAACGTAATAGGCTTCAATCGATGAATAATGCGTTTCCTTTATTCTTCTTTCGATATTCTTTTGAAGATATGATTTATTATAATGGGAAATATCAATATTGTATAATTGTATTAACCGTTTGGTTATTTGAGCGTTTTTTTCATCCATTTTTAAATTCTCTTTTAAAAATATTTAATCTCTAAAACAAGTAAAAATTATTTCATTTTGATTTTTTAAGATGTTTCATTTATTAAAAAGGTTAAGTTAAGAAAACACTTTTTAACTATTAAATGACAACTATCCGTTAGAATAAATTCTAAATATCCATTTAATAGTTCTTTCATTGGCTATTATGGTCGGACCGGTTCTTCTTTACATTTGGGGAATTATCATCCCGTTTGAGACAATATCACTTTCTTGCGTAATAGATCAAAGCTAGATCTACCATACATTTGCCTCTTGATACTTTTTATCCGATTTACATAATCTTCCACAGCACCATTACTACAAGACATCTTAATAACAGCAATAAGAGCTAAAACATGACGACRTATCTATTTAGCCTCCAGTATCTAGGGTGTTATTAATTTACATTTCTAAACCTGATCAAATAATTAAGTTTAGCCTTCCAAAGGTACATTTTTTTAGGTTATATGCATCCTGTAATCATTTATTTTTTTCTTAGTATGCAATAAACCTAATATAAACGCCAGTTTTATTAGTCTTAAAAATTATTTTTTTTTAATA
>JAESUW010000188.1 GCA_016760525.1 Labilibaculum sp.
ATTTTATCCAGAAATAAATCGAGTAATTCTTTGATATTCTTTTTTAGTTTTTCATCTGGCCACACCCTATATAAATTGGTATAGGGTTCGATAATGTGAAGATGGGTATTCATGGATTTGGGTTCATTAATATCCTTTTTACTCAATCTCATATCGGAAAGTGCCGACCAATCGTAATCCAAAGCTTCGATATAGCCTCCATGCACGTTATCTCTGAATTTTTCTTCGATAAGTTCGTAAAGTTTTACTGCAAATTGTAAAGCTTTTTCATTTTTGGAAGCTCTGTAATACTCCGACAGTGCATAAACACCAAAACCCTGGGCATAAGCTTGCTTTCTTTTATTTTTAGGCTTTCCCAAATAATCAACTTTCCAGACTAATCCTCCATATTTTGAATCCCAAAAGTATTTAATAAGATAATCATATGCCTTGTTGGCTAAGTCTAGGTACTTCGAATTTTGAGTGTGATTGTATGCTGCTGAATATGTCCATAAAATCCGAGTATTTAGTACCGCTCCTTTTGAGGCTTGTTCTCTTGCACTACCTAATCGGTCTATTTCTCCTACAAAGCCTCCATGTGCAAAATCGATGGAATGATCCGACCAATAATCCAAAACTCTCTCCAATTCACACTCTAATTCGTTTACTATTGTTTTCAATTTGGTACTCATTAATTTAAATTCATTATTTTAAAACTTGGTTTTATAATAGATCGTTAGGTTTTAGTCCCGGGAACTATTTGGAATGAGATCTTAAGTTGATCTATAAACTACCTATTTTCAATATATTAATCAGAAATGCATTCTGTACACAAATTGAAAATCAGACAACTACAAAATCTTAACAAACTATTGAAAGCTGATTATGGCTTATCTAAGTTCCTTTTCCCTTTATCTATAGATATTTGATAAAGAAAACTTGATAATTTATTTTTTAATTGCTGTCCCAATCAGGCATATCATCAAGAGTCATGACATTTTCGGAATTAAATGCATCAATCCACCATGCAGCATTGGCATGTTCGTGATCTGTACCACTAAAATCCGATTCGCCACTATCATTTGTCCTTTCGTAATCGTACCATGGCATAAAAAACGACCACTTGGCACCCGAAGTCCATTGATCCGAAATATTTGTAACACCTCCACATTCGCTTAATGTTACCATCTTATTGGGATAGGTGTCCTGAATGGAAGTAAACTCAGCAGCCAAAGAAGAAGCATTTGCCTCATTGTAAGCATCTCTTCCTATAATATCAACATAATCATCTCCCGGATAAAATGCATTATCTTTTGTTTGCGTAGTCCATACCCAGATAAGATTGTTGAGTCCCTGATCTTCAAAATAATCAAACATATAAACCCATAAGTTTTTATAGGCTTCAGCTCCATCGCTGCCCCACCAAAACCATGCTTCTCCATCTGAATATTCATATATATTTCCGGCAGCTTCGTGCAAGGGTCTCCATACAACCGGGATATTCTTAACTTGGAGCAATTTCAGGTAACCTGCTATCTTTTCCAAGTCAGCTTTTACCACATCGTTTTCCCAAGTACCTTCAACAGTGGTATTAGATACTTTAAATGTTGTTTCTGATGGTTTGTATGTATAATCTGTAGAACCTTCAGATTTCGGCACATTCCAGTGCCAGCAGGCACTCACTATTCCATTGTTATTCCACCAATCTTCAACAACAGTGGTATTGGAATAATCAATCCAACTTGCAGGTGATGACATTAAATGGATATAATCGAAGGTAGCCATTGCAGGATATTTACCTGTGTGTTGTTTTACCCATTCGGCTTCGTTAATGTTCCAATTTACATTGGCGACAGTAGAAGAAATAATTTTTTTACCATAATTTTCTTTTAGAAAATCGTACAGTTTTTGTACTTGTAGAGAAGGGTTTTCGACTGACAAGCTTGCGGTAATACCAACCGAAGAAGCTGCAATAGTAGAAAACTGAATGCTCACCTGGGGGGCTTCGACCTTGGTTGGTCCCAAAACTACTCCCGCCGGAACAACAAGTTTGTAAGTTAACCCCTGCTCCAAGCCAGTAGCCTTAATAGTTACTTGCTTTAAATAAGCAGACACACTACTTATTGTCGCATCTCCCAGACTGATTAAACCATGCCCCGAAGATGGGGTAGTCACATTCTGATCATATGTCAGCACAATTGTGATGGCTCCAACAGCTAAATCTGCAGCATCATCCCCGGGGACAGAACTTACCAGTTGCGGAGGATCTACCACAGGAGGCTCGTCCGAATTACTTTCATCACTGCACGAAAAAATAAAAAGTGCAAATAAAGCTAGCGATAGACCTCTCACTATTTGATGATACCAAAATTTATTTTGCAACATAATTGATTTTTTTAAACCTTATTGCCATTTTCCTCGAAAGAGGAAAAAGCAATAAGGTTTATTGAACAAATAAATTCAAAAATTTATTAAAATTTAATTATGACCCGATAGAAACTTCTGTCGCAGTATAATCATGACCACTAATTATCAATCCTCCCGATTGCAACTGTGTTAGAATCTCAGCAGTTACGGTCAGTTCGAAATCTCCAGTTATGTCGAAGTAATCCATTCCGGCAGCTATTTCTGACCATGAGCCATTTTTTAACGAACCTTGTGCTCCACTCAAAACATCTTCAGTTTTTACGTGAATTACATCACCAACTTTTGCAGAAGTAAAGAGATCTGCAGATAATTGAATATTTCCTGACCAATCATCAGGCATAACTTGTGAACCTGTCCAAATCGATTCACTTGCAGCTCCGCCTTGGGTTATAATACTCACTTTTGAGAATATAAAATCTGAACCTTGAATGATAATTGCATTGCCGGAATCATCAACATTAGATCTAAGATTATCCAGAATTTCTTGTGTTAGTACCAATTCCTGTTCCGAAACAGATTTGTCGTTATAGGTATCTGTATTAATATAACCATCATTCCCAAGTTCTGCGAATGAAAGAGTTGCCCAACCTCCATTATTGATCTGGGCTTGTCCCCAAGCTTCTTTTTGTTGGAAATAAAATTTAAGTATTGAACCTGCATTTACACCTTCAAAAGCTGTAGCCGGAACGAATACACGACCTCCGTCACCCCATGTTATTTCAGTCATACCTTCCCAAGCCACGGTTTCGGTCGTTCCCGAACCAATCACGTTAATGGTATATTCAACTTCTCCGTTGGACGAAATTAGTTTAAGACTTGTTTCACCACCCGCATTACCAGGAATAAGTACATAAAGTGTAGAACCCTGAAGTATATATTGGGTAGTAGCGTTATTTACCTGAACATCCGTTAACTTATCACCATTTTCAATATCAAGCAACAAAATGGTACCAGCATTAATTTCAACATCTTCGCCAGGAAGCACAGGAATATAGCAAAATTCAGGTTTTTCTATCGTCAATGAAGGAGATTCAACAGTTTCGCCACTGGTCATTGTAAGTATCAGCGAACCCGTTTCTGCATCTACCGGAACAGTTACGGTCAAACTTGTAGCCGACTCTGGAGTTACATCAACAGTCACACCACCAGAAAAAGTAACAGATGTTACGAGATCCAGATTTATCCCTTCGAATGTTACATCATCACCAGCCGAAACAGGTGAAGGATTATAAGCAGTAACCTCTGGTTTTTGAGTGGCAATAGTTACCATTACCGTATTTCCACTTGCTGTATTCAGGGTTAAATCACCACTAATTGCAGTATCAGGCATTACTACGGTAATTTTATCTGCTTCAATAGAAGCCGGAGAAACTTCATCGGTTACTCCAGAGAAAATAACTGTTGTAACCAAATCCATATTCACCCCGGAAATAGTGATTATATCTCCAGCCCGTAAATCTGTTGCAGGAGAGGCAACAAGTTCTGTTGGAACAGCCATTGTAAGCTGAGAAATAGGAACTGCTACACCCGAATAAGCTAGCATATTAATCTCTCCGTCTGTAGAACCCGAAGGCAAAACGAAGGACATGGTATGATTGCTTACTGTAAAATCAACAGAATCTTTATTGGCTAAAACAACATATTCAACTAAATCCAAATCGGCTACTGTAAGAGATATTTCATCCCCGGGCTTCTTATCTTCCAATGCTGTTACTGAAGTTACAGAAGGAAGTGTAACTTCCAAAATTACATCCGATTCCAGTTCTATCGGTGTTGTTGTGGTATCAGACAGCATAATCGTACCAGTCTGGGCTGCCTTTGGCATGACAAGTTTTATTTTTGCCCTATCCCATGCTGTAAAGTCTGTATATTTTACAATTACATCATCAGCAAATACCACTTGCTGRATCAGRTTTARRTAATCCCCYTYAACAACAAGSGTATCGCCYGCTTTYAYCGGRTTAGGAGAAATKYTGGAAATWGAGATTGGCTCTGTATARGWCAATARAGTCTTTGAAGTAATCTCTCCATTAGGTGTTTCCARYTTAAYATATCCTTCTTTGGCATTTTGAGGAATRGTYACYTTWATYTTCTCASKRCTTACTAYTTCKATATCGGTAATTTTTATATCATCAGGTAAAGTYACACTTGTTACTTGATCYATATTTCTACCAATAAAAGTCAGATCACTMCCYCGCAAGGCMGGACTSGGWCCATAGGCTTCCAACACYAYYTGGMYGGATAAATCATCATCGTCATCGGAACAAGCTGTAAAAATTATRGCAAARACTGCCARYAGTACAACCRTCCATTGTTTWAATGTTATATTAAGATTCATATTTTTACTTTTTTAGGTTGATTAATCAATTGGCACTATACGTACATTATCAATCCAGAGTGTTGGTGTACAGGCGGTACCAACGATACCACCATCTCCCATCCATACTGTGAGTCCTGAATAATGCCCGGAAGGGTTTATATCGGCCTTACTGCCATCGGAATTATACTTAAACTCACTCATTGGAATAGATACTGTAATCCATCCGTCAGTGCCAAAAACACCGTCTTTTGTCCAAGGGTTCCAAAGTCCGCGAGGGTAATTGGGGTAGGCATCACCTTTTCTTTTCCAATCTTCGTTTCCTCCGTGTGTATCAGCATATTCCGGCCAGTCAGCATTACTTTGCCAGTTTAACCATACCTCACTAGCTCCGGTAAAAACAAATTGGAGTGCGGCAGCTGACCAATCTTCTGATACTTTTACTTCAAATTTTAGTACTTGCTTATTTAGATTTGAAGCATCTGCAAAATCAGGGTCGTCTGGTGTATATGTCCATCTATCAAAACAATATTCATCATCTTTTGTTACTCCATTTTCATCTATATCACCTGTAAGAATTAAGTAATTACCATTAATGCCTTCTTCTGAAGCAACGCCACCAGCTCCATGCCATCCAGAAAAGTAATCGTAGTCAGGATAATTGTTATTGTTAAAATCGAGAATGATATTACGTTCGTCACGAAAATGTAATGAACTTTCTCCTGAGCCATATACTGAAGTTACTGTAACAGGGCCACTTTCGGCACCTTCTGGAACAGTAACGTAAATATTATTGACATCAGAACTTTCAATCTGTCCCTGTACACCACCAGTGAAAGAGATAGTAAGCGGACTGGTTTCATCATTTACAAAATATAGACCTTCAATATGAGCAAGATCCCCAGCTTCCAAATATTCGCAGGCCATTGAGCTAACAGAAGGAGTTGGCACTACTGTTTCGAATATATAGTAGCATGAATCATTATTCGTATATAACTTGATTAAGTCTTCTTTTATTTTCGGAATTGTATTGGGAATTAATACAACAATGGCATTATTGGTAACCAAATTCGGATTCAGAGAAGCTTCCTGGTCATTAAAATAAACTTTATTGACACCCGCTAAGCCTTCTCCGATAATTGTAATTTTCGAACCCAGATACGCACCCAGTAGAAGAGAATCGGAAGCTGCAACATCACAAGGACGCACATACCTTACAATAGGAGTTTCTCCACTTTCCATGTCATTATCATCATCGCAAGCTCCCAAAGAAAGAAAAGCCAAGGCTACGACAACTATATTAAATATATTAATTTTCATATCTTTTTTTTTATCAGTTAAAATCATACTCAACAGGGTCTGCAGTAATAGACGGTGTTTTTGTTAAGGTCTCAGCCGGAACAGGTAATACCAAATTATTCTCTATTACTGTGATTTTAGCCACATCAGAGTTCAAATAGAAAATAGAACCATCTCCATCTGTATCGTCGTCCGGGTTAACCGATGTAAAGCCACTGTGGTAAGCACCGTCAGCATTACGTTCCTGCCAGGTATAATTCCCATTAGAAACATACTGACGTTCGCGATCCATATCATTAAGATAGGTCAAGGCTTTTGACATATCTCTGTAACCCATTCGTTTAATGTCGAAGAAGTTGATGCTTTCTAATGCGAACTCTACACGGCGTTCTTTTATAAGTTGATCATAGGTGATAGAAGAATCAGACCATCCTAAGCCAGCGCGTGTACGAATTTGCTTAAACACATCCAGTGCGGTAGCATCGGTTGTTGAAGTACCGGAACTAATACAAGCTTCTACATAGCAAAGGTAGACATCGGCTAAACGAAGCAGGTAAATATTATTTCCTGCGTCCTGGTTGGATGCTCCGGCTAAACCGTCAGAGTCAGAATTAGCACCAATAACGTACTTTCTTACGTGAGCCAGCATTTCATTGGATGTTTCTGTTGATTCATCTTCGGAGAAATTAGCGTAGCTATAATCACCTCCCCCCAGATTATCGTAATGATCGCCATTGCGCATATAGGTATTGATACGACGAAGATCGCCGTTTTCAAAAGATTCCTGCAAACTTAATGTGGGACCTTTACCTGCTCCCCATGAATTACCAAGCGTAATTAAAGCATTGCGCGACAAAGATACGTTACGGGCATTTCCAGAACCATATCCATCGTTGGTACATTGAATAGAGAATAGTGATTCGGAAGAGTTATTACCTGTAGGATAAAACATGGTTGACAGATCTTCATATAAACTCAAACCACTTTCATTGATTACCTGTAGGGCATATTGTTTTGCACTTCCAAAATTACTTTCAGAATCAGCATCATCTAAATGAGAAGCCATGGTTAAATGTAGTTTGGCTAACATTCCAATTGCTGTATATTTTGAGCAACGACCATTTTGGAATGGAGTAGATGGCAGATTTTCGGAAGCAAATACTAAATCTCGACGAATAAACTCATATACACTTGCTTGGGTGTTACGAATAACCTGATCACCTGAGATGTTATTGTTGGTAACAATAGGCACATCTTGCCAATATTCAGTAAGAAAATAATAAGCAATACCGCGGATACAACGAGCTTCGCCTAAAGCACGATTAATTACATCTTCGGAGATACCATTGCTACTGGCAGCAGAAGGCATGCCGTTA
>JAESUW010000004.1 GCA_016760525.1 Labilibaculum sp.
GTAATAATCAGGATCATGAGAATAGATGGAGAAGGCAATTTCTGGTTTCACATAGGTTCCTTTTAATATATGTGCATAACGCATGCCTTTCAGGTAAAAATCAGGACTCTTTATGAATTTCATTCCAAACTTCGCAAAAGCACCTTGAGGATTCTCATCGTTATTATCAACACCTAAACCAATTATACCCAAGCTGACTTCCCAGCTTCTTGATGGTCGAATTAATTTTTCGTAGGAAAAACTCATATTACCGGTAAGTGGCGCTAAAAAATCCACTTTAATTGCATGTTGTTTTTGATTCTCATAAGTTTTGGCTCCATAAAGAGAATGGGAAAAGATCAGCTCCTTTCCGTTTTCTAATATGATTTTCAGAATGTCGTTTTTATCGATTCCAAACAGAATGTCACTTGAGGTTTTCGGTAAGATATATTTTACCTCATCCGTTAAAACTTCCTTAACCTTACAAACAATAGTGTCGTTATCAGTTTTTATAATTCTATCCTGAGCACTAAGCTGAGAAGAAGAAAACAAGAGGATGATAAAAAGGTATTTTAAGTAATTCATGCTTGAGTTTAATTAGAGTTTACCTATATTTTTATTGATGCGATGAGTTAAATTAGATTTTAAATAAAAACTTAACATCACAAAAGATTGTCGAATTTATCAAAATAAATATAATTAGTATTAATTTAAGAGATGTTTTTTATAAATTAACAATTTATAGTGACAGAAATTAATAGGGAAAGCAACTATTTATAGTAGGTGAGGTCTTGGATCAAATGTAAATGAGGGTGTCCGAAAAGTAAAGTTTCACTTAGAAATGTCATATTGAGCGATCCCGATGGCTATCGGGACGAAATATCTGTCATTCAAACATATATATTCTTTATTCCAGTTGCTGTCAGGATTATAATGACAATAAAATTGAATTTTTAGGACACCCTAATTTTTTGAAATATTATTATTCTATTGCGTCTTTTTCGTTAATTCTATCGATCAAAGATTGAGGCAATTTCTTTTTCACTTTGGCACCTAACTTACGAATTTTTTCCGCTCGGCCCACTAAATTACCACTTCCATCATATAGTTTTTTTACGGCATCCTGATAGCTGCTTTTCGAGGTGTCTATTTGTTTACCAAGTTTAATCATATCATCAACAAAGCCAACAAATTTGTCGTAAAGCAAACCACCCTGCTTGGCAATTTCCAATACATTTGTGTTCTGCTGTTCCTGTTTCCAGATAGAAGCAATGGTACGCAATGTGGCCAATAGGGTAGAAGGACTTACAATCACAATTTTGTTATCCCAGGCGAAGTTAAACAGTTCCTGATCGTATTGAACAGCCATGGCAAAAGATGATTCTATTGGCATAAACATCAATACAAAATCCGGAGAATTCAAAGAACTCGAACTTTGGTAATGTTTATTGGCTAATTCTTTTATGTGAGATTTCATCGAAACAATGTGTTCCTTCTGGAATTTCTCAGCATCAACATCACCAATGGAATTTACATATCGCTCGTAGGCAACCAGAGATACTTTAGAATCTACAATTACATGTTTTTCTTCCGGTAAACGAATGACTACATCAGGGCGAATGGTTTGTCCTTCGCTATTTTGCATCACCACTTCGCGGTCATATTCCTGACCTTTAGTCAAGCCAGATCGCTCTAATATTCTTTCTAATACTACTTCGCCCCAATTCCCTTGTTTCTTAACATCACCTTTTAAGGCTTTGGTTAGGTTGTTGGCTTCATCACTAATTTTTGAATTTAGCTCGTAAAGCTTTTTCACCTCTTCCTTCAGGCTGATTTTATCACGCAGTTCACGATCGTAGGTTTCCTCCACCTTTTTTTCAAACGATATCAATTTCTCCTTAATCGGTCCCATGATGTCACTCATGTTTTTTTGATTCGAGGTGGTAAATTCTTTCGTGTTTTCTTTCAATATTTTGGTGGCAATATTTTCGAATTCTGTTGTGAATTTCTTTTGAAGTTCTATCAACTCTTGCTTTTGAGTTGTTAAGCGTTCTTCCAAATTTTTTCGCTCGGTGGCAGATATGGAAACAGAGCGAGTCAATTTTTCGTTCTTTTCACGTTCAACATTCACAGCCTCATTTAAATCTGTTTTTTCATTTTGAAGATTAGCCGCTCGTTCTTCCAACACAGAAAGTTTGTGTGAAAGGTCACTCTTTTCATTGATAAAAGCATTTTCCTGAGTCAACAACTCTTCACGATGAAGCACTGCTTGATGAGCAATCTTTTTTCGTAAAATTAACCAGGCAATGATTAATCCTTTAACTATTCCGAGGGCGATGTATAATATTTCCATTTTGTATATTTTTGTTTTACCACAAAGAATGCACAGTGTATCACAAAGAATCTAATTACGAACTTTAGTAAAATCCTTCTGCTATTCTAGTGCCATTCGGGCAGATAATGTATGGTTGCTCAAAGAAAAATGTAAGTCAACTTTGTGTTCTTAGTAAAATACTTCGTTTTCCTTAGTGGTTAATCTTTGGTTTGTCGTATTCCTTTACTTCCATTGTCTCTCCATCGAAAACAGCGTAAGTAAAATGCGTTATCCAATCGCCGGTATTAATATATCGGCTTTTTCCATTCAAATCTACATTACAAGGCCAGTGTCGATGTCCAAAAACAAAATAGTCGAAATGTTCTTTCTTCAACTCATCTTTAGCAAAAAGTACCAGCCATTCTTTGTCTTCACCACGGTAATCGTCAGCTTCCACTTTTCCATCTCTTAAACGGCTGTGTCCCGACCATTTGTGAGCCAGCCAAATAGATAAGTTAGGGTGGATACGGGCAAATGACCATTGCAAAAACCGACTGGTAAACATCCTTTTCAATAGTCTGTAATTTTTGTCGAATGGACCCAATCCATCTCCGTGTGCAAGGAAAAACTTTTTCCCTTTAATCTCAGTTTTTACGATGTCTCGATGAACAATTACTCCAATCTCAGTTGGCAGATAGTCAAATACCCAGATGTCGTGGTTGCCGGTAAAAAAATGTACCGGAATACCAGAGTCTGTAATTTCAGCGATCTTGCCTAAAACACGTGTAAATCCTCTCGGAACAGCACGTTTGTATTCAAACCAGAAATCGAAAATATCTCCCATCAGGTAGATGACTTCTGCATCCTCTTTTACCTGATCGAGCCACTGCACAAACAATTTTTCGCGTTCACGATTATTTTGTAAAGCAGGGGCACCAAGATGTACATCCGATGCAAAATATATTTTTTTGTTTTCACTCATATAAAAGATTCATACTTTAAATACTCAAGGCTCTGGCATGTATTTAAGTCACTTATTTTACGTATTCTGCAATTTTCTCTTCAAGTGCCAAACCAAAAAGATTTTTTCCAACAATCTCCCCTGTTTGATCTAAAAGGTAGTTCGACGGTACAGACTGAATGTTGTAAAGTCTTGTAGCGTTAACACTTCCGGTTTTCAGGTCGCAAACATTAATCCAGTTTAATTGATCTTGTAGAATGGCATTAGTCCATAGGTTTTCATTCTGATCAATAGAAACCTGATAAATTTCCAATCCTTTTTTATTGAATTTCTTATAGACTTTCTTTAGAGTTTTATTGTGCTTTCGAGAGCTCGCATCTTGCGAAGCCCAGAAACTTAAAATGATAAACTTCCCTCTTAGAGAGTTAAGGCTAACTTCTTTTCCTTTTTTGTTTGGAAGATTGATATCAGGAAAACTACTTCCTTCTTTTTCAATTAGCTTAGCCATTTTAAGATTAGCCAAACGTTTTTCAAGATCAGTAAGATTACTTAAAATCGCTTTGGTGTAATCATGTTCAGGATACAAGGCTTTCATCGAAGAAGCAACAATTTTAACATATTGAATGTCGTCGTTCTCGTTCAAGGTAAATGCATTGTCGTCCAGCCTCTGATACAAAGCCATATAGCTTGATAATGAAGTTGCATTTTTCATGATGAAATCAATTGAGAAATCTCTTTGACTTTGAAGTACTTTAATGTAATCTGCTAATAGGTTTTGCGAAATGCTTGAATAGTTGGGATCACTTTTCTTCGCTTCTAAATCTTTACGAATAGTAGTAAGACTATCTTTGGTTTCGTTCAATTTATCGTTTAATTCTTTCACTAACTTAGAGCCTTTAGAACCTTCAACGATATAATCTTTCCCCATATTTTCACCTTTACTATAAACAAGAAGACTTTCATTTGCTTCAGCTAATAAAGTAATTAATTTACCATTCGAAAGGCGTAATAAATAAAATTCAGGTTTGGTGTTTTCTACCTTAAATTTAAATCGTCCTTCTTTATCAATTGTGATTGAGTCTAATACTTCGGCACCTGTTGTATTTAATCTGTCAAAGTACAATACTTTGCCTTCAGCATTATCAATTTTACCTTCAACTTTAACAACTTCTTTCTGACTACAAGCCCATAATAAAAGGATTGGAAGGACTAATAATAATTTTTTCATATGAATAGTTTTCTTTGTTTACGTTCAATAGTTTTTAGCTGGTTATCCTTATAAATTTAAGCAATTATAGATTAGTAAGTGATTCTCATTATATTACTGTGGAAAAAGTAAAAAGAAATTTATTTTTCCCTGAATCTATTCGGAAACTAAGCGGGAAATTTACTAATAATTTCCTGTATAATCATTATTATTTCCTTACTCAGGTTTAATTTGTTCCGTGTAAAAGGAATGTTATTTACTTGCCTTACAAATGGTTCGTTTATTGAATCATTAGCGTGAAATTTAATTCACGTACCTTAAGTCTGAGTTTATTTCTGAAATTTTCATATTTTTGCATCAGGAAATTAAGATGTATTTTCGATTTGATAGGGGTAAGTGGCTGTATGATAGGCTGGAGTAAGAGAGAATAATCTTGATAGAACAATTTTTTGCTGGCACATGAAAATATATACGGATTTAAAAGATTTTTCCGCAATTAATCCAGTTGTAACCATCGGTACTTTTGATGGCGTGCATCTCGGGCATCGCAAAGTGATTCGTCGCTTACAGGAATTGGCTCAAAAAGTGAATGGCGAAACGGTTATTTTCACTTTTTATCCTCACCCAAGATTGGTTTTAAATGCAGAGGATAATGGCTTGCGATTAATCAATACACTCGAAGAAAAAAAGGTATTGCTTGAAGCTGCAGGTATCGACCATCTGGTAATTTATCCGTTTACGAAAGAATTTTCCAAATTGACTTATGTCGAGTTTGTAGAGCAAATCCTTGTGAAGCAGTTGGGAATGAAATTTTTGGTGGTAGGCTACGATCATCGTTTTGGGCACAATCGTGAAGGGAAATATGAAGATTTAAAGATTTTTGCAGATCAACTAAATTTTAAAATTGAACGTCAGGATGTCCTGAATATGGATGCTATAAATGTTAGTTCTACAAAAGTTAGAAATGCGATTTCAGAAGGTGATATTCAAATGGCTAATAAATATTTGGGCTATCGGTTTTTCATTAAAGGAGATGTAATTGATGGGAAAAAATTAGGACATACAATTGGGTTTCCAACAGCTAATATAGATCCTCAGGAAAGCTATAAATTGGTTCCAAAAGATGGCGTGTATGCTGTAAAGGTTGATGTTGATGATAAACGATACTTGGGAATGCTAAACATTGGTGTTCGACCAACCGTAAATAATCAACTAGACAATCGTTCCATCGAAGTTCATATATTGGATTTTAATCAAGATATCTACTACAAAAATATCACGATTCATTTTTATCAACGCATTAGAAACGAGCAGTTTTTTGCCTCACTTGATGAGTTGAAAGCTCAGTTGGCGAAAGATAGATTGAAAGTTTTAAGCTTGTTGGCATAAAAGATTTATAAAGGTGTCAAGTCCTGAAAAATAACCCCGAAGAAATTCTCCGGGGTTTGTATTCTAATGGAATGTTAATTACTGGTTTTGCCAGCTACACCCACTTTTATTTGATTTTGATGATTGCTTTTTATTTGTATTTCCTCATGATTGTGCTGTGGATTGGAAGTTTTTATTTCTTTTGCCGGAATTCTCATTCCGTAGAAAGAGCGATATACAAAGAACAACCCAATGGCTAAGAAAACAACTCCGATGTAAGGAGCAATGCTCGATTCTCCGACTTTATCGGCCTGAACAATCAGCTTAATTGCAATTTCGGCGGCTAATAGTCCGAATAAAGTTGAGAACTTAATGATTGGATTCAAGGCTACCGACGAAGTGTCTTTGTAGGGATCACCAACCGTATCACCAATAATTGTTGCATCGTGTAAAGGAGTATTTTTCTCTTTTAAATCAACTTCAACAACTTTTTTGGCATTATCCCATGCACCACCGGCATTAGCCATATATATTGCCTGAAACAAACCGAAAATGGCAATTGATATTAGATAAGCAACAAAGAAGTTCGGGCTAAAAAATGCAAATGCTAATGTCAGACAGAGAATTACAGCAAAAATATTCCACGTTCCGGTTTGTGCATATTGAGTACAAATCTTCACAACATTTTTAGAGTCCTCAATATCGGCCTCCGATTTGTCCAGATCGATGTTCTCTTTAATATATTCTACCGCGCGATAAGCTCCTGTTGTAACAGCTTGCATCGATGCTCCCGAGAACCAGAATATCACGGCACCACCGGTAATTAAACCAAGAATTATAGATGGATCGGTTAATTGAATTTGCAGTAATGATTCACCATTCGAGAGAATCGTTCCCTTAAGCAGAAGAATAATTGCAAAGATCATTGTTGTTGCACCAATAACTGCAGTACCAATTAATACTGGTTTAGCCGTTGCTTTAAAGGTATTTCCTACCGAATCATTCTCTTCCAAATAGTGTTTTCCGGTTACAAAATTAGGTTCAAATCCAAAATCGGTAAGAATCTCTTCTTTTATATTTGGAATTTTTTCGATTTGAGATAGTGCGAAAACCGATTGAGCATTGTCGGTAACAGGGCCATAACTGTCCACAGCAATGGTAACAGGTCCCATTCCTAAGAATCCAAAAGCAACCAATCCAAAAGCAAAAACACCTGGGTAATCACCAAAACTCGAAATATCCTGAACTGTGTAAAATGCGGATGCCATAAGAGCCATCATTACCATACCTTTCCAAAAAGCTGAGAAATTACCAGCAACCATTCCCGAAAGAATAGTTAAAGATGCACCACCTTCACGAGAAGCAATTACAATCTCCTGTACATGGCGAGAGCTTGAACTTGTAAAAGCTTTAGTTAATTCAGGAATAACAGCAGCGGCTAATGTTCCAAAGGAGATGATTGTTGAGAGTTTCCACCACAATTCTTCCGGAAGATCCTTAATAAGGATATAGCTTAAAGCATAGGTTACAACAATAGAAATAATAGATGTAATCCATATTAAAGAAGTTAAAGGAGACTCGAAATTGAAATGATCAGCCTGACTAAATCTTGCTTTAGCAATGGCTTGATTGACTAGGTAAGCAAATACTGACGTAAAGATCATAAGTACACGCATAGCGAAAATCCAAACAATAAGTGTTGATGCAAAACCAACATTAGGCATTAAACCTGTTTCGCCAAACATTAAAATGATAAAAGTAATTAATGCAACTCCTGTAACACCATAAGTCTCGAAACCATCGGCAGTAGGGCCAACACTATCACCTGCATTATCGCCAGTACAATCGGCAATAACTCCAGGGTTTCTTGGATCATCTTCATCAATTTTGTAGACAAGTTTCATTAAATCGGCACCAATATCAGCAATCTTGGTAAAAATACCACCAGCAATTCGTAAAGCTGCAGCACCTAATGATTCACCAATTGCAAATCCTACAAAACAAGCTCCGGCACTTTCGCCAGGTATAAAAAGCAAAATTGCGATCATCAATATTAATTCAACGCAAATTAAAAGAAGTCCTACGCTCATTCCAGCTCGTAAAGGAATAGACATTACATCGAAAGGCTTTTGCTTCAAAGCAGCAAAAGATGTACGGCTGTTTGCATAGGTATTTATCCTGATTCCAAACCAGGCTACACCATACGATCCTAATATTCCCAGTATAGTCCAAAGAAGAATAAGCATGGTTTTAGGAATGGAAACATGTGCCAAACCAATAAAATAGTAGGAAATAGCAGTACCAATTATAAGAAAGAGAATAATTAGAAATTTACCTTGTTGCAACAGGTATATTTTACAAGTTTCGTAAATAATGTTGGATACCTTTGCCATTGAATGATGTACCGGCAATTTTTTAATTCTGTTAAATTGAATCATTCCGAATAACAAGCCCAGAACAATAACTATTATGCCATAAAATAACAAGTCCCAACCATTGATACCTCCCAAACCATTGAAAATACTCTGTCTTAAATCAGGAACAACCAAATCAGCTTCACTTGCAAAACTTGCGAAAGGGGTTAATAACACCCCGAACATTAGTAGTAATAATGCTTTTTTCATAGGATAGAAATTAATTTAATTCCCTATCAAATTATGCATTATTGTATAGTGAAACAAGGTTTTTCTATAATAAAAATTTTAAGAATTAATTTTGCGGGTTTTAATTGTATCTTGATTTTCTTATTTTTAAGATGCGGGTAATGTTATGGACGAGAGAGTTCTCTGCTATTTTAACAGAAAATAATAGTATATTTATTAGAAAGTTAAAAAGAATGACAAGTAAAGAATACATATTATCAGAAATGAAACGACACAAGGATATATTGTTGAATTTTCGTGTTGTTAAAGTTGGACTCTTTGGTTCATATGTAAGAGGACAGCAGTCTAATGAGAGTGATATTGATATTCTTATAGAATTTGAATCAGGGAAAGAAAATTTTGATAATTATATGTCTGTTTATGACCTGTTTGAAAATATTTTTAAAAATGAGAAGGTTGAGATTGTAACAAAGAATGGACTGAGTCGATATATTGGGCCACAGATACTTAAAGAGGTAGCATATACATAAAGACCCGATAGCATATTTGAAACATATTTTCGATGAATGTAAATACATCAAATCCGTAATAACTCCTGAACTTGAAAAAGATGAGTTTTTAGAAAATGAGACTTTAAAAAGAGCTGTAATAAGAAGTCTTGAAATTATTGGAGAAGCAACGAAAAAGATAACGGCTGACGTAAAATATTGTTGGAATTCAATTTCCTGGAGGAGTATGGTGGGAATGAGAGATAGGCTA
The DNA here is from genome assembly GCA_016760525.1 of Labilibaculum sp. Lineage (GTDB taxonomy): Bacteria > Bacteroidota > Bacteroidia > Bacteroidales > Marinifilaceae > Labilibaculum. Next base: position 9,192 of record JAESUW010000004.1, read on the forward strand.
ATTCATGACTATATTGGGAGTTAATTATTCTATATGTGTGGAATGTTGTAAAAAATAAAATTCCGGAATTGTACGATCAAATACAAAATGTAATAGAAGAAGAAACGAATAAATAAAAAATGACAGGCAACACTTTGTATCAGTAACAGCAAAAGTGTGTAATCTGCTCAAACTTCATCACGATTCGACAGGAATATACTGTGCAATCTGCCCAGATTATACCATTTTCCACTGTGAAGATTAGTTCGTTAGCTAAGTGGACTAATTTTTTTGTGATCAGATTAATTGCGAACCGTTAGCGTGTTTTTGTTTGACGAATAGGTGCAACTATATTTTTCTAATCCACAACTCGCCAAGGAATCATTAAAAGGCCATCCTCCTGTTAATAAACTAAATTTACTCTCACAAACAGGACATTCTGCATAGGAGCCGTTTATTTCGACATGTTCTTCAGAATCTTTATCATTGGTGCAGCTTGCATCGAATACGGCAAATTCAGAAGTACTGGTTCTTACCACAATAAATCCATGCCCATTGTATCCTGTTGATGTACCTATTTCATCAAAATAAACGGCATTCCCTACTGAGTTTAAGTCACTGTAGAAGTTGAGATAAATAGTACCGCTTACATAGGAATAAGGGATTTCACAATCTTTATCAGTAGTGGTTGTGCACGAACAAAAAATTGTATTTAGCAGAAGGAAAAGAAAAAAATATAGTAAATTTGATTTGTTGCTTCTCATTATTAGTATAATTTACTCTTACGTAACGTAATTATTACTGATTTTAGTGTAATGCAAAGGCAAATTTAAGCTTTTTAATCAATTTTAATAGTATAGATATGGATGATGGTTGGGGAAATATAATCTACCTAATTGTAATAGCTTTTTTTGCTATTGTTAGTGCTTTAAAAAAAAAGAAGCGACCGGTAGCTGTTCAGCCACCTGATGATGGAGAGGTTTTGCAATACACCACATCAGAGCCATCAACTGGATTTGACTCAATTTTAGGAGACTTTATGGGCAATGAGATACCTAAACCTTCTGTTCAACCTATAGAAGATATAACTCCCGAACCAGCGGAAACAATGATGGAGGAATATGCAAGATTGCAGAAGGAGAAGGCAGAGGCTCGCAGAGAGAAAGAGAAGTCTGTTTTATTAGAATTAAAATCAATTTATAGTGATGTTGATGATCAGAGTGAGCTGAAAGAGGATCAAAAAGATCAAAAAGATCAAAAAGATCAAGAAGATCAAGAAGATCAAGAAGATCAAGAGGATCAAGAGGATCAAGAAGAAATTGATTGGCGCCAAGCAATTATTTACAAGGAAATTTTAGATAGAAAGTATAATTAACGTAAAAAAAGTATACTTTTATTGGTTCCTGTTATTTACGGCAGGAAAGGATGATATTATGCGAAATTTGTATATTTGCATCCGGAAGAGTTTCGAATTGTCGAAATTCTTTTTGTTTTTTAGATCGTAGTCGATCAAATAGATTAGAATTATAAGAATTTAAATAGGAGGATATTATGTCTGGTTATGCATATGTAACAGCCGAAGGACTAAAAAAACTAAGAGCAGAAGTGGAACATCTTGAAAGGATTGAGCGTCCCAATATTTCCAAACAAATTGGTGAAGCAATCGATAAAGGTGATTTGTCGGAAAATGCAGAATACGATGCGGCCAAAGAAGCACAAGGATTATTGGAGGCTAAAATTTCACGATTAAGGGGTATTCTTGCTAATAGTCGTGTAATTGATGAGACCAAAATTGACACTTCTAAAGTGCAGATGATGAATAAGGTTACCATTAAGAATCAAAAAAATGGAGCTGTAATGACTTATATTTTGGTGTCGGAAACCGAAGCTGATTTTAAGCAAGGAAAACTATCAATAAACACTCCAATTGCTAAAGGATTAATTGGTAAGGTTGTTGGTGATGTTGTTGAAATACAGGTCCCTAATGGATTAATTCCATTCGAGATTGTTGATATTTCAATGTAATTGCACGATTATAAAATTAGAAAAATACGAAATATGGCTTCAATTTTCACAAGAATAATAAATGGCGAAATTCCTTGCCACAAAATAGCTGAAGATGAAAACTATTTTGCCTTTTTGGATATAAGTCCATTGGCACTTGGTCATACTTTGGTGATTCCAAAACAAGAGGTTGATTACATTTTTGATCTGGAAGATGATGTATTAAGTGGATTAAATATTTTTGCTAAGCGTGTAGCTAAGGCTGTTGAAAAGGCCATTGTGTGTAAGCGAATAGGAGTTGCTGTTATTGGCATAGAGGTTCCTCATACTCATATTCACTTAGTACCATTAAATAATATTGGTGATTTAAATTTTGCGAATCCGAAATTGGAAGTTGCATCTGAAGAATTAGCAGCAATTGCCGATAAAATCAGAGCAAATTTTAAGTAGAACAATTTATTTTTATAGATATGAAACGTCCATGCCAAAGCGATTTTGACACACAGGGAGATGAATATCTCAGCATGGTAAGTTCTCCCGAAACAAGTTCGGGACAGGCTATATGGCAACTGCAAAACAAATTATAATCATATGAAAGTCACTTTATAAGTGGCTTTTTTTTTATTTAACCCGATCTGGATTCTTCTTAACAAAATCGGACCAGGAAGTTGATTTTCCTTTGGAGATAATTGCATTTCCTTGAAAAAAATGACACATCGCAATAGCGATAGCATCTGTTTCGTCTGAGTTTTGCGGGAATTCCTTTAGGTTAAAGAAACGCTGAAGAATGGTTGCCATTTGTTCTTTTGAGGCAAGTCCAGTACCCGTAATTGCAAGTTTTATTTTTTTTGGAGCATACTCAAAAATGGGAATGTTTCGATGTAATGCTGCCGATATGGCAACACCTTGCGCCCGTCCTAATTTCAGCATTGATTGAACATTCTTGCCAAAAAACTGAGACTCAATGGCCAGTTCATCAGGTTTGTATTCATCAATTACTTGCAGAGTACGTTGAAAAATTTTCTGGAGTTTAATGTAAGGATCTGTAATCTTTTTGAGATTTAAGACACCCGAAACCATGATTTGTGGTTTTTTGTCTACAATTCTAATTAGTCCATAGCCCATTAAATTTGTGCCAGGATCGATTCCCATAATTATTCTGTCGTTACTCAATTGAATTGGATTTTTTAATGAATTTTTGCAAAATTATTCCTAAAATAATAAGAACCAGACCTGCAAAAGTACTAAGATAGATAGATTCTCCGATAATAAGATGTACAAATAGCAGGGAAACAAATGGGCTCAGAAAAACCAGATTGCTTATCTTATCTGTAGAACTAGTAATTTTTAAAGCTTTCAACCAAAATACAAAGGCAATTCCACATTCAACCACTCCGATATAAACAGCGGCTAAAATACTTTTGTTATCAGGCATTTGAAAGTCTGAAAACAGCAATATAGATATCAGAATGTATAAAAAACCGAATACAAAGTTAAGAAATAGCTTTTGCTTTTCTTCACGATGATCGCGAACATTAAATATCCAAAAAAGCGCCCAAAACAAAGAGCTTGATAGAGCTAATAGTACTCCATATGTATTTGGGGTTTCAATGGATGTAAATGAACCTTTGTTAGCGATAATCAAAACGCCCGAAAAGCTAACAAATATACACAAGAGATTCTTCCATCCAATTTTTTGTTTTAATAATGGAATTGAAAGCAGAACCAAAGTTATTGGCCAGATATAGTTCAAACTCAATGCAAATTGTGCCGGTAGTATCGAATAGGCTTTTAAAAGCACTAAATAGTAAAGAAATGGATTTATAAATCCCAATCCTGCTGATCGAATATAATCATTTTTGCTGCCGGTAAAAACTTTCTTCAATTGAGAAGTAAACAAAAGCAAGCTTCCCAAAAAAAGCATGGCAACTCCTGATGAGATCAGCAGAAGGTGAAGAAAATCCATCCCTCTCAATGCAATTTTAAATGCTGTGGCCACAGTAGACCAGCAAAGAATTGCAGATAGAGCGAAAATGTATGCTTTCTTTTGAGTATTCAAATTTTAGGAGTTAAGCTTCTTCTAACAAGGATGAAAAACTCATAACCTGATTTCTGTATTTTGCATCAAAAACGGCTTTTACTTTTTGCTCAAAACGAGTATTATATTTGGTGAATTGTTCTTTGTTTTTAAATAAAAGTTGAAGAGAATAGGTCAATCCTTCATCTTCGGTTGCAACCATTACCTTGCAAAAATAACTTGTAGAAAAAGTTCCGGTTTCTTTTAGTAAAGGAATAAATTTTATTTTCATCCATTCACAAAAATCCTTCTCCATAGAATTTTCAATCAAATAGCTTGTATTGTAGATAATCATTGCTTGTGTTCTTTAGTTTTGGCAAAGGTATTTAGAAACTGTTTAAAATTTTATCCTTTCGCTTTTTTTTAAGCCTAAAACCTCATAATTACGTTAAATTATCTTTAAATAGAACCACTATTCGTATCAAATTTGCCTTATTCTGAGTTTTTTCTTTGATAAAAATTTCTAAAATAAATTTAAACAGCATCTTAAATTTTAATTCCTAAGCTCACTTAATTTTTTGCGGGCTTCAATTGAGTAAATACTATCTGGGTATTCAATGACCAGGCTTTTGTAATTCTCCATCGCTTTTTCTGCCTTGTTTGCCTTTTCGAGTAAGGATCCTCGCTCAAATAAAGCCTTAGGAGCCAATATTTCGTAAGGATGTTCTTCAATAATTTTGGATAAAGACAGAATTGCTTGTTCTGTTTTATTTCCCTCGTTGTAGATTTCAAATTTTAGGAAATAAACTTCATCTGTCAGTGAATGCCCCGGATAATTTTTAAGCAATTCATCTAACTTAAGAATAGCTAAAGAATCCTTTCTTTGATACACTAGAAATTCAGCTTCTGCAAAAGTTTTCATTGCCGTGTAGCTTGTGTCCAGGGTCGTATTGTCACTTATTAATTGAGACAGAGAAATTGCATCGTTAGCAATTAGTTTTGATGTGCTGCCTTTTATCGCATCAAGTTGAGCTTTTGCCCATTTTAATTCGCCCATAAAGTAGGATACTTTGGCTTTCTTAAATTTGGCTTCGAAGCCGGTAGAATTATTTTTGTTTGATTTCTCTATTTGCGAATACAATAAAATAGCATCCCATTTTTCGTTTGAAAATAGCTTTATATCTGCTAGTTCAAGTTTTAGTTTTGACTTGTTTTGTAGATTTATACCTGAAGTTCCTAATGCCTTTTCCAACAACTTTATTGATTCCGCTGAATTATTCAATTGAAAAGAATTGATATGAGTGTATTGAATTAACACATTACTGGTTATGGCTGCATTATTCTTTTCCGTAAAGAATTTTTGATATTGTTCTGAAAGCTCGATCCATTCCAGTTTAGAGGTCAGCTTTTGTTTTTGGAGCATTAAATATCCTGTTTCCAAATTTCCCATACGGGCATTTATATAATTAGGCGATGCAGATCCTTTATCCAGAACATATTGGTAGCATTTAAGAGCTGTATCGAAATCATCATTAGTCCTTGATGCAATAGCTAATGAGAGCAATCGAAATCCATCCTCTTTGCCAATTAAATCTATCGATCTTGCTTGAGTAAATGCTGCTTTAAACTGCTTTTTCTGCATAAAATACCACTGCAGCAATTTCTTAAATGTTAGATTTTCGGTCTCTGTTTGTATTTTTTGTAATAATTGATTTTTCAGAATAGGATCTAAACTTGAATTGATATCTTGAAAGAGCGCAGACTGCATACGGTTTTGCACCAATTTTAATTGTGTTGGATCAATAGAGAGTGCAAGTAGATATTCCGAAACCATCTTTTCAAAATCTTTCTGCGATAGAAAAATAGTAGCTATTTCCAGATGGAAGAGATGCTTTTGATTAATTAGTATTCGACCTTTTTGGTAAGTTTTAACGGCAAATTCATATTCTCGTTTGCTGATGAATGCATTTGCGATATTGTTAATTTCACTTTTAACAGGAATTAGTTGATCTAAAACTTTATTGTATTGTTCTAAACTTTTTTCATTTTCTCCAGCTGTTTTGTATACATATCCCAGATGAATTAAAAAGCTTCTGTCGTCAGGATTTTTTTTTATTTCCTTTTTAATTACTTTTTCGGCTTCCTTAAAATTTTCCAGATGAATTAAACAATCAATATAGTAGTTGAAATAGGTTCTTGATCGGGTATATTTGTGCAGATTATAGAATATGGAAGATGCCGGCCTGTATTCTTTATCACGAAAGTAGCGAAAAGCCAACTGACTTTCAGTTTGGATATTTTTTTGCGAATAGGCGTATTCAGTTCCTAAAAAGGAAATCAGAATAAGAATGCTTACTATGAATTTTTTCAAAACAGTCTGTTTAAGAATAATACTCTACTCAAAAATATAAAAAAAGCCCGGTTGTTTAGAACCGGGCCATAAAATTAAGTAAATATCTTTTAGTCGATTAGCTCAAAACCTGTGTAAGGAACTAATGCTTTTGGAATTCTGATTCCTTCAGGTGTTTGGTTATTTTCGAGTAAAGCAGCAACAATTCTAGGCAATGCTAATGCACTTCCATTCAAAGTATGCGCTAATTCAGGTTTTTTCATGTTCTTACCTTTGTATCGTAATTTTAAACGATTCGACTGGTAGGCTTCAAAATTAGAAACCGAACTTACTTCCAGCCATTTTTCTTGAGCTGTAGAAAATACTTCGAAATCGAAAGTAAGTGCAGCTGAAAAATTAGTATCACCACCACATAAGCGAAGCAAACGGTAAGGAAGTTCCAATTTCTTGATAATTCCTTCTACGTGAGCTACCATTCCTTCAAGAGCTTCGTATGATTTTTCAGGATGCTGTAATTGAACGATTTCAACTTTATCGAATTGATGTAAACGATTCAATCCACGTACATCTTTTCCGTATGATCCGGCTTCTCTTCTGAAACAAGCAGAGTAAGCAGTGTTTTTTACGGGGAAATCTTCTTCTTTCAAAATAACATCACGATATATGTTCGTTACCGGTACTTCGGCAGTAGGAATCAAATATAGATTGTCCTCTGTCACATGATACATCTGGCCTTCTTTATCAGGTAATTGTCCTGTTCCGTATGCAGATGCCTCATTAACAACCAAAGGAGGAATAACTTCTTCGTATCCTGCTTTGCGGTTTTCATCCAAAAAGAAATTGATTAAAGCTCTCTGAAGAATTGCGCCTTTACCTCTGTACAAAGGAAAACCAGCTCCAGTTATTTTATTGCCTAATTCAAAATCTATAATGTTATATTTTTTTGCTAATTCCCAGTGAGGAATTGCTTTGTCGTGTAGCTTTGGAATATCAGCACAAGTTTTTTCAATAACGTTTTCTTCTTCACCTTTACCCGCAGGAACAGATGGATGTGGAATGTTCGGAATTTGGAGTAGTAATTCGGTTAATTGCTGAACTGTATTGTTTTGAATCACAGTTAATTCGGCAATAGAATCTTTTAACTTACCTGTTTTTTCTTTAGCAGTATTTGCCTCATCAGTTTTTCCACTTTTGAAAAGCATTCCGATTTCTTTAGATAAACCGTTCATTTCAGCCAAAGTAGCATCTAATTTTGTTTGGCTTGCTTTTCTTTTTTCGTCAAGAATAATAATGTTTTCGATAATTTCTGTTGCATCGAAATTCTTTATTTTTAAGGCCTTAATGGCTTCATTCTTGTTTTCCTGTAGGTATTTGAGGCTTAGCATCGGTATCTTTTGTAAATGATTATATCTGTCTAAAACTTTCAGGCTATAAAAATAAAAAAATCTCCTGTCTTTATACGAAATAAAGCAGGAGATTATAATATTTTAAGGCTAAATAATTTATTCAGCTACTAAAGGTTCAATAGAAACATAAGATCTATCATCTCTTTTCTTTCTAAAAACTACAGTTCCAGGAACAAGTGCAAACAGAGTATGATCTTTACCCATACCTACATTTTCTCCAGGATTATGTCTTGTGCCTCTTTGACGAATAAGGATGCTTCCAGCTTTAGCAAATTGCCCGCCGTAAATTTTAACTCCTAATCGCTTACTTTCCGATTCTCTACCGTTTCTAGAACTACCGGCTCCTTTTTTATGTGCCATTTTGTTATATTTTTAAGGATTAAGCTACAATTTCTTCAATTTGAATTTGTGTAAGGTCCTGACGGTGTCCGTTCAGTTTTCTGTATCCTTTTCTTCTTTTCTTTTTGAATACTAATACCTTGTCACCTCTCATGTGAGATATAACTTTAGCAGTTACTTTAGCTCCTTCAACTGTTGGAGCTCCAACTACGATCTCACCTTCATTATCCACTAAAAGTACTTTAGGGAATTCAACTTGTCCGCCTTCCTCAGCAGATAGTCTGTGAACGAAAATCTTTTGGTCTTTTTCAACTTTGAATTGCTGACCAGCGATTTCTACAATTACGTACATTATTTCTAATTTTACGGTTTGTTCCAGGGGGTGGGCCATTTTAAACTTTAAATTTACCTCTTGGTGAACCCCTTAAGAATTTTATTTCGGAATGCAAAAATAGAAAAGATTAATTGATAAACAAAGTTTTACCATTAGAAATGAATTATTTCACGTCCTTTTTTTTGATTCTAAATTGGTTTTGCCTGATTTCATTAGAAAATCATTATTAAGACGTAAAGTTTCCATACATTGGTTTGGATTTCTTTGGCTATAAATATGTATCTTCATATGAAAGATATGAATGACGACTATTAGAATAGTTAAAATGAATTAGAGTTCGCAAATTTAATGGTTTACCGAAGAATTTATTTTGTAGGCTGAGGTAATTTTTTGAGTATTCTTAATTTTGAGAAAAGGCTCAGCTTAGTGTTAATTGTCTATTAAAAACAATTCTTATATTTGTTAATTGATAGCTGAAAAAAAGAGAAGTTTTTTATGGGTAAGATAAAACTTAATGTTTTAGGATTGTCGTACAGTCAGACTCAAACAGGTGCTTATGCACTTGTTTTGTCGGAAGAAGGCGGAGATAGAAGGATTCCTATAATTATAGGAGGAGTAGAGGCACAGTCGATTGCTATTCAATTGGAGGAGTTGGAGCCACCGCGACCATTAACTCATGATCTTTTTAAGAGTTTTGCCGAAGCATTTGCGGTGAATGTTGTAGAGGTAAATATTTACCGATTGGAAGAAGGAATTTTTTATTCTGAGCTAATTTGTGTTAAAGGATCAAATCGTATTCGGATTGATTCCCGTACATCAGATGCTGTTGCTATTGCACTGCGTTTTAAATGTCCAATATTTACAACCGACGAAATAATTGAGAAGGCAGGAATTGTATTGAGTATAGATGGGGATGCTGAAGAACCGTTTGTTGCCAGTCAACAAAAACCAGAGACCTTAGTGCCCGAAAAGAGGAATCAGTTTATAAGTTATTCATTAGAGCAACTTACCGGAATGCTTGACGATGCTGTTCGTGATGAAGATTATGAACGAGCTTCGCTAATTCGTGATGAGATTGGTAGAAGAGAAGAATCCAGTTAATTTTATATCCCAAAGTGATTTATTGGTATAAAGAAAAGGGGTGTCCGAAAAGTAAAGTTTCACTTGAAAATGTCATGTTGAGCGATCCCGATAGTTATCGGGACGAAACATCTGTTATTCAAACATACAGATTCTTCGACATCCCGATAGCTATCGGGATCAGAATGACAATAAAATAGAACTTTTCGGACACCCTCTTTTTTGTGTTTTATAAATTTGGTTTAGTGATTAAAACCAGCGAGTTGTTTCGGGTCATGTTTGTGCTTAAACAGGAATGCGAAGAATATTGTAATCACCAATGAATAGATCGCAAATGAATTCCAAATGTTCATCCATTCGAAGCTGCCTTGGGAATCTGTGAAGAATGTTCCAATGATAACACCACTAAGCCAGGAGCCAAGAATAGCACCAAAACCATTGGTCATCATCATAAATAATCCTTGAGCACTAGCCCGCATGCTTGGATCGCACTGAGTTTCAACAAATAATGAACCTGAAATATTGAAAAAATCGAATGCCATTCCGTAAACAATACACGAAAGAATAATCATCCATAGTCCACCTTCAGGATCACCATATGCGAACAGTGCAAATCGTAATACCCAGGCTACCATGGAAATAAGCATTACTTGCTTAATGCCAAATCGCTTAAGAAAGAATGGTATTGCTAGAATAAACAAGGTTTCTGATATCTGAGAAATCGACATTATTATGGTAGAGTATTCTACCACAAATGAATCGGCATATTTGTCAATATGTTTAAAACTGTCTAGAAAAACATCACCATACATGTTTGTTAATTGCAAAGCGGCACCCAAAAACATTGAAAAGACAAAGAACAATGCCATTTTGTAGTTCTTAAATAATTTGAAGGCATTTAAACCCAGAGTTTCCGTAAGAGAACTGCTTTTTTGTCTTTGTTTTTGTGGTTTGCATTCTGGTAAGGTAAACGCATAAATTGCTAATAATACAGAAACAAATGCGGCAATATAGAATTGATTTCCTGAAGCTTTAAAGCCAGCTAAATTGATAAGCCACATAGCAGCAATAAAACCAATTGTGCCCCAAACACGAATAGGGGGAAATACTTTTATTACATCGTAATTGTTGTTTTTAAGAATGGTGTACGAGATCGAATTCATTAAAGCGATGGTTGGCATATAGCAAATCATTGCGACCAATATAACTGAAATGAAAACTGTTGGGTCATCTACTTCAGGTAAGTAAGCTAGGGCACCAGCTCCTAATAAATGAAGAATACCATATAGTTTTTCAGCATTTATCCACCTGTCAGCAATAATTCCAGTAAGAGTTGGCATGAAGAGTGAAGCGATACCTAGGGTTGAAAATACTGCACCAAACTCTTCAGGAGACCAATGTTTTGTCCCAAACCAGTAATTTGCTATTGTTATCAACCAAGAACCCCAAATAAAGAATTGCAAGAAATTCAGTAAGGTCAAACGATTTTTTATACCCATAACGATGTTTTTAAAAAATAGATTAGTGATTACTATGTCTTAATGGTAATTGGTTGTTTGTGTAGTATTCATTCGAAATTCATTCGAGGATTAGATAAAAAAGATCAAAATCAGTATACTTATGAATATCAAAAGCCTCAAAACTAACTAAAAAAATAGATTCTTAAAACATCGGCATTGTCTTTTTATGACAATTAAAAGAGATATGAAAAGATTCTATATAAAGAAGGTCTTATTCTAATGAAGAGATATTTGAATGAAAAAAGTATTTTTGCATTTCATTCAGTCCGGTTAAAATGATTACAGGAAAATCAATTCATACAAAACATCAGTCTGCCAGATCTAAATTGATCTTAGCTGTTAAAGAATCTATACCAAAAGCTTTTTCAACCTCTAAATGGCTGTTGAGTATAATGATTCCAGTTTCTTTTGGCGTTTTGTTATTGAATTACACAGGTGTTTTAGGACAAGTTTCATCTTATTTGGCGCCAGCGTTTGAATTTATTGGACTTCCGGGTGAATCTGCATTTGTGTTGTTAACCAGTATCTTTACAAATATTTATACTGCAATTGCAGTAATTACGAGCCTGGAACTGGAGGGAAGGGTAGTTACAATTTTAGCTGCAATGTGCTTGGTGGCTCATGGTTTTGTAATTGAGACAGCAGTCTTGAAAAAAACAGGTTCTTCGATGCTTCGAATGATTTTACTGCGATTAACAGGTAGTTTTGTTCTCGGAGTCTTTTTAAACTGGGCTTTGCCTGCAGATTCGTTTCAGGCTCATGCAGGAGTTCTCGTTCAACAGGAGAGTTTTGGTAACCTGCTTATGGCTTGGCTGGGAACTTCGCTTTCTTTAAGTTTAAAAGTTGTGATATTAATTACCTTATTAATGATATTGCAACGAATTCTTGAAGTTTTCGGTGTTATTAAATGGTTATCCCGAATATTGGCTCCATTACAAACTATTATGGGCTTGCCTGCTTCTACTTCATTTTCATGGATTGTTGCGAACACCTTAGGTTTGGCTTACGGTTCCGCTATCATGATAGAACAGGTGGAAAATGGACAGATGACCAAATCGGAAGCTGATTTATTAAATCATCATATAGCTGTATCTCATTCACAATTAGAAGATCCTTTGTTGTTTGCTGCCATTGGAGTGCCATTGGGATGGCTGATAATACCTCGTTTACTATTAGGAATTATTGTGGTGTGGTTATATCGTTTTGAACTATTTGTGAGAAAATCGGTTAATAGTTTTACCTTTAAAAATTAAAATTTGACAATTAATTATGCAACAATATCTTCACTTATTAGAAAGAGTTCTCGAAGAAGGGAATAACAAAGAAGACAGGACTGGAACAGGAACGGTTAGCGTTTTTGGTCATCAAATGCGTTTTGATTTATCCAAAGGTTTCCCTCTGTTAACTACGAAGAAACTTCACCTAAAATCAATAATTCACGAATTATTGTGGTTTTTAGATGGTGATACCAATGTAAAATATCTTCAGGATAATGGTGTTAGGATTTGGAACGAATGGGCCGATGAAAATGGTGATTTGGGACATGTTTATGGATATCAATGGAGATCATGGCCAAAAAATAATGGTGAATCATTGGATCAGATTAAGCAAGTTGTTCACGATATAAAAAACAATCCTGATTCGCGAAGATTAATTGTTAGTGCCTGGAATGCAGGAGATATTGAAAATATGGCTTTGCCTCCTTGTCATGCATTGTTTCAGTTTTATGTCGCAAACGGTAAACTTTCCTGTCAGTTGTATCAGCGTAGTGCCGATATTTTTCTTGGAGTTCCATTTAATATTGCGTCTTATGCTATATTAACTTTAATGATGGCTCAGGTTTGTGATTTGGAGCCAGGCGAATTTGTTCATACTCTTGGTGATGCTCATATTTATATGAATCATATGGATCAGGTAAAACTACAATTGACACGAGAACCGAAAGAGCTGCCTCAATTTAAAATAAATCCAGAAATTAAAAGTATATTCGATTTTAAATTTGAAGATTTTAGTTTGGAAAACTACGATCCGCATCCTCATATTAAAGGAGCAATATCTATTTAAATAGATAATTACGAATTGCGAATAATGATTTTCAATGAAAAAGATAATATCTTACAACAGAAAATCTATAAATTCGCAGTTCGAATAGTTCGGTTGTGCATGTATCTTCATGAAGATAAAAAGGAGTATGTTTTAAGCAAATAATTAATTCGATATGGCACTTCAATTGGAGTTAATGTTGAAGAAGCCATTGGTGAACAAAGAGAAAAGGACTTTTTTGCTAAGCTTACGATTTCTTATAGGGAAGCAAGATAATCTCATTATTGGATTCGTTTATTAACAGACACCGAATATTTGAAGAAAGAACAAAGCCAAAGTTTATAAGGGGACACGGAGGAATTAATGAGGATAATTGGAAGTATCCAAAAAACTATAAAATCTCGTAATTCTTAATTCTTAATTTGTAACTATATGAAACTATCAATTATTGTTGCCGTTTCCCGAAATCTGGTAATCGGAAAAGATAATCAATTAATATGGAAGCTTTCTGCCGATTTAAAAAGGTTTAAAGACTTGACTACAGGGCATACCATAATAATGGGAAGAAAAACTTTTGATTCCATTGGTAAGCCATTGCCAAACCGAACATCAATAGTGATCACTCGCCAAAAAGATTATAAAATAGAAGGGTGCATTGTTGTTAATTCTTTGGAAGAGGCTTTAGAGAAATCGTCAGATCAGGAGGAAGTTTTTGTTATTGGTGGAGGTGCAATTTACAAAGAGGCACTAGCTAAGGCTAATAAAGTTTATTATACAAAGGTTCATAAGAATTTTGAAGGAGATACCTTTTTTCCAGTTCTTAATTTAAAAGAATGGGAATCTGTTAACAGAGTAGATTGTCTTCCGGACGAAAAAAATGAAATTCCTTATTCATTTATCGATTACAAAAGAAAATAACATTACCTATGAGTCGTAGTATTTCAGGTCTTATACTTATTATTTGCATTCTATTTGCTGGAAATTCATGCTCTACAGGATCTGATCCTGAAGGAGTTATTTTAGATGCATTTTATGTTCCTGCTGAGCTTGCTCTGCAAATTACTAATGTATTTAACGATTTAGCGATGGATGTGAATGGTATCGCCATGCATAATTTGGGTTTTAAAGAGGATACGATCACTGAAAATGTAGCGAAATGTGTTACGGCATTGGTCTATCGAACTTCAGTTCTCGATTCAATTGTATTGAATTATGGAACATCAAACTGTAGCTCAAATGGTGCTGGATTTAAAGGGAAAGTAATTGTTAGTCCGAAAGATGAAGGTTTAGAATCATTTGATATTCAATTGAAAGATTTTTCTTCTCAGGGATTTGATATAACAGGTACGATAGATTTTCAGATTACTGGAAATACGGATGGTGATGATTTTTCCATTAGTATGGAAAATGCAAAATTTTTAATTACCGGAACAGATGAAATCGTTTATACATTTTCAATATCAAATATAAACAGTATTTATACTTTTAGAGAAGATGAGGAAGATGATATGGCTTATGTAGATGATATTTTTGAATTTACAACAAATCTTACTGGAGAAACCCCTGATGGAGCTTTGTTTACATTAGAAAGTGTTAGTGACTTAATTTACGCTTATTCTTGTAAGAATATCATTGGAGGAAAAGCTGATTTCACACTAACCGATGTTGGAGCTGGAGAAGTCAATTTTGGCGGAGGAGATACTGATGAAGATTGCGATGCTAAGGTAATTCTTAGTATGTCAGGAGCAAAAGTTACAATAACACTATAAAAAAAAGCCGGATATTATCCGGCTTTTTCTATGCGACTTTTAAACGCTTTAGGTTTATTTTTTCAAGTTTATCACTTGCGTATTTTCTGTCAATATCAATTTCCTTTTCACCACTTGTTGGTAATTCAAACATGGCATCAATCATGATGGCTTCGCAAATGGATCTTAGTCCACGGGCTCCAAGTTTAAATTCTAATGCTTTATCAACAATGTATTCCAAAGCATCATCTTCAAATCTCAATTCGATATCGTCGATTTTAAATAGCTTGGTGTATTGTTTCATTATCGCATTTTTTGGCTCTGTTAGAATGCTTCTCAATGCTTTTCTGTCCAAAGGTTCCAAGTAAGTAAGAACAGGTAAACGGCCAATAATCTCAGGAATTAAACCAAAAGATTTCAAATCTTGTGGAGCGATGTATTGCAATAAGTTATCCTGATCAATCTGTTCTTTCTCTTTATTGGCATTGAATCCAACAATTTGAGTATTTAATCGTTGAGCAATTTTTCTTTGAATACCATCAAATGCACCACCACATATAAATAGAATGTTTTTGGTATTTACTGGTATCATTTTCTGATCAGGATGTTTTCTTCCTCCTTGCGGTGGAACATTAACAACCGATCCTTCCAGTAATTTAAGTAATCCTTGCTGAACACCTTCACCCGAAACATCTCTGGTAATTGAAGGATTATCGCTTTTTCTGGCAATTTTATCTATTTCATCAATAAATACAATCCCTTTTTCAGCCGCAACAACATCATAGTCCGATGCCTGTAACAGCCTTGTTAAGATTGATTCAATATCCTCGCCAACATAACCAGCTTCTGTTAGTACCGTAGCATCTACAATTGTGAATGGTACATGAAGCATTTTTGCAATTGTTCTAGCCAATAGAGTTTTACCTGTTCCTGTTTCTCCAACAAGAATAATATTTGATTTTTCAATCTCGATATCCTCATCATCTCTTTCCTGAAGTAATCTTTTGTAATGGTTATATACAGCAACTGCAAGGTATTTTTTTGCATCATCTTGTCCAATAACATATTGGTCAAGAAATGCCTTAATTTCTGTTGGTTTTAATAGTTGAATCTCTTTTAGGTTGAGATCAGTACGATTCTTTGATTCTTCCTGTACAATAGCATAGGCTTGTTCGATACAGCTGTCGCAAATATGACCGCTGATTCCTGCAATTAGAAGATTCGTGTCTTTCTTTTCTCTCCCACAAAACGAGCATTTATCCATGATTCTTAATTTGTTATACTAAAAATGCAAAGTTAAGAATTTTAAGTTTAACTCTGCATTTAGTCATTCTGATTTCTATTTGATTACTTTATTGCTCACGCGTAAGTACTTCGTCAATCATTCCGTACTCCTTTGCTTCCGTAGCTGTCATCCAATAATCACGATCTGAGTTCTTTTCAATCTTTTCATAAGTATTTCCTGAATGATCAGCAATAATAGTGTATAGTTCTTTTTTTAATTTTAAAATTTCACGAGCTGTAATTTCGATATCCGAAGCTTGTCCTTGAGCACCACCCATTGGCTGATGAATCATTACACGTGAATGTTTAAGTGCTGAACGTTTTCCTTTTGTTCCGGCAGTTAATAGAACGGCTCCCATCGAAGCGGCTATTCCAGTACAAATAGTTGCAATATCACACTTGATGTATTGCATTGTGTCGTATATGCCTAATCCTGAATGCACTGAACCTCCAGGAGTATTGAAATAAATCTGTATATCTTTCGAAGGATCAGTTGATTCTAAAAACAGCAATTGTGCCATGATAATATTGGCTACATAATCATCAATAGGAATACCTAGAAAAATGATTCGATCCATCATAAGACGAGAGAATACATCCATTGATGCAACATTTAATTGTCTTTCCTCAATAATAGTAGGAGAGATGTAGTTGTTGCTGACCGAGGTGTATCTATCTAGATTTAGGCTGCTTATGCCCATGTGCTTTGTAGCAAATTTATTGAATTCATCTTTTGGTACCATAATGATATGATTTTAAATTTCGTAAACCTAAATTAGTCAAATTTTCTCCATTTGAAAAGAATGGCTTAACAAAATCTGAACTTTGAGACAAAAAGAAAACCACGTTTTAACAAAGCGTGGTTTTAATGTTATATTGAGGTGTACTGACCTATTCAAACATTTTGTTGAATTCTTCAGTAGTAAGTTCTTTTTCGTCCAACTTAATTTTACTCTTTAAGAATACAACTACTTTATCATCAGTTTTACGCTCATAAATTTTTCTTTGCTCGTCCTTATTTTCCATCATTTGCTTAGCGTAGTTGTTCAGGTACTCTTCAGGTACATCCATCATTCCGTATTGTTGGAATTGCATTAATGCTTGTTTTTTAGCAAATTCTAAAACTTCTTCTTCGCTAACTTTCAAGTCATTCTCTTGAATCAATCTGTTTTTGATTAATTGCCATTTGAATTCCTCGGAGTAGTTTGCAAAATCAGTTTCAACTTGCTCTGTAGTCATTTCTTTGTTGGATGCAACAATCCAACGCTTTAAGAATGCTTCAGGAAGTTCGATTTTGGCTTTTTTCACCAATTTCGCTTTTGCATCGATCAAGAATTTATAATCGCTGTCGTTAATCAATTGCTTTTCGATATCTTCTTTAATTTTATTCTTGAATTCTTCTTCAGAAGCAACAGTACCTTCTCCAAATACTTTATCGAATAATTCCTGATTCAATTCAGCATTAACAAATTTGGTGATTTCTGTAATTGTAAATTGGAAATCAGCATCTATTGTTTCAGCTTTTTCCGGAGAAATGCCTAGCATAGAAGCAATGTCAGATTTATTTTCAAAAGCTTTTGCAGGATTGAAAATTACAACAGCATCTTTCTTTGTTCCAACGAATTTTTTCTTAGAGTCTTCATCTTTCATGTACTCTAAAGACAGAGCAACATTTTCGCTGACAATTCCTTCTTCAACTAATTTACCGTCTGCGTCAACTTGAGCAAAGTTACCTTTCAAAAGTTCTTTGTCTTCAATTATCTCAGCAGGATCGTTTGAACCGAAACGACGTGCGTGCATATCAACACCGTTGGTAATCATTTTCTCGTCAACTATAATTTTATAGAATTCGATTTTATCTTTTTTGCTTAGGTTAAGCTTATATTCAGGGGTTAGAGCAATGTCGAAAGTGAATTCGAATTCAGTGTCTTTTTCCCAGTTGATTACTTTCTGATCAGTTTCGTTTGGAAGAGGTTCGCCCATGATGTTTAATTCGTTTTCACGAATATACTTCATTAGCTCCTCGCTAAGTATTTTGTTAATTTCTTCAGCTAAAACAGGAGTCCCATACATTTTCTTGATCACACCCATAGGTACTTTACCTGCACGGAAACCATTGATATTTGCTTTTTTACGATAGTCTTTCAATAAATTATTTACTCGGGTCTCGTAATCTTCTTTAACGATCTGTAATTTGATTACAGCGTTTAAATCATCAATATTGGTTTTTGTAATGTTCATTTTTTAGCTATTATAGATAAAACCTCTTTAATTGAAAAAAAACCGCCTCACGATCGATACATGTTTGTATCGTAAAGTACGGGCGGTTTAAGGTTATTCTTTTTATTGTGCGGATGAAGGGACTCGAACCCCCACGCCTCTCGGCACTAGATCCTAAGTCTAGCGCGGCTACCAATTACGCCACATCCGCGGGTTAATTGCGGTGCAAATATATAGCTGTTTTTTATAATTTGCAATACCTTTTCGAAAAAAAAATGAACTTTTTTATTTGAAAAGAGTAAGCTTCGATTTAATTCGGAATTTGCAACAAATTAAACTTGGTAAAACTCAGCTATTTTACTGGTTTTCGAAGCTCAAAATTCTTTCCTAAATAAACTCTTCGTACATCTTCATCTGCTGCAAGTTCTTCGGCAGTTCCCGATTTTAGAATATTACCTTCAAATAAAAGATAGGCTCTTTCGGTAATTGAAAGTGTTTCCTGAACGTTGTGGTCGGTAATTAGAATTCCAATATTTTTATCTTTTAAATGACGAACAATGTCTTGGATATCTTCTACCGCGATAGGATCTACACCTGCAAATGGTTCATCTAAAAGAATAAATTTTGGTTTAATTGACAGAGCTCTCGCGATTTCAGTTCTTCTTCTTTCACCACCCGATAGTTGAATTCCAAGACTTTTTCGGATTTTTTGTAAGCTGAACTCGTTAAGCATCTCTTCCAATCGTTCTTTCTGGTATTCTTTAGAAAAGGCGGACATTTCCAAAACTGCCGTAATATTATCTTCTACGCTCAATTTTCGAAACACGGAGGCTTCCTGGGCTAAGTATCCAACACCTAGTTGTGCTCTTTTGTAAACCGGCTCATTGGTGATTTCTCTATCATCTAAAAAGATTCTTCCACCGTTTGGCTGAATCAATCCAACAATCATGTAAAATGAAGTCGTTTTTCCTGCACCATTTGGTCCAAGTAAACCAACAATTTCACCTTGTTTAACTTCAATAGAAACACCTTTAACTACAGTTCGGGTTTTGTATCTTTTTATTAAATTTTCAGCTCTTAAAATCATCGTGATTCAATATATTTAACGATTGGAATGGTACAAATATAGAAAAGATCTGTGAGAATTATCCTTTGTTTATAAGTTCAAAACTGATCAGTTATTTCTTCTGATTATTAGAACGTAAATTGGAACATGGCTCTTATTCCAAAATTCTCAAAATCTTGATATGGATTATCTTCCAAATGATTCAATCGCCACATGGCATCAATTCGGATAAACTTAAAAATATTTTCAATTCCTACACTTGCTTCAAAATAGGGTTTGCTTACATCAGAGAGGCCATCAGGGAAAATCATTTTTGCTTCGGTGTTATTTAAAGCTCCATTATTCTTGTCACTTAAACTACCAATTAATCCTTTTCCGGATATAACGGTTCTCCATTTTAATTTTCGGAACAATGGAATTCTATTAAGAATAAGTCCGTTGAAATGATGTTCTATATATAAGCTGACATATTGATCGCTGGTGAATTCGTAATAGTTCATCATGTTAAATGCATACGGGTCGAAAGCATAGGTTTCATTTCCCTCGTGCAGATGAAGAAGCGGATAGGGAACTTTCCCGAATAGTTTTCCTGCAGTAACTAAAAAGTACAGATTTCCCAAAGGAGGTAATTCTACAGTGTGTTCAATGCTTAAGTCTATTTTTTGATATTCATGATCGGAACCCAAAACATCTTTCATACCCATTGTAAAATAAAGGTTGAAAACAGGGAATGGTCCGCCAAAGTGAATTCTTTCAAATTCCCCCATTACAATTTTTTCGTTTCTGGTGAATCGAGTTCTAAGTTCAACTTCCGAAGATATTATTCCCGAAACAGGAATTCCTCCATTTACATCAGGAGCATTAAATGGTACATATTCGGTTGGAGTAATATCGCGGTATCTGAATTTTACAGTGTTGGAAAAACCTTGAAACCATTCTTTCTCATAATGAGCCTCCAGTTGGTTTACCATTGTTAATTTATTATTCGGATTTCGTTTCAGAAGAGAGGATAGGATATTTCCTTCAGTGAATGCATTTGGGCTTTTTCCCAATTGCTGAATGTCATGCTTGTATTGTACTCCGAAAGTTTCTCTTGGAAGCTTATTGATCATGTATAGAAAGCCCAATCCATATTTGAATTTATTGTCTTTGTCTCCATAAGCTAAATGACCGTTAAGCATTATTTTGGTGCTGAAATCATTAGAGGTTCGTCCACCAAACATGAATCTATTCCCCTCAATTTCATTAAAGCTATACAGTTTATAGTACGGGCCATATTCAAATTTTCCTTTCACGTAATAGCCCGTCACAAATGTTTGAATTACATCAATTATATTTTTGTATAAGGGTACGTTTTGAATGGAGTCAACCATGGAGTATATGCCCGATTCTCGTTCTGATAATTTAAAAGGACGAGCGTCATCCCAAAATTCCTTTGATTGTGTTAGTGCGGTTTCCTCAACGATAACATTATTATCTAGTTTAATAATTTCTTCTTTTAATGGAAGATTGAGTTTTACATCTCTGTAGGAGGTCGTTTTTCTTCCAAAAAAGCCCATCTGTTTAGAGGAGTCTTTTTCGCTTATCATGAAATCAACAAAAAGATTTTGCTTTTTTAAGAACCAGGTGCTGTCATTTACTTTTTGGAATTCATTATTGCTAACTAAATCTTTCACCCAGTTTATATTAACACCTTTAGCAATACGCATTTGCATGTTTTGTATGGCAAAAGTAGTGTCGGCCACCCAAAAATCACCTACGAAAGTGGGTTCTTGCTTTCTTTTTGGTTTAAAAGACATGTGATAGCACCAGCTACCTTCTCTGTATGCGCTGTCTGTTAAATAATACTTGTAATATCGAAGTCCACCATCTGCAATTGGACTTACGAAGCCCATATTGAAAAGATCAATAAAGTTGTCGTAAATATTAATATTCTGATGAAGTTGACCGGTGAATTGCGCTAAACTAGCGTTGTCGTTTATTCCAGACATTTGAGATGCCTTTATGATTTCTCTTTCTACTCTCGGTTTTTTCTGAAAATAATAATCAGAAAGTGATTCGGTAATGAAAATAGGTAGATATGGTTTTCCGGTTATTACAGAGGTGTCCATATAGTCAAAAACGAATTGAAATTGGCGCATGATTTTTTTATCCCTAAAATCATCTTTGATATTGTTCAAATCCATTTCCATTTTTGTGTAAGATTCGTATTGATACGAATCGAATCGGGAAGGATCATTGTCATCTTTCTTTGCGATAATTTTGCGCAGAAGGATATGGGCTGGGTTTTCTCCGGGAGTTACAATAATTTCCTCTAAATCAAAAGCTTCAGATTTTAATTCTATGTTAAGGGTTTGAAAACTTGCTTTTTGAACTTTAAAGGCTCGTTCTTTATAGCCAACAAAGGAGATGTGCAGTGAATCGGATGGTGTTCTGGTTTCCAGAAAATATTGTCCGTCAAAATCAGATGTAGTACCAATGGTAGTTCCCTTAAAGGCAATATTTACAAAAGGAAGAGGTTGCTTCGTATCTATATCGATAATTCGACCTCTTATCTTTGTTGCTTGCGCCAGAGTAGTATAGCCATAGCCTGAAAAAATAAGAATGACAAGCAGTAACAACCCTTTTTTTATATTCTGTATCATATTGTGTACAATAATAATAGTCTGGATTAAATAGTAATCCAGACTTTAGTTATGTGAAAATACAAATAAACTGCATAGTTGTTTAATCCAAATTAGCTTGTTGGGTTTTTTGAACTCGCTTTGAGATTTTAATACCTATTTCGTAAAGCAACATCAGTGGTAAACAAACCAGTACCTGACTAAAGATATCTGGAGGCGTGATGATGGCAGAAAGAATTAAAATTAAAACCAAAGAGTGTTTTCTGTGTTTTTTTAAAAACTCAGGGGACACTAAACCTATTTTGCTTAAAAAGAAAATAAGAACTGGCAGTTCAAATATTACTCCACTTGCCAAAACAATTGAAGTGATAGATGAGATGTAGGATGTTAGGTTTATTTGATTCATAACCTGATCACTTACACTGTAAGATCCTAAGAAATGAACTGATAGTGGGGTTATTAGGTAGTAACCGAAAAGAATTCCAAGTGCAAATAAAAATGAGGTGTAAAAAATTGATCCTCGTGCATGCTTCTTTTCATTAGCGTATAGTGCTGGTTTTAGAAAGCTCCAGAATTCATAAAAGATATATGGGAAGCCGGCAATTATTCCAATAACTAATGAAACACTAATATGTGTCGCAAATTGTCCAGCCATATTGATGTTAATCACCTGAAATGGGTGTATGTTTATTTTTAGCGACTCAATTCCGATGTATTCTGAAAACCAGAAAAATATTTTATTGGTAAAGAAATCAGGGTTTTTAGGTGCTAGAATTATTGCGTTGAAAATGAAATCATAAAAGATGAAAGCGACAATTGCAAATACCATAATGGCAATGACTGAACGCATTAAGTGCCATCTTAGTTCTTCTAGATGTTCCAGAAAACTCATCTGGTTTTCTTCTTTAATAGCTTCTGTTTCTGACATACGTTTCTGTTTTCTAAATTCTGCCAAGTTAGACAATTCCTTCTTTTAAGATGTCATGTAGATGAACCATTCCTACATATTTTTCATTCTGAACAACGGTAAGCTGAGTGATGTTGTTATCCTCCATCAGATGAAACGCATTAACAGCAAGAGAATCGGGATCAATAGTTTTTGGCTTTGGAGACATGATATCACGAGCAACGAAATGACTAACATCTTTATTTTGTTCGAGCATTCTACGAAGATCACCATCTGTTATTATTCCAACCAGTTCATCGTTTTTATTCACTACTGCAGTGGCTCCCATTCTTTTTGAAGATATTTCGAGAATAATAGGACGGATAGTTTCATCTTCTAATACTTTTGGAGGAAGGTCGTTTTTGTAAAGATCACTAACTCTTAAATATAGTTTCTTTCCCAGAGTTCCACCTGGATGGTATTTTGCAAAGTCTTGTGGAGTAAATTGTCTGCATTCCAATAGAGAAACAGCAAGTGCATCTCCTATTACAAGCTGAGCAGTAGTTGAATTTGTTGGAGCTAGGTTATTCGGACAAGCTTCTTTTTCAACAACGGCTTTAAGAACATACTTCGCTTCTTTGGCAAGAAAAGAATCCAGTCCTGATACCATCGCAATTAGCGTATTTCCCATGTTTTTGATGAGTGGTACTAAAACTTTGATTTCTGGAGTGCTTCCACTCTTTGATATGCAAATTATGATGTCGTCAGGAAGAATCATACCAAGATCCCCGTGAATAGCATCGGCGGCATGCATAAATAAGGCTGGTGTCCCTGTCGAATTTAGGGTTGCTACTATTTTGTTGGCAATATTGGCGCTTTTACCAATCCCAGTAATTACAACTCTTCCTTTGCTTTTTAGGATTAATTCAACAGTATCAACAAAATCTCCATCAATATGCTCTTTTAGCTGACTAATGGTTTTTTCCTCTTCGGCAATCGTTTTTATTGCAATTTGTTTAATATCGTATGTAGGCTTCAAATCTTGTGTGTTTTAATATATGTGCAAAGCTAATTAAACTCAAATAAATGAATAATTAATTACTAGTTAAAATTTGTTAAATGCAGGTTACGTTTTGAAATGTACAAGTGTTTATCTAAATTTAAAATACAAAAGTATCGAAATTTTGTAATACGGGAATGAATGGTGACGTGAAATTGCCATTTAAAAATTTTAGGTTGCTAAGTAAAATGTTAATTTAGCCGACCGCATATATTTTTGGGGAAAAGCATATCAAGTAGGAAGTATGGGAAAGAACTTTGAATTATCAACTAATTTAAAGAAGTATTTTGGATTCGAGAATTTTAAGGGAAATCAAGAACCAGTAATTCAAAATATCTTAAGTGGTAACGACACGTTTGTGTTGATGCCCACAGGTGGAGGAAAGTCATTGTGTTATCAATTGCCCTCACTAATGCTGGGAGGTACGGCAATTGTAATATCTCCATTGATCGCTCTGATGAAAAATCAGGTTGATGCAATGAGGAATTTTGGAGAGGATGATTGTGTAGCTCACTTTTTGAATTCTTCTCTTTCGAAATCAGCTACCTTAAAAGTAAAAGAAGATGTTCTGGAAGGCAGAACTAAACTTTTATATGTGGCTCCGGAATCGTTAACAAAAGAGAGTAATATAGAATTTCTGAAACAGGTAGAGATTTCGTTCTATGCTGTTGATGAGGCTCACTGTATTTCTGAGTGGGGGCACGATTTTAGACCTGAGTATAGGAAAATCCGCTCAATTGTTAATGAGATTGGCTCGGCTCCAATAATAGCACTTACTGCTACGGCAACTCCTAAAGTGCAACACGATATTCAAAAGAATTTAGGGATGTTGGATGCATTGGTATTTAAATCATCATTTAACCGACCTAATTTATACTACGAAGTACTTCCAAAAGTTAATGCCACCAAGGATATTATAAAGTTTATACGCGCAAATACTGGTAAATCAGGTATTATATATTGTTTGAGTCGTAAAAAGGTTGAGGAATTAGCAGAAACATTGCAAGTGAATGGAATAAAAGCAGTTCCCTATCATGCAGGAATGGATTCTTCAACTCGTTCTGGAAATCAGGATAAGTTCCTGATGGAAGATGTGGATGTTGTTGTTGCAACAATTGCTTTTGGAATGGGGATTGATAAGCCTGATGTGCGATTTGTAATTCATTACGATATTCCAAAGAGTTTGGAGGGATATTACCAGGAAACAGGAAGAGCTGGTCGTGATGGTGGTGAAGGCAGGTGTCTTACTTTTTATAGTTACAAGGATATTCAGAAGCTGGAAAAGTTTATGCAAGGGAAACCAGTTGCTGAGCAGGAGATAGGCAGACAACTGTTGTTGGAAACTGTTTCATTTGCAGAATCGGCAATTTGTCGCCGAACAATTTTGCTTCAGTATTTCGGAGAGAAGGTTGATGATGGGAATTGTGGAAATTGTGATAATTGCTTGCATCCCAAGAAAGAGTTTCAGGGAGAAGAGTTTGTAATTAAAGCACTAAAATTAGTAAAAGTCGTTAAAGAGCGTTTTAAGATAGACCATTTGGTTAATGTACTTACTGGTGAACAGAATTCTTCAATTAAATCATATAAACATGATGAATTGGAAATGTTTGGTGCTGGTAATGACCGCGATCAGCATTTTTGGAATATGGTTTTTCGAAGGGCACTGGTTCATTCTCTGATCGAAAAGGATATTGAGCAGTATGGTGTGATTAAAATCAAGCCACAAGGTCATAAATTCCTTGAAAACCCTGTTCCGTTTATGCTTACTGATGATCATGATTTTGAACAGGTTGATATGGAAGCTGCAAAAGCGGCAGGTACGGCTGTGGTTGATACGGCTTTATTATCCATGTTAAAAGATTTAAGAAGGCAGGTAGCTAAGAAAAAGGATGTGCCTCCATATGTAGTGTTTCAAGATCCTTCTTTGGAGGAAATGGCAATTCATTACCCAATAAATATAGAGGAGTTGTCTCATGTTCATGGTGTTGGTGCTGGTAAGGCGAAACGGTTCGGAAATGAGTTTGTTAGTCTTATTGGGAAGCACGTAGAGGAGAATGGTATTGAAAGACCACAGGATATGGTGGTTCGTTCGATAGTTGATAAATCAAAGTTCAAGGTTTATATTATTCAGAGTGTAGATAGAAAAATGGACTTGGAGGATATTGCCGAAGCCAAAGGGATGGAGTTTCCTGATTTGCTTAGAGAGATGGAAGCTATTGTATATTCCGGAACAAAGCTAAATTTGAATTATTATGTGGATGATAAAATTGATGAAGATCGTCAGGAAGAGATTCTGGAATATTTCGATGAAGCAGAGACAGATAGTATAGAGGAGGCTCTGGATGAATTGGGAGAAGAGGATTATTCTGAAGGTGATATTCGATTAATGCGAATAGTGTATCATTCTGAAAATGGATTGTAATTCGTTTGATAAAATATAGGAAAGGCTACTCAAATTGAGTAGCCTTTTTATTTTATTATTACTGAGCGTTTAAACTCTTTGCTTTCATCAAATAATTTTCGATAGGTGTGATGTGTTTTATAGATTTTAGCACCAGTATATTCCATTAAATGACTCATTCTTGGGTTAAAATCACCAATCCAATTCAGTTCTAAATGTAAAAATGGAAATTTGGAGTCAAATCCTGATCTGGAGAATTCGTAAATTATCGCAGCTTCAATGCCGCGCTTTTGAAATTCCGGAACTACGCCGAATATTAAGCCAATAGCATTCTTGTTTTTTTGTATGTGCTTATAGTAAAGGAATCGGAGTTTTGCATAAAGATTCATTTTACCATTGAGATGCTGAAGAAGTTCATTTAGGTCCGGAACCATTATCCAAAATCCAATAGGCTCTTCTTTGTAATAGGCAAACCACATTAGCTTTTCGTGCATAATTGGTTTTAAAGCTTCAAATAGGTCTTGAGTTTGATGTTCAGAAATGCCTTCAATGCCGGGTATTTCTTTTACCCAAGCTTCATTGTAGATGTGTGCAAAATCTTTTATCAGTTTATCTGACTTGTTTTTATCGAAATGAACTACTTGGTAATCGCTATTGTTTAGAAGTCTGGTAGCTTTCCATTTTATGATTTCACTTAAGCTTTCGAGTTCGAATTTCGCACGATAAGTATATTGTTTAAAATAAATTTGAAATCCGTAGGATTCGAAAAAGGCCTGATAGTATTCAAGGTGGTAAGGCATGCAATAAACCGGCTTGTGATCTCCATCAACATGAAGTCCCCACCATTGATGTCTTTCTCCAAAATTAATTGGCCCATCCATGGCTTCTATCTGCCTCTCTTTTAACCAGTTTTTGCAAGTGTCAAAAAGCATGAAGGCTGCATGTTTATTATCGATGCATTCGAAAAAGCCAAGGCCTCCTGTAGGTTGCTCGTTTAAATCTTTTGTCTTGTGATCAATAAAAGCAGCAACTCTGCCAATGGTTTTTTTATTTTGATCCTGAAGAATCCAACGAGTACACTCTCCGTGTGTAAACATTTTATTTTTGTTCGGATCAAAAACTTTCTTAATGTCAGAGTCCAAAGGTCGAATCCAATTTTTTTTGTTTTGGTAAAGTTTTACCGGAAGTTCAATAAATTCTCTTACTGAATGAGGATCGCCAACTTCAATTATTGTAATTTCGATACTCATCTTAAATTTCGGACTTTATGAATTTGGATTGCTTTCTGTTCGCTATTGGTAAAGCTATTACCGATAATGAACCAAGAATAATAATCATAGCTGTTTGTGCGCCATGTACAACAAGAGCAAAGCTTTTCGACATCGTTTCTATATTGGCAACTTCAGGTAGGTAAACTAAAAGAGTTCCAATAACCATGAAATGCCATGCGCCTATACCTCCTTGCACGGGAGCAACCATTCCAAAACTACCCATTACAAAAACGGTTAATCCGGCAATTGCGGGAAGATTAGATGTGAATCCAAAACTGAAAAAACAGATATATGTCATCAGGTAGTACATGATCCAAATGAAGACGGTGTGAAAAACAAAATACCATTTGTTATCAAGTTTTTTTACGGCACGAAAACCGGCCATAAAATTGGATAAGGTTTGGTCTATTTTATTAAATAAGATCGTGTTTTTGAATTTTTTTCGAAGAATCCAGATTGTCAAAGATATTGTCCCGATAACATATAAAGTGTTGGCTGAAGCAAATATGTTGGATAGTTTTGAGCTAACCTCAGGATTATTTGAAAAGAAATGTGATATCACAGAAAACTGTGTTGATAACGCAATTAATAGAAAGATAAAAAGCATGATTATATCCAGTACTCTTTCCAGAACCACGGTTCCAACTAATTTCGAAAAAGAAATGTTTTCATATTTACTGATTAACCCGCATCTTGAAATTTCACCCATTCTTGGAAGTGCCAGATTCGCAAAATAGCCAACCATAACTGCTAGGAAAGTGTTTATTGTTCTTGGTTTTTTTCCTAAAGATTCTATTAGCATACTCCATCGAATGGTTCTGCTAATATGGCTTAAAAGCCCGAAGAATAAGGAAAGAAGAATCCAGTAGTAGTTAACCTCATTTTTTAAAGTGAAAAGGAGTTCGCTTGTATTCTGTCCGCGATATACGTACCAAAATAAAAAGGAACTAATCGAAAAAAAGATTAAAAATTTAATAATATAGATGATATTTTTCTTCAATTTTAATGTTTTTAGAGTTTGTGTTTTGTACAAATACAAACTTAGGTTAAATTTTTCGGCTAGGATAAGCAATGATTCAAGTATTAAGTCCTAAATTTGCCGAGCAGTAAATATTTAAGCTACAAAAATAAGTAAATGTTTGAAATCTCCTTTGAAAAAGCTTCTATTTTTAATTTTTATTAACTTGAGATGCTAATATAAAGGGATTAATTGGAAGAATATGGGATACGTTCGGGCGAAAAAGAATTTAGGACAGCATTTTTTAAGAGATCTAAATATTGCCAAAAAAATTGTGGCAAGTATGACGGCTGAAGGTGTTTCGAAAGTACTTGAGATTGGCCCGGGAATGGGCGTTTTAACACAGTATTTGCTGAAAGAGGAGGGGTATGAAACTCATGTTATAGAAATTGATAGAGAGTCTGTAGCTTATTTAAATGAGAAATATCCTGAATTATCGGATCGAATAATCAGACATGATTTTCTGAAATATGATTTGTCAAAATTATTTTCGGAGCCTTTTGCAGTAATTGGGAATTTTCCATATAATATTTCTTCTCAAATATTTTTTAAGGTTCTTGATAATCGGGATCAGATTCCTGAGGTTGTGGGTATGATTCAGAAAGAAGTTGCTGAAAGAATGGCTGCTGTTCCAGGAAATAAAACATATGGCATATTAAGTGTGCTTATGCAGGCTTTTTATGATATAGAATATTTGTTTACCGTTAGTGAAACAGTATTCGACCCACCTCCAAGAGTTAAATCTGCGGTTATTCGTATGGTAAGAAATACTACCGACAGTTTGGCCTGTGATGAAAAACTATTTTTCCGAGTCGTCAAATCCGGCTTTAATCAACGCCGGAAAACCTTACGGAATTCTTTAAAATCAGTGTTGGGGGATTATAAATTAGATGATGAAATAATGGCTCAAAGACCAGAGCAATTATCAGTTGAACAGTTTGTGTATCTTACTAATAAAATTGAAGAATTGATGAACACGGAATTAATAGAATAAAATCACACCTAAAAAAATTGTTATGCAATTTGAATTGACCCGTGAATATATCGATCAATTAAAAATAATTATTGACGAGAAGAATGAGGCGGAGGCAATTGGCTTGATGAAGGAGCTGCATCCTGCTGATATTGCTGAAATTTATGATGAGCTTAACACTGAAGAAGCCAAATTTCTGTATTTACTTCTTGATGGAGATACCGCTGCTGATGTTTTAGCAGAATTGGAAGATGATGATAGAGAACGTTTTTTAAAAGTTCTTCCTGTTGAAGTAATAGCAAAGCAATTTATTGACAATATGGATTCTGATGATGCGGCCGATGTAATCGGTGGTATGTCGGATGAACAGCAGGAGAAGATACTTGCACATATTGATGACATAGAGCAAGCAGGCGATATTGTAGACTTACTTCATTATGATGACGATACCGCCGGAGGATTGATGGCGAAAGAATTAGTGAAGGTAAACGAGAACTGGACTGTCCTGACTTGTTTACGGGAACTAAGTCGTCAGGCAGAAGATATCGATGAGATTTATTACGTATATGTTATTGATGACGACGGTATTTTACGAGGAACTATTTCCTTGAAAATAATGATTTTGAGTCCTACTTCTGCAAAAATCAGTAATATATATCAGCCTGATGTTATGTCAGTTCATACCGATGAACCAGATGAAGATGTTGCTCGAATTATGGAGAAGTATGACCTTGTTGCAATACCTGTTATTGATAGTATTGGGCGATTAATGGGGCGTATCACTATTGATGACGTTGTAGATGTGATTCGTGATGAGGCTGAAAAGGATTACCAAATGGCTTCTGGTCTTACCGAAGATGTTGAGTCGAATGACTCGATTTGGATTCAGACACGAGCACGTCTTCCGTGGTTGTTGATTGGTTTAGCCGGAGGACTCGTTAGTGCTTTTGTAATATCAACACACGAAAGAAGTTTGAGTATTGATCCCGCTGTTGCTTTTTTTATTCCACTGATTACCGCAATGGGAGGTAATGTTGGCGTTCAGTCGGCCGCGATTATTGTGCAGGGTTTAGCAAGTAACTCATTGGGTTTTGAAAGCATATTTAGTCGATTGATGCGCGAGTTAACGGGTGCATTTGTAAATGGTGTAATCTGTTCGGGTTTGGTTTTTCTTGTAAATTCATTTATCGGTCGATCTTATGATTTAACGATTAGTGTATCTGTTGCATTGTTCTCGGTTATTATTTTTGCTTCTATTTTCGGTACCTTAATACCATTAACCTTGCATAAAATGAAAATTGATCCAGCCTTGGCTACCGGTCCTTTTGTAACGACTTTAAATGATATGGTCGGACTTTTTATTTACTTGTCAATAGGAGCTTATTTTTTAGGACTTATATAGTACTTGTTTTAGGATATGCATGTATTTGAACAGGAATTTTAAATAGAAAGTTATTTGTTCTGTTTATTAAATAATCTGTGATATTATGGTTCATCGAAAAAGTTTAATAAAAACTGTTTTCATTCGGTGGATTTTTTTAGGTTTTTCTTAACTTTGCAGGATGATTTTTAAATCCTTATAAGTTACTGAAATTGAAACTCTTGCAGAAATGTTCGCTGTGGTGACTTGTTTAAGGAAATTAAATCAAACCATTTTATAAAAATTACCACAAAAAGAGAATCATGAAGAGAGCGCTTATAAGTGTATTTGATAAAACAAATGTTGTTGAATTTGCCAAAGAATTAACAAATTTGGGTTGGGAAATCATTTCAACAGGAGGAACCTCAGCAAAATTTAAGGCAGAAGGAATTTCTGTTATGGATATTTCTGATTTAACTAAATTTCCAGAATGTTTTGATGGACGAGTAAAAACTTTGCATCCAAATGTTGAAGGAGGAATTTTAGCAATTCGCGATAATGAAACCCACATTGCTCAAATGAATGAGTTGGGGATTGAACCAATCGATATCGTTGTTTGTAATTTGTACCCTTTTAAGGAAACAATATTAAATCCAGAGGCTGGTCACGAAGAAATAATTGAAAATATTGATATAGGTGGTCCAACAATGTTAAGAGCTGCCGCCAAAAATTACAAATTTGTTACTGTAATTACTGATCCTGAAGATTATTCAAAAGTAATTGAAGAATTGAAATCAGGCGAGGATACCAGTATAGAAACAAAAGAATATTTAGCGGCTAAAGTATTTGAGCATACAGCGCATTACGATGCGTTAATTTCTGGATATTTTAATAAAAAACTAAAAATTACATCACCAAAAACATTAACTCTTACCTACGAAAAAAAGCAAGATCTTCGTTACGGAGAGAACCCTCATCAGAGTGCGGCTTTTTATGGTCAAATTCAAGAAACTGAAGGAACTTTAACTGCAGCTAAGAAAATCCATGGTAAAGAACTATCTTACAACAATATTGGTGATACTGATGGAGCATTGGAGGCCTTGAAAGAATTCGAAGAACCAACAATTGTAGCAACTAAGCATGCTAATCCTTGCGGAATTGGTAGTGCTGAAACAATTGCCGAAGCTTTTAAAAAGGCATACGATGCTGATCCTGTTTCAATTTTTGGTGGTATTGTAGCAGCTAATAGAGAAATTGATAAGGCTACAGCYGAAATTATGAGTGGRATTTTTYTGGAAGTAATTGTTGCTCCTTCTTTTAGYAAAGATGCYTTAGAGGTRYTGACTAAGAAGAAGAACTTAAGATTRTTGGAATTGCCTGAKATTTTGAAATCGGATTATTCYTCGTTTAAAGGGAAAACCGTTTTAGGAGGTTTCTTGATTCAGGAATTGGAYAAGGAATTAATTGGTGAAAAATTAGAGGTGGTTACTGAAAGACAACCATCAGAACAGGAAATGGAAGATTTGATGTTTGCTTGGAAAACAGTTAAGCATGCAAAATCAAATGGAATTGCCATAGCAAAAGATAAAACTACAAGTGGTGTTGGTCCAGGACAAGTTAGTCGTATTTGGGCTTTAGAGAATGCCATTCGTCAGGGAGCAGATAGAATTGCAGGAAGCGTTTTGGCTTCAGATGCATTTTTCCCATTCTCCGATTGTGTAGAAGCTGCTCATGCAGCAGGAATCACCGCTATTATTCAGCCAGGAGGCTCAATAAGAGATAAGGATTCTATTGAAGCCGCTAACAAATTTGGAATTGCTATGGTGTTCACAGGAATGAGACATTTTAAACATTAAGAAACTGTTTAAATTTTTTTAAACAGTTTATAAAATATAACAGAGAAATATATAGCTACCATATGGGATTTTTTTCATTTTTAACTCAGGAGATTGCGATTGACTTAGGGACGGCAAATACAATTATTATCTTTAATGATAAAATTGTTGTTGACGAACCTTCAATTGTAGCAATCGATCGTCGCACCGAAAAAATGGTTGCGATTGGCGAAAAAGCTCGTCAGATGCAGGGTAAAACTCACGGCAACCTGAAAACGATTCGTCCACTTAGAGATGGTGTAATTGCCGACTTTAATGCGGCAGAGCAAATGATTCGGGGGATGATCAAAATGATCAACAAAAAGCCTCGTTTGTTTCCACCATCATTGCGAATCGTGATCTGTATCCCTTCGGGAAGTACGGAAGTAGAAATGAGAGCGGTTCGTGACTCTTCTGAGCATGCAGGAGGACGTGATGTTTACATGATTTACGAACCAATGGCTGCGGCAATTGGTATTGGTATTGATGTAGAAGCTCCTGAAGGAAATATGGTAGTAGATATAGGAGGTGGCACGACTGAGATTGCCGTTATTTCTTTGGGTGGAATTGTGACCAATAAATCAATTCGTATTGCGGGTGATGATTTAACTTCTGATATACAGGAGTATATGCGTCATCAGCACAATATTAAAATTGGTGAGCGTACTGCTGAGGAAATAAAAATTCATGTTGGATCTGCTTTATCAGAATTGGAAGAGCCACCAAATGATTTCCGTGTTCAAGGACCTAATCAGATGACAGCGCTTCCTATCGAAATTCCTGTGTCTTATCAGGAAATTGCTCACTGTCTCGAAAAATCTATATCAAAAATTGAAATCGCAATTTTAAGTGCATTGGAGCAAACACCTCCGGAGCTATATGCCGATATTGTAAATAGAGGTATTTATTTAGCTGGTGGAGGAGCATTGCTTCGTGGTTTAGATAAGCGGTTGACAGATAAATTAAATATTCCATTCCATATTGCAGAGGATCCTTTACGGGCAGTTGCACGTGGTACTGGAATTGCATTAAAAAATGTAGATAAGTTTTCGTTTCTGATGAGATAATCAGGAATGAAACTTATTTTGGTTTAACAGGAATTTGATTTTTTGAATGAAGAATTTATTGCATTTTATCGTAAGATTTCATTTTACGATCTTATTTGTTATAATCGAAATTTTTTGCATGTTATTGTTAGTCAACTACAATAACTATCAAAAGACTATATTCCTGAATTCAAGCAATGCTGTTGCCGGAAATCTTTACAAGAAGGTTTCATCTACAACCGATTATTTGGCTTTAGCAGAAATCAACGAACAATTAAACAGAGAAAATACCCGCTTAAAAAATATTTTGGCAGATTCTTATAAGATGTCAGTCGATTCATCTGTTCTGTATAATGATTCTTTATATCAGCAACAATACATATACAGAACCGCTAAAATTATTAATAATTCAGTAAATAAGCATCTGAATTACATTACCCTGGATAAGGGTAGTTTACATGGTGTTAAATCAGAAATGGCTGTTGTAACTGCCAATGGAGTTGTTGGTGTCGTAATAAGTGTATCAAAAAATTTCTCAACAGCAATCTCCCTATTAAATAGTCGTATAAGTATTTCTGCTAAAATTAAGAAAAACGATTATTTTGGTTCATTAACTTGGGACGGGAAAGATTACAAAACGGCTCGATTGTCCGAAATTCCTGTTCATGTACCAATTCAACCCGGGGATACGATTGTCACTAGCGGGTTTTCATCTATTTTTCCGGCAGGTTTATTATTGGGTACGATACAAGAAGTTTTGCCAAGCTCTGGAGGTAACTTTCATGAAGTGATTATTGCTTTTACCAATGATTTTAAAAGCTTATCGTATGTTAAAGTTATTGGTGATTTGCTGAAGACTGAACGAGTAGAACTAGAGAAGGGGGAATCAGAATGAATCAAATTGTAAAAAATATTGTGAGATTCGTGGTTCTTGTATTTATTCAAGTTGCCATTTTAAATAATATTCAACTAAGTGGTTTTTTAAACCCTTATATGTATGTTTTATTTATTTTGCTACTTCCATTTGAGACACCTAATTGGCTTTTGTTGGTATTGTCCTTTTTTCTAGGATTAAGTGTTGATGTTTTTTCTAATACACTTGGAATGCACGCGTCTGCTAGTGTATTTATGGCATATATGCGACCATATATTTTAAATTATTTATCAGTTAGAGATGGTTACGAACAGGGAACCACGCCAAGTATTCAACATTATGGTTTTGGCTGGTTTTTTAAGTATTGCATGATTTTGGTGGTAGCGCATCATAGCTTTTTGTTTTTTATAGAGGTGTTTTCGTTTACTAATTTAAGTGAAACCATTATCCGAATCATTTTTAGCACCTTTTTTACTTTAACTTTACTAATTACATCTCAATATCTGCTTTTTAGAAAAAAGATCAATTAATAAAATAAAATGAATAATTTCTCAAACCGAAAATATATTATTGGCGGAATATTCATTCTGGTTGTTTTTATTTTCATAATACGTTTATTTAATCTTCAGATAATTGATGATACCTATAAACAATCTGCTGAGAATAATTCTCAACGCCAGGTAACTCAATATCCGGCAAGGGGATTAATATATGACCGAAATGGGAAATTATTGGTTTACAATCAGGCAGCCTATGATTTGATGCTGATACCTAGGCAGTTGTCTGCGTTTGATACAGTAGACTTCTGTAACTTATTAGGAATTGAAAAGCCTCAGTTAGTAAAAGGAATTAAAAAAGCAAAGCGTTATTCTTACCGAAAGGCATCTATTTTTTTAAAACAGCTGTCGTCTGAAAGATATGCGGTTTTGCAGGAGAAACTCTATAAATTCCCGGGTTTCTTTGTTCAAACCAGAACCTTACGAAAATATCCACTGAAAAGTGCAGCACACGCATTAGGATATTTAAGAGAAGTAACCAACCAAGAAATAAAAAGCGATTCATATTTTCGACAAGGAGATTATATTGGGAAAAGCGGAATAGAGCGAACCTACGAAAAAGATCTGCGTGGTAAGAAAGGGGTAAAAATATTTTGGGTTGATGTTTATAATCGAATAAAAGGATCGTATAAGGATGGTAAGGCAGATAAAAAGGCCGTATCGGGAAAGAATCTAAAAACGAGTTTAGATATTGATTTGCAACAATATGGAGAGTTGTTAATGCAAAATAAAAAAGGAGGAATTGTTGCGATTGAACCTCAAACAGGTGAGATACTTGCAAAAATATCCAGCCCTGGATACGATCCTGAAATGTTTGTTGGACGAGCGATGAGTAAGAATTATCAAATGATGGTTCAGAATGATTCGTTAAAGCCTTTATTTGATCGCACCATGTTAGCCCTTTATCCTCCAGGATCTATTTTTAAGTTGGTAAATGGCTTAATTGCTCTTCAGGAAAATGTAATTAGTCCTTCTACAAGATTTGAATGTCAGAATGGTTATCATGCTGGAAATTTTACCATGAGATGTCATGCACATGCTTCTCCTTTAGATTTGCGTCATGCTGTACAACAATCCTGTAATGCCTACTTTGCGAATGTATTTCGGTATGTATTGGAGAGTCCTAAATTTGGTTCCGTTCAAGATGGATATATTGCCTGGCGAAATCATGTTATGTCTTTTGGTTTTGGTCGTAAGCTTGGCATCGATTTACAAAATGAAAAATCTGGTTCAATTCCTACAAATGAATACTATCAGAAAAAATATCGTAAGAAGTGGAGGGCTTTAAATGTGATTTCAGTTGCGATAGGACAAGGTGAACTACAGATAACGCCAATGCAAATGGCAAATATGGTTGCAGTAATCGCTAACAGAGGCTATTATTATATTCCTCATATCGTAAAATCTGTTGGTGATGGTGAAGCAATAGATGAAAAGTATTTAAAGAAACACAATACGAGTATCGATTCTGCAAAATTTGCCTCTATAATTGATGGAATGGAAATGGTGATAACCGGAGGTGAAGGAAGTACAGGAACATTAGCTGCGATAAAAGATATTCGGGTATGTGGAAAAACAGGTACAGTTCAGAATTCTGCAGAGGCAGATCATTCTGTTTTTGTTGCATTTGCTCCCAGAGAAAATCCTAAAATTGCTATTGTCGTATATGTTGAAAATGGTGTGTGGGGAAGTCGGTATGGAGCACCAATTTCAGGTTTAATGATCGAGAAATATTTAAATGGCGAGATTGCAGAAAATAAAAAATGGTTGGAAAAGAGAATGTTGGAGGCTGATTTGATTAATCAAACAAAATCAACAAGCACAAATAGCGCTAACTAATTAAGATATTCAGGAATGACAAGAAGGGTAAGTTTAGTAAAGAATCTGGATTGGTGGACAGTATTCATATATGTTCTGCTTGTTTTTCTTGGATGGGTAAATATTTATGCCGCTGTATATAATGAGGAGCATCAAAGTATTTTTGATATCAGCCAGAGATACGGGAAACAATTGATGTGGATAGGAGCCGCTTTTTTTCTTGCTGCAATTATTCTAATTATCGAAGGTAAATTCTTTTCTGCATTTGCTTATCCCACCTATTTGATCATGCTTGTCCTTCTTATTGCAGTTCTGATATTTGGTAGGGAAGTTAATGGTGCCCGATCGTGGTTTCAGCTTGGTTCTATTCGATTACAACCCGCCGAGTTTGCTAAATTTGCTACCTGTCTGGCTATCTCTCGGTACATTAGTCAGTACAATTTTAAAATACACAAATTTAAGTCGCTTGTAATTTCATCACTAATTTTGTTTACTCCGGCAGTATTAATAATTCTTCAACGAGATGCTGGATCGGCTTTGGTTTATTCTGTATTCTTATTGGTTTTATACCGAGAAGGATTATCGGGTATTGTTTTGTTTGTCGGGTTTTTATCTGCCGTATTATTTATAATTACACTTTTATTGGTTAAGCTGTATGTACTTCTTATAATATTGGGTTTTTCTTTTGTGTTCCTGAAACTTATCGGCATGCGGTTTAAACAAATATTAATTGGTGTATTATCTGTTTTTATTGGGTTTTATCTGGTTTGGGGTATTGTTAGGTTATTGCAAGTGGAAGTGTCTGTTTATTGGATATTATTAATCTCAATAGCTTTAAATATGTTACCATTCTTGTATTGCATTTATAAGGAGCGATTGAAAAATGCGATTTGGGTGATTATATTTGCTGTTGGCAGCTTGTTTTTCACTTTTTCGGTTAGTTACTTATTTGAAAATGTGTTAGAATTGCATCAAAGACAGAGAATTAATGAAGTGCTTGGAATTGAATCTAATCCTCATAGAGGTGCTGGATATCATGTAGCTCAATCTAAAATTGCAATTGGTTCTGGTGGATTTGCAGGAAAGGGATTTTTGAATGGAACGCAAACAAAATTTAAATTTGTTCCTGAACAAAGCACCGATTTTATTTTTTGTACTGTTGGCGAAGAGTGGGGGTTTATTGGCTCTACTGTGGTTTTGTTCTTTCTTTTGATATTAATAATCCGACTGTTATTTCTTGCCGAAAGGCAACGTTCTCCATTCAGTAGAATTTACGGATATGGTGTAGCCTGCATCTTGTTTTTCCACTTGGCCATAAATGTAGGAATGACAATTGGATTGGCTCCGGTTATTGGAATACCTTTACCATTTTTTAGTTATGGAGGCTCATCTTTGTGGGCCTTTACAATTCTTTTGTTTGTTTTCCTTCGTTTAGATGCAAATCGTTTGGAGTTGCTACGATAATTTGATGTTTGTTGCGAACATAGCTTATGAGATCATTCATGAAGCAGTCAAATTCAGCCTCAAAATCATCATATTGATCCTGAAGTGTTTGTATTGCGTAATCTGTTTGATCAGGCAAACTGGTTCGTCGCGACATAATTTCCAGAGCTGATTGTAAGCCTTCCAGGGTAGAATAACTTTCTAACCTTCGGCTTTGAATTATAAAGGGAAGAAAAAACTTTACTTTATGTGGAAGAATTAAATAGTTTCTCACTAATATTTCATGAGATTTAGTTACGAATTTAGAAATGGCTTGAGTATGGTATTCATCCCATTTTTTAGCTAAAAAATGATCATAGATCACATCAATAACAACACCAGAATACCTTTTATATCCCTTTTTAAGTCGGTTTGAGCTTTGCAAAACAATTGGATGCCGATCTGTAAAGTGGTCGATATTTCGATGAAGCAGAATGCCTTTCTGTACTTCAGGATGATAATCCAGGTATTTTTTACCTTTAACGTAATCACCAATAAAATTTCCAATCTTCACTTTTTCTGATTCTCCTGAAAGGTATTGATGTGCTAAAAAATTCATACTTCACTAGTCTGGTTTATCGAAATTAAGGAATTAATAGCAATTCCAATTCGGTTTAGTGATTTTTTTTATCTGGTTTAACTGTTCGTGTTGGTTAATGTCCATTGCAAAAGTTCATCTGATTACGACAAAACTAAATAAGTTATGACAGTTTTACGACAAAGTCAATTTTTTTGGCCGTGTTAAGCAACAGTCTAAAAACCTATAACTTATGGTGAATAAAATTAGCGGAATTCCTTTAATGTTTTAATTTTAAGTGTTCATACCTAATACTAATTTTAACTAAAGAAAAGAAGTTATGGCTAAAAAGAATGTCATTATAATTGGTGCTGCAGGTCGTGATTTTCACAATTTCAACACTTACTTTAGAGACAATTTAGAGTACAATGTAGTTGCATTTACTGCAGCTCAAATTCCTGATATTGATGGACGAAAATATCCTGCCGAATTGGCTGGGTCTTTATATCCGGCAGGAATTCCAATTTACGCGGAAGCAGATCTGGTTAAATTAATTAAAGAACATTGTGTAGATGATTGTGTTTTTTCTTATTCGGATGTTCCGTATCAGAAAGTAATGAATGTTAGTGCAATTGTTAATGCTGCCGGTTCTAACTTTAAATTGCTGGGACCTGGTGATACAATGATTAAAAGCCATAAGCCTACTATTGCTGTAGTTGCAACAAGAACAGGATGTGGAAAATCCCAAACTTCAAGAAAAGTTATTGAAGAATTAATGGATAAAGGTTTAAAGGTTATTGCCATACGCCATCCAATGCCATATGGTGATTTAGTTGCTCAAAAAGTACAGCGTTTTGCAACGGTTGAGGATTTAAAAAAGCACAATTGTACTGTTGAGGAAATGGAAGAATATGAGCCACATGTTACTAGGGGTAATATTATTTATGCAGGAGTTGATTATGAGGCTATTGTTCGTGCCGCAGAGGAAGATCCTGATGGTTGTGATGTTATTTTGTGGGATGGGGGCAATAATGATTTTTCTTTTTATAAACCAGATTTAACAATTACTGTTGCAGATCCTCATCGTCCAGGTGCTGAATTGAATTACTATCCAGGGGAAGTTAATCTCAGATTGGCTGATGTGGTTGTAATTAATAAAATGGATTCAGCTGCTCCGGAAGGAATTCAAACTGTTCGGGAAAATATTGCTTTAGCAAACCCAAATGCTATTGTAATTGACGGAGCTTCACCAGTAACAGTCGATCATCCTGAGTTGATTTGTGGCAAACGCGTATTAATAGTAGAAGATGGACCAACTTTAACACATGGTGAAATGAAGATTGGTGCAGGTACCATTGCCGCACGTAAATTTGGTGTAGCCGAAGAGATTGATGCTCGCCCCTATCTTGTTGGTAAGTTAAAAGAGACCTATGAAATTTATCCGAATATTGGTAATATTTTACCAGCGATGGGTTATTCTGATCAACAACTTAAAGATTTAGAAGCAACAATTAATAGTAGTGATTGCGATTCAGTTATTATTGGTACTCCTATAGATTTGAATCGAATTATTAATATTAAGAAACCTACAACACGTGTCTATTATGATTTGGAAGAAATTGGGTTTCCAAAATTGGCACAGGTAATAAATAAATTTATAAAAAAGCATCATCTGGATAAGGAAATGGTTTAGTGTAAATATGTTTTTTAAAATTACTTGGAGCAGAATATTTCTGCTCCTTTTTTTGTTAAAGCCTTTTGTTTACCGCTATTAGCAGAAAAAAAATAGTTGTAAAAAATACAACTTTATTAAGGATCATAAGTATAAAAAGAATAGTTTATCCGAAGGATAAAATAAAAAAACAGGAATGTGAAATGCAGGCCTCAAAATGTTGACAATATCTCTATAATATTCTATGAATAATTCTCTACTCCTTAGTTTGATTCAAAATACAGCAATTCTTCTTTCATTTAGCATGTTATATGAGTTTTTATGGGTTAAAAAGAATGAGTCATTTTCATTTCGTAATCAGTTTTTTAGTGGCCTTATTGTTGGATGCATAGGTGTTGTTCTTATGCTTTCCTCTTGGGAAATGGCGCCCGGTTTTGTTTTTGACACGCGCTCTGTAGTCCTTTCTATTTCTGGATTCTTTTTTGGAGCAATTCCTACTATTGTTGCTATTCTTGTTACCGGAATTTACCGTTTACTATTAGGAGGTGAAGGTGTTATGATGGGAATTGCTGTGATAATTAGTTCTGGAGGAATTGGAATTTTTTGGAAGAGATACTGGCCTGAAAAATGGAAGAAATCAACTTGGATTGAATTCCTCTCTTTAGGATTTGTAGTTCATTTGGCAATGTTATGTTGTTCAATCTTTTTGCCTGATGAAAAAATTGTTCCAATTCTTACTCATATTAGTATTCCTTTCCTAACAATATATCCATTGGGCAGCATGCTTTTAGGTTTGTTCATGAACCGGCAATTACAAAATTGGAAAAACAGAGTTGCTTTATCCTCAAGTGAAGAGAAATATTACCGGTTATATGAAAGTATGAATGATGCTTTTGTTGTTTTGGATATGGATTCGAACATTACTGAGTTTAATTCTGCATATAAAGAAATGCTGGGTTATACTAAAGATGAACTTTTGTGCATGAATTGTAATAATTTAACACCTGAAAAATGGATTGAGTCAGAGAATAAGATAATAACGGAACAAGTGCTCGTTTATGGGAGTTCTGATGTATATGAAAAAGAATGTATTCGAAAAGATGGAAGTATAATTCCTGTGGAACTACGTGTTTATTTATTAAAAGATGAAAATGGTGAACCTGATGGGTTTTGGGCTATGGTTCGTGATATTTCTTTGCGAAAGAAGGCTATGGCACAAGTGGAAAATGAACGGTCACACTTAAAAATATTGATAGAAACAGTACCCGAGATGATCTGGCTCAAAGATCTTAAGGGAGTTTATTTGTCTTGTAATCGGAATTTTGAACAATTTAATGGATTAGGGGAAAATGCACTTCTTGGGAAATCTGATTATGATTTTTATCCTAAAGAAATTGCCGATTTTTATTGGGAGAAAGATTTGGAAGTTTTAAAAAGCACAAAGAGTGTTCGTTTTACCAATTGGGCTAGTTCTGCCACCAATGGGAATCGAATACTTACCGAGACGATCAAAACTCCAATGCATGATACTAATGGAGTTTTACTGGGAGTTTTGGGTGTGTCCAGAGATATTACGGATATAAAGATGGCTGAAAAAGAACTTTTGAAAGCTAAAGAAAAGGCGGAGGAAAGTGATAAATTGAAATCAATTTTTCTTGCTAATATGAGTCATGAAATACGTACTCCTATGAATGCAATTATGGGTTTTTCAGAATTACTCGTTGATTTAGAACTTGATGATACCGAAAAATCTCAGTACATAAATATTATTCAAAATTCAGGAAATAGATTACTACAGATTATTGATGACATTGTTGATATCTCCAAGTTGGAGTTGGATCAGGTTGGAGTGAATAAATCTGAAATTAATTTACATGAGTTATTTGAGAGTAGTCTGGAAGTAGTACGAAGAGGATCACTGTTAAAAGCTAAACCGAATAT
The DNA here is from genome assembly GCA_016760525.1 of Labilibaculum sp. Taxonomy (GTDB): domain Bacteria; phylum Bacteroidota; class Bacteroidia; order Bacteroidales; family Marinifilaceae; genus Labilibaculum. The sequence continues at coordinate 51,956 of JAESUW010000004.1, forward strand.
TAATTTGATTTTAAACTTGCCGGAAGAGTACAATGGACTTTCTGTATTTACAGATTATAATCGTTTTCATCAAATTTTAGATAATTTGCTTAAAAATGCATTAAAGTTTTCTGAATTTGGAACTGTTGAGGTTGGGTATAAATTTAAGGAGTATTTATCTCAAACTGTGGTTGAAGTTTATGTGAAAGATGAGGGGTGTGGAATTCCTGAAAACAAACAAGATATTATTTTTGAGCGTTTCAGACAAGGAGATGAAGAACAATTTACTGATGGTACCGGATTAGGTTTAAGTATTTCGAAGGGGCTGGTGAAGCTTTTGGGAGGAGAGATAAGGTTCGAATCTGAAGAAGGAAAGGGAAGTACTTTTTATTTTACGCTCCCATATTCAAAGAATACACCAATCGAGTTTGATGAACAGGAAGATGTATCTCCTAAACTTTCTCTAAATCAAAAAAGGATACTGATTGCTGAAGATGATTACAATTCATTTCTTTATTTGCAGAAATTATTTGAAGGAGAAAATGTAACAATTTCCCATGCACAAAACAGCATTTCAATGATGAGTATGTTGGATGTTGTTGACCCGGATCTCGTGATATTGGATATGAAAATTAATGGGGAAGCTTCTGTAGATTGTTTAGTTGAATTGAAGAATAGAAATACGAAAGTAATTGCTCAGACAGCATATGAAATAAAAGGGGAAGAGGAGAGATGTATTAAAGCTGGTTATAATGGTTATTTTTCGATGCCCATAGGCAAAGAGGAGTTGTTGTGTGAGGTTAGACGAGCACTTAATTAGTTCTGTTTGATGAAATATCCGCTATGGTGATTATTACGATTCCTGCAATAGTTAATGTACCTCCCCAAAGCTGGTAATTAGTAGGGAAAATATTCATGAAAAGTAATGTTCCCAAAACAATAAAAATACTTCTTGATGTTCCAATTAAGGTTGTAATAGATGCATCTACGTAGGGTTTACTGAAAAACGGAGAAAGCCAACTTTGTTCGTTTTTCATATCCGCATATTTTTATGATGAATATTTCCCATATTAAGTACATATTTATTGA
>JAESUW010000111.1 GCA_016760525.1 Labilibaculum sp.
CAAAACAATTTGGCTTATATGTATTATAATGGTGATGGAACTTTAAAGGATGATAATCAAGCTTTCTATTGGTATAAGAAGAGTGCAGAACAAGGTCAAGTTGACGCACAAAACAATTTGGCTCTAATGTATTATGATGGAATAGGAACTTTAAAAGATTATAATCAGGCTTTCTATTGGTATAAAAAGAGTGCAGAACAAGGACATGCTGTTGCACAAAGCAATTTGGGTGCTGTGTATGGTAATGGAGAAGGAACTTTAAAGGATGATAAACAGGCTTTCTATTGGTTTAAAAAGAGTGCAGAACAAGGACACGCTGTTGCACAATTCCGTTTGGCTGTAATGCATTATAATGGAGAAGGAACTTTAAAAAATGATAAACAAGCTTTTTATTGGTATAAGAAAAGTGCAGAACAAGGACACGCTGTTGCACAAAGTAATTTGGCTGTAATGTATTATAATGGAGATGGAACTTTAAAGGATGATAAACAAGCTTTCTATTGGTATAAGAAAAGTGCAGAACAAGGTCAAGTTGACGCACAAAACAATTTGGCTCTAATGTATTATAATGGAATAGGAATTTTAAAGGATGATAAACAGGCTTTTTATTGGCATAAAAAGAGTGCAGAACAAGGTCAAGCTTTTGCACAATACAATTTAGCTCTAATGTATCATAATGGAAAAGGAACTTTAAAAGATTATAATCAGGCTTTCTATTGGTATAAGAAAAGTGCAGAACAAGGTCAATTTGATGCACAATACAATTTGGCTGTAATGTATTATAATGGAATAGGAACTTTAAAAGATTACAAGAAAGCTGCTTATTGGACTAGAAAATCTTATGAGAATGGACTTAAAGACGCAAAGGAATTATGGGAAAAGTATGAATTATGGAAATATTAAAGAATGTCCTTATCAAATATTCAATACTGACTTAATGATGTGTTTGTTTGCTGTCTTGCTGATATGGCTGTTTTAAAACACATAATTTACCCAAGGCTGTAGTAACCGATTTATCGATAAGCAAATACCAGTTAGTATTAGCCTGTCTCCTATCTTATAAGTATGTAGTAGTTCCATAGTGATACTGTATCATTAATGACATTTCGAGAATTCATCCGTCAAAATCCGTTTCTGCGATTTTTATTTCCCTTGGTAATTGGAATTACTTTGGCACAAGTGGTTGGTATACCACAAATATTAAGTTGGTTTCTGGTTTTTGTTGGATTGCTGGGAGTTATTGTTTTTACTGTATTTATAAAGTTCCGTAAATCATATTCTCTTCGTACCTTATTTGGTATTTTCGTGTTTGCCATGAGTTTTGGGCTTGGAAATATTCGATACAACGATATTCAGTCCCAAATGTATCTTCCTATTTCTAAATCTAAAATTATTTTAAAAGGCAGGCTGTTGAATACACCCATCGAAAAGGCAAATAGTATTGCTTTTGTATTTGATGTTCTGAATGTAAAAAAATCTGATAAGTGGCAAAATGTTTCGGGTAAAACGATGATCTATCTTCAGAAGAACAGGAAGGCTAAAAAGTTAGGCGTTGGTGATATATTAATTGTAAAGACGGAATTGCAAAGAGTGAAAAACTCTGGTAATCCATATGAATTTGATTATGCTTCGTATCTAAAAACTCAACACATTTTATATTCTTCTTATGCTGATTCTTTATCATGGCAGCATGTTGAAATGAATTCGAATTTTTCAATTAAAGTATTGGCTTCCAATTGGAGAGATCATCTGTTATCTATTTATCGAAAAAATGGCATACAAAATGAAAGTTTTGATATTCTGGCTGCTTTAACACTTGGATACAAAACCGGAATAGATCCGGAAATAAAGAAGGCTTGGGCTGATGCTGGCGCAATGCATGTTCTGGCTGTTTCAGGCTTGCATGTTGGTATTATTTATATGATCATGAATTATTTGCTTCGATTTCTGGCTCGTTTCAAATATGGCTGTTGGCTAAGAGGTTTTCTTCTTTTAATTACACTATGGATGTATGCCTTACTTACAGGAATGTCCCCATCGGTTATGAGATCAGCAACCATGTTTAGTTTTATTGTAATTGGGAAAATGCTTAAAAGAGATGGGAGTATCTATAATTCCTTGGCTATCTCAGCATTCTTTCTGTTATTAATTGATCCATTTTTACTTTTTACAGTAGGTTTTCAATTTTCATATCTGGCAGTTGTAAGTATTGTGTTTTTTCAGCCTCAGTTCGATAAACTAATTTATATCGAAAATCTGATTTTGAAAAAATTATGGCAGCTTACCACAGTTTCCTTAGCTGCACAAATAGGAACATTTCCATTGGCTATTTATTATTTCCATCAATTTCCATCCTATTTTTTACTTTCCGGATATGTCGTTATTGTAATGGCTGGTATATTGATTTATCTTTCTGCATTATTACTTATTCTGTCTCCAATTACTATTCTTTCTGAAAGTTTAGGGTGGTTGCTGCGTAATATTGTTGAAGGAATGAATTTTTTAATTGTGAAAATTCAAAGCTTGCCAGGTTCGGTTTTAAGAGAATTATCTTTAACTCAATATCAATTAACACTCACATATTTACTTCTATTCTCATTAATTACACTTATTTCGTTCAAGCGGAAAAAAGCTGTTCTGGTCGTAGTTGTAATTCTTATCGGTTTTCAAATTCCAAATACAATTCAAATTTTTCAAACCCCTAAAAAGGAAATGCTGGTGTGTAACTCTAATGGCCATAGTATTATTGGTTTCACAGGAGGAGGAAAAGGATTGTTTTTACTTGATGATAGAATTTCATTAGATAAAAAGGATAGAATAATTCAGCCATTTGTTCGAAATGAAAATATTGATATAATAAGTTGTGATACACTGAAAGATATGGATATTAGAGCTATTGGAGGAGCAGTTGTGGCAATAATTGGTAAAAGCAATGATGGTTTGGAGGAAATATTGAAAATGATTCAACCAGACTATATTATTTTTCGATCAGGAGGCTTACAATCTAAGAAAATGATAATAAAAGAATTTCCAAATTGTAAAATGATTATTGATGCTTCCATTTATCGAAGGGATCGCAAAAAATATCTTCCAGAGGAAAATAAAGATGGCGTGAATCTTTTTGATGTTCAGGATAGTGGAGCTTATATTTGTGTTTTGTCAACTGTAAATTAGCTTTCATCATCGAAAGAAAAGCTTTTGTATTCTCTTTTTGATTTTTAAAAGTCTTTTGGTAATTTTGACAGTTAGGCTAATTATTTATTTTTAATAAATTGCATTATTTTTTGCTCGATAATGTGTTAATTTGTCGCTTCAAATTCCATTTATTAGTTAACGGAACAAAGTTATGAAGATTGTAATTGCGGGTGCAGGGGCAGTAGGAATTCACTTGGCAAAAATGCTGAGTAATGAGGATCACGATATTATTTTACTCGACAGAAATGAGGAGAAGTTGAAGGAGGTTGATTCCCATATGGATTTGTTAACCATTGCAGGATCTAGTTCATCACCGAACGATCTTAGAGAAGCCCGTGTTAAAAAGGCTGATCTTTTTATTGCTGTAACGCAATCTGAGGAGACAAACATTACCTCTGCAATTCTAGCTAAAAAGTTAGGAGCTAAAAGAACAATTGCTCGTATTGATAATCAAGAATATTTGATTCCTGAGAACAAAGAATATCTTAAAAGTTTAGGTGTCGATGAGTTGATTTACCCTGAAAGATTGGCGTCAAAAGAAGTAATTAGTTATTTGTCCCGAACGGGAACTCGCCAGTTGTATGAGTTTTCTGGAGGTAAACTTCTTTTGTATGGAATAAAAATAAGCAGCAAGTCATTATTAATGGATAAAACTATGGCTGAAGTTTCTGAAATGACAACTAATTTTGATTTCAGAGCTGTTGCCATAAAACGCGGAGATATAACGATTATTCCAAGAGGACATAATCGATTTTCCAGAGGTGATCTGGTTTTTATTGTAAGCAAGCCTGATGCAATGGAGCAAGTGATGAATCTTGCAGGAAAAGAGCAGTACGAAATAAAAAATGCAATGATTTTGGGCGGGAGTCGAATTGGACAGAAAACAGCCTTGGAACTAGGCAAGAAAATAAATCTGAAATTAATTGAAATCGATAAGGATAAAAGCTTAAAACTTGCTGATTTACTACAAGATACATTGGTGATTAACGGCGACGGGAGGGATAAAGAATTGCTAAAAGAAGAAGGAATTCACAAAATGGATGCTTTTGTTGCTGTTACAGGTAATTCTGAAACCAATATTTTAGCTTGTTTATTAGCGAAAAAAATGGGAGTGAAAAGAACTATTGCTGAGGTGGAAAATATCGATTATATCGATTTAGCTGATAATATTGGCGTTGGAACCATGATTAATAAAAAATTATTAGCGGCTAGTTATATTTATCGTTTTACTATGGATGCTGATGTTCAGCATTGTAAATGGTTGACCGTTTCTGAAGCTGAGGTTGTGGAAATGGTGGCTAAAGCAGATTCGAAAATTACGAAAGGCATTTTAAAGGATCTTGATTTTCCTGAAGATGCTAATATAGGTGGAATTATACGTGGAGATGAAGGTGTGATTGTGACTGGTGATACTCACATTCAGGCTGATGATAAAGTTGTAATCTTCACTATGCCTTCTGCAATTAAGAAAGTCGAAAAATTCTTCAAATAATACTTAGAGTGGGTGTCCGAAAAGTAAAGTTTTACTTGAAAACGTCATGTTTAGCGATCTCGATTGCTATCGGGATCAGAATGACAATAAAATAGAACTTTTCGGACACCCTTTTCTTTAATTATCCTTTATTGAACGAATTTTAAAAATATTTTCTTTATTAAGAAAATTGAAAATAAGCTGGTTCGAATGCTCATTTGAGTTATTCATCTTTTTAATTATTTTTGTTCCGTCTTTTTGGAAGAACCAATAGACTTTATTTTTTAAAAATCCATAGAATGATATCTTTGGTTCAAATCTCAAGCTTATAAAAGTGGTAAAGCACAAAATAATTCTCAATATTCTTGGTAAACTCCTTATTGGAGAAAGTTTCTTCTTGTTTTTATCACTCTTGGTTTCGCTGTTTTATCAAGAATCTGATAGTGTGGCCTTTGTGAAATCAATTCTTATTACTTTTTCTGTTGGAGGCTTAAGTTACATGCTTTCAAGAGGAGGTGAAAAAGATTTAGGAAAACGGGAAGGCTATATTATTGTAAGTTTGGTTTGGGTTATTTTTTCCATATTCGGTTGCCTGCCATACCTTTTTAGCGGTTCTATTCCAACAGTAACTGATGCCTTTTTTGAAACCATGTCTGGTTTTACGACTACTGGTTCTTCCATACTTAATAACATTGAGGAATTACCTCATGGAATTCTTTTTTGGCGATCATTAACCCAATGGATGGGTGGAATGGGAATTATTGTGATGTTTCTTGCAATACTTCCGACTCTTGGTATTGGAGGACGAGAGTTGTTTATAGCAGAAGTTCCTGGTCCTGCGCCCGATAAATTAACTCCAAGAATTAAAGAAACAGCTCGTAATTTATGGGGATTATACATTCTGTTTACCTTCGCTGAAACGATTCTGCTTTTTGCAGGGGGAATGAATTTTTTCGATGCAATCAATCATTCGTTAACCACTATGGCAACAGGTGGTTATTCTACCAAGCAAGCCAGTGCAGGATTCTTTACATCGCCTTATTTGCAATATGTTATTATCTTTTTCATGTTTGTTGCTGGAACCAATTTTACCCTTGCTTATGCGATGGTGACAGGTAAAGCGTCAAAAGTATTTAAGGATGAAGAGTTTCGCTTTTACATAATGATCGTTTTATTATTTACTGCTATTGTAACAATTGTATTGATTTTCGGAAATGATTTTGCATTCGAACAAGCTTTTCGGGATAGCTTGTTTACGGTAGTTTCAATTATGACTACAACCGGCTATGTAACTGCTGATTATCTTCTTTGGACACCGTTTTTGGGTATGCTTGTGTTTGTTTTGTTTTTTGTTGGTGGCTCTGCCGGATCAACAGGAGGTGGAGTAAAAGTAGTTAGAATCTTACTTCTGTTCAAAAATAGTTTTTACGAATTAAAACGCTTGGTACATCCAAACGCAGTAATTCCAATTCGATATAACCGGCATGTTGTCGATCAAAAGACAGTTACAAACATTCTGGCATTCTTTGTTTTCTACATTATTATTTTCATGATGTCTTCAATATTAATGTCATTGTGGACTCCAGATATTTATTCTGCATTTAGCTCTGTTGCTACAACACTCGGGAATATTGGTCCTGGTTTTGGAGAGGTGGGGCCAATGGAAAATTTCTTTCATTTACCAGCTCTGGCTAAATGGTTTTTATCATTTTTAATGTTACTCGGGCGCTTGGAATTGTTTACCGTGTTGGTCTTGTTTTCACCTGCATTCTGGAAGCATTAGCAGGCAGAATTATTTAAACAGGTTTTTAATGATTCTTAGCGAACTTTTTGTTTTTACTTGTTATTCCTTTTTATATCAGAAAAAATATTTTTTTAAGTTGTTCTTATTGTGGTCATTTTGAGTACATTATTTTATTAATGGTGTGTTTAAATGGTTAATTTTTTTTGGAATAAAAACATTTTGAGTTATTTGGCGTAAATAGTCATGGAAGATTTTAATAACTATATATAGTTTAATTTCATTTTGAAACCGATAATAAGTTTGCATGAAAAATATAGCGGAGTACAACTATCTTATTGAGCAAGAATTAGACAGATACAAAAACGAAACGAGTAAAATTCTTGAGGAAATTGAACATAAATTCAATAAAGGTTGTGTTGTTGTAACGCATCATTTTAATAATGCAGATTCGGACTTAATTAGCTTGGTAAAATCAGAACTCGAAGAGGCTGGGTTTAAACCTGAATTTACAGGTAATAAGCCAGGAGGTCATATAACTCTTCGTGTTAGTTTATTACGGTCAGCAGGAATTGTCGCATAAAAATATTTACATAAAAGCAATGCCATCAATATGTAAATTGATGGCATTGCTTTTATTCCTTATAGAATCAATTCACCAATTCCTGGTCGAATAATTTTAAATGAATCTGTAGTACAGTCTACTATTGTTGATGCAGTATTGTTTCCATAACTTCCATCAATAATGAGATCAACTTGTTTGTGGTATTTTTCATGTATTAATTCAGGATCGGTTGTGTATTCAATCACTTCGTCCGGGTCATGAATTGAAGTTGTTAATATAGGATTACCTAGCTCTTCAACAATCCGTAAAGGAATAAAATGATCAGGA
>JAESUW010000037.1 GCA_016760525.1 Labilibaculum sp.
TAATCCAATGGCTTTTCTTGGTACATCATGAATATAGTTGTGAGAAATTTCATTGCCACCACTTTGCCAAGCAAAAATGGCATGTCCATGCCAAACAATCTGACCACATTCAAAAATAATATTGTTTTTAATGGTATTGTTTTTATTCACATCTTTAGTCCCAGGGCCATATCCCGCCAACAAAATCCCCATATGACCAACATTGTTAATCAAGTTGTCTTTGATGGTGATGTTTTGAGCATGTAGGTCCAAACGAATGGCTGATCCACCACTATTGGTAAAATGGCATTCCGTAACTTCACAGTTCTCAGCGCCTCTAAAACGCAGCATGGCATTGCCATAATCAAAGGTATCCCAATCATGTTGAATGCCCCATCCTTTTCTGTTTTTGTACCAGACAGTTCTGTCGCCATGACTAAAAGTGAGTCCTTTAAAATTGATATTTCCTGCAGGGATATCATTCGGTAAATCATATTGAATTTTACCTTCAACTTTAAAGTATTCCATTAATTTGGGTGCCACTATATTTTCAGAAGGTGTTCCGTTTTTTGGCCAGTAATATATTTTTCTTGTCTTTGTGTTCACACACCATTCTCCAGGTTCATCTAAATAATCTATGATATTTTCAACCCATCCAAAACGGTGCTTTTTACTTGAGAATGGTAAAGCATTGGCTTCAAAAGCCATATAAGCAATCTTGTTTTCCATATCAACAGATTCCAATTGAATAAAATTCAAGTTCCAAGGAACGGGATTAAAAAACACTTCTACATCGGATAAATTGTCCCAATCTTTAATTTGATTGGTAAAAGGAAACATTCTTAAATGAATTCGATCTTTATTATAATACGTATTTTGACTATCTGCTCTGCGAATTTTCTTATTTGGAGGCATTTGAAATTTTTCGCTTYTTGCTCTTGTTAATCGAATATCAGCATCATATAAAGTTCTAAAAGTTGTCAAATTTGCTGGCATATCTGCCACCCATACATTTCCTAGAGCGTTTGCAGGCATTCCTTCAATAGCCCTTGCTTTTTTCCATCCTTTTACAGATTGTCCAGATGAAATAATTACTTTTTGAGAATCAAAAGCTTCATAAGTAACCGTATATTTTGAAGGGGAATCGTCCAAGCCAAAAACTACTGTTTCATTAATAACATGGGTTCCTTCTAAAAGATATACATGTACATCTTCGCTAAGGCCATTTTTTATCAATTCCCGAACCGTTAGTTTTGCCTTTTCAATAGTTGAAAAAGGGGCATTTATACTACCGTTATTACTGTCATTACCTCTAGGTGAAACGTAAAAGTCTTTCGCTGCAACTTGGGCAATTATGGAAGTAATAAAAATAATACTGAGAAATACTATTCTCTYCATGATTGTTGTTTTTGTTTGAGTTGTAAAAATATAAAATACTTGACAAATAGGGTTCTTCATTTATTTCAAAGAATAACACAATAGTGACGTTTATTCCCTTCTGTGGTTTTAATTAGTAGATGTTTGTGTCAAAATGTTCATGGTTTTTTCTGTGTATTCCTTGTTCGTTTAGTCGAGCTGTATTCCTTTGTTTTTGAGTCGTATGCGTGTATTGAGTGAGACTTTTTCTGTGTTGCACTTCGTTTTTTGATACTTTTATGTTAGTAAGTGTACTATTTGTGTTACTACTTGTTAGTTGTAAAATTTAGTTTAGTACATTGAATTTTCAATAAAATTATATCGAAAAATAATTTAGTTTTAGTTGCTTTTTTGAGAGTAATTAGTGCTTTATAAAATYGGATTCAAGACATCTAAGAATGATTTAAAAATAAAGAAATAATACAATAAGTGATGAACAAAAAAAAGGTTAATATTTTACTGTTACTAGTTGTTTTACTAGGTGCTTTATCCTGTCAAACTAAAAACAATGACAATGACGGCAAAGAGTTGGTTGAAAATGAAATTGAGAATCAGCGCTTAGAAGGCTTAAAGAATTGGAAAAACATGAAATTTGGAATGTTTATTCATTGGGGCGTATATTCCATACCTGCAGGTGTTTGGGAAGGGAAGGAGATTGAAAAATTAGGGGAGCAAATAATGCGACATGCAGATATATCTGTAGCAGCTTATGAAGATATTGCACGTCAATTCAATCCTGTAAATTTTGATGCGGAAGAAATAGTGAAATTGGCTAAAAATACAGGAATGAAATACATCATATTAACGGCCAAACATCACGATGGATTTGCCATGTTCGATTCAAAAGTAACGGATTTTGACATCGTAGATTTCACCCCTTATAAAAAGGATATTTTAAAGGAGTTGGCTGAAGCCTGTAAAAAATTCGATATGAAATTAGGACTGTATTATTCTACACCCGATTGGCATTTTAATGGCGATACACAAGAAAGAAACCCTACGGATGGAAAAATATCTGTTTTCGGAAAAGTTTCTAAAGAAAATGAAGACTATCAAGTGGCCCAACTTAAAGAATTACTGTCGAACTATGGTGAAATAGTGGAGCTGTTTTTTGATATGGGAGAACCAACAGCAGACCAAAGTAAACGGTTTGCGGAAACAATTAGAACCTTGCAACCAGGTTGTTTGGTAAATGGACGTGTAATGAACAATCAGGGAGATTTTATTACCATGCCTGATAATCATTTACCAGAAACACCTATCACGGATCTAGCGTGGGAAACGCCCGGTACTTTCTACCATACTTGGGGATATAAATCTTGGGTAAAAGGAGATCCACTGCCAATACAGATTAAAAAACAAATTAGAAATCTGTCTAAGATTGTTTGTATGGGAGGGAATTATTTGTTGAATATCGGACCAAAATCTGACGGAAGTATAGTAAACTACGAAAAAGAAGTATTGGAAGGTGTTGGCGCATGGGTTGCTGTGAACAAAGAGGCTATTCATGATACACAGGTAAATCCGTTTAAAAAATTGAACTGGGGATATAGTTCCGTAAAAGAAGAAGAAAACAACTTGTTTTTACATGTTTTTGATTGGCCTGAAAACGGAGAACTTCAGATACCTGGACTAAAAAACAATATAGTGAAAGCTTATTATTTAAAGGATACCACAAAGACTCCCTTAAAAATTAGTGTAGATGGAAATGAGAAGGTGATTGCTATTTCTAAAGATGCTATAGATGAAAATTTATCAATTGTAGTAGTTGAATATGAAGGGGAGTTGGAAATTGAAAATCCAGTGATAAAAGCAGTAAACAATAACTTTATCTTAAATGATTCAGCTGCTATAAAACAAGGGAAGTATGGAATGATGAGTTATAGATCAATATTAAAGGATGATGCTAGAACTTGGGAGTTGGAGGTTGTAGAAGAAGGTAGGTATGAAGTTGAAATGATTTATAAAATGAAGTATGCTGAAAAAGATTTTAAAATTGAGGTTGCAGATAAAATTCTAAATTTTTCATTGAAAGGCAATGCTAAGATGAAATCAGAAAAGCTTGAAAGTATTGATGGGAATGAAGAAATTAAACAAGGGAAGCAAGGATCTAAAATTAAAGGGAAATGGAATACGGTTACTATAGGTACTATTTCTTTGAAAAAAGGAATACAAACCTTTAATTTAAGATCTGGAAAAGAATATGTTTTTGTTGCCACTATTAAAGAATTTCATAAAAAAGACAGAAAATACAAAGGGCTAAATATAGATGTAGCTCAAATAAAATTGAAAAAAGTAGACTAAGGAATTGTCTATAAACACTTATCTATGCAAATACTAAATAATAGTTTTACAATTCTCTCTGTTAAAAATTAGTATATTTATAAGAATAAGAAATGTTTAGACGAATAAGATAAAATGTAAAGGGTATAAAATGAGGTATTTAAGTTTAAAAAGTGAAWNTKCWKMYAYWRAWMMKRYSGNNTKGATRCNTGYYRKTWKWKATRMTNAWGTTNNGTTTYGGSRNNAMTTWTRMAMWACAAAATATAGCCCAACCTAATCAGGCTAAGTTTGAGCATATTTCTACCAGTGATGGTTTAATGCATAATTCCATAAGAGTTACTTTTCAAGATTCTAGAGGCTATYTGTGGATTGGAACWAGTAATGGTTTGTATAAATACAATGGTTATGAGTTTAAAATATACAATAATGAATTAGGGAATAAGCGTTCCCTAATTGGGAATAGGGTCTCTTCAATTTTTGAAGATAGTAATCACGTAGTTTGGATAGGTACTTCAGACGGTCTTTGTCATTATAGTAGAGGATCTGACTCTTTTGTGAGAGAGTTATTTAATTCGGAAACTAGCTCTAAATTTACTTTTAAAAATAATATCAATACGATATTTGAAGACGCTTCTAAAACACTTTGGTTTGGAACTACAGAAGGGTTGTACAGGTTTGATAGTACTGAGAAAGGGTTTAAAGTGAAAGTTTATCAGGCCGATAGTAATGGAGTAGGCTTAAGTAATAACTTTATTACACAAATAGTTCAAGATAAGAAGGAATTATTGATTGGTACAAGACTTGGTTTGAATAGGTTGAAATTTAAGGATGATAACAGTGTTGAAATTAGTAAAATAAATCATGTTGTTTTTGAGAAAGCCTATATATCAACATTAATTGTAGACAATAATTACAATATTTGGGTAGGAACACATCATGGACTTCATAAAATTGTAACTACTGCAATAGATAATTTTGAAGTGAGTGAAAATGTTTTAGCAGCATTGGATAATAAATTGTCAGACCAAAAGATTAAAGCATTGTACAAAGGTAATAATGCCACCATATGGATAGGAACTCAGTTTTCTGGCTTAATTGAGTTAAATTCTTCTAATAACAAACTTACAATACATAAGCAGGATGTAAAAAACAGTTATAGCCTAAAAAGCAATGATATTTCTTGTGTATTAAAGGATGATGCCGAAGTATTGTGGGTAGGTACCATTAGAGGAGGCTTGAGTAAACTTGATTTAAGAAAGAAGAAAATTGATCATTACAAAAATAACGCAATTGACCCTAGGAGTTTAAGTGCGAATGTGGTGAATGCAATTTTTGAAGATTCAAAAAAAAATATTTGGGTGAGTACTTTTGGTAAGGGGCTTAATGTTCTTTTAAATGATTCAAAAGAAAAAGGGTTTGTACGCTTTCATAAAGAAGATTTAGGGAGTGATAATATTCATTCTATTTGTGAAGATAATCAAGGGAATTTATGGATGGGATCTATGGGGAATGGAATTTTCCAAGTGAAGTTACGGGATGATAATTCATTGAAAGTGGCTAATTTCACCAAAGAGAACACCAAAAAKGCWTTAAAAACAAATAARATTACSTTSTTGTATAAAGATAAACAAGGTGATATTTGGATGGGAGGCGATGCAAATGGAGGACTACTGAGAGTAACTCCGAATAAAGAATTCGGTAAACTTCCACAAATAACACAATATAAACGCTTAAAGGGAAATAGAAACAGTCTTACAAGCAACTATGTTTTTTCTATCAATGAAGATTCTGCAGGGATTTTATGGGTGGGGTTAAATGGTCACGGTCTTGTGAAAATAGTCAGAGATGATAATAATAACCCTATACAATATACTAGAATAAAAGGAAAAGAAAATAATCCCTTAGGATTAAATAATAATTACATATTTGCGATTCACGAAGATAAGTTTAAGAATATTTGGGTCGCAACTTTTGGTGGTGGTCTCAATAAAATACCAGCAAATGAAGTTCATAAAAAAGTTCCTAAAGTAATTAAATATAAAAAGGAACAAGGGTTGCCTAGTAATGAAATTTATGGAATTTTAGAAGACGCAGATCAAAATTTATGGATAAGTACCAATAACGGGATTTCGAAATATGATATTGAAAATAACAAGTTTTCAAATTTGGRTTTGAGYGATGGTCTTCAAGCAATGAATTTCAGAAAAAACGCTTTTTCCAAAGGGCAAAACGGTGTTATGTATTTTGGAGGGATTAATGGATTTAATGTATTTAATCCAGATAAATTTAAGAAAAACGAGAACCCGCCTAAAATTGAATTAGTCGGATTTAAAATATTCAATAAGGAAGTTGGCATAAATGAAGAAAACTTTGGGAAAGTTATTTTAAAAAAGAACATTTCAGAAACTGATGAAATAGAATTAAAATTTGGACATAATTCGTTTTCATTAGAATTCTCAGCCATGCATTTTGCCTCACCTAAGCAAAATAAGTATAAATATATGCTGGAAGGATTTCATGATGAATGGGTTGAAACAGATTATAATAGACGGTTTGTAACTTTTTCAAACCTAGATTCAGGGGATTATGTTTTTAAAGTAAAAGCCGCAAACAGCGATAATGTTTGGAATGAAACTCCCAGAGAATTAAAAATAAAAGTATTACCTGCATTATGGAAAACCTGGTGGGCAAATTTGTTGTACGTTTTATTCGCCATCTTTTTAATGGGCTTATTTAGAAAGTATATTTTAGTAAGTGCAGAATATAGAAACAGCATTAAAATTGAAAAATTAGAACAGAGTAAAATCAGAGAGGTTAATAAAATGAAGTTGGAGTTTTTTACGAATATTTCTCACGAATTTAAAACACCATTAACCTTAATATTAGGTCCGTTACAGAGTTTGCTGAAATCAGAAACAACAGATGCTAAATTAAAAGAGTCCCTTTTAATGATGGATAGAAATGCCAAACACTTGTTTAAATTAATCAATCAAGTGATGGATTTTAGAAAGATAGAGTCTAGTCAGTTAAAAATAAGTACCTCCAGTGGAGATTTAGTCGGTTTTTGTGAAGAGCTAGTATTGTCATTCAATGTTCTAGCGAGTGAGAAAAATTTAAATTTAAGTTTTGAAAGTGGAGAGTCTGAATTAATAGGGTATTTTGATTGGGATAAAATGGAGAAAATATTGAATAATTTGATCTCTAATTCAGTTAAGTATACGCCAGATTCGGGGAATATAAAAGTTTCACTATCGTTGATACAATCTAGGAAGGCTAAAAGAACGAATAGTCAAAACGAAAAACCTGAAGTTCAAATTATTGTTGAAGATACAGGAGTAGGAATTCCAAAACATAAAAGCTCTAAAATATTTAGAAGATTCTATCAGGTTGAAGAGACAAATAAAGCCATTTCATTTGGGTCAGGAGTTGGCTTGGCTTTGACAAAAAAATTAATTGATTTATTACGCGGTGAAATTGAAGTTATAAGTACCGTGAATGAAGGAAGTAAATTTATTGTGACTTTTCCGCTTTTAACGAAACCTCTAAAAAATGAAGAAACTAAAATTGTTCCAGCGGAGGGAATTATCACGGAACCTACTATGGATA
>JAESUW010000001.1 GCA_016760525.1 Labilibaculum sp.
ATAAACCTGTTCTACACGAAGAGACTTATCCTTATGTGCAAATTCAAACCGTAGATTTTTTCCTGTTATAATAAACTCATCATCTGATAATTGCAATATTAAACCAAAAGCAGGTTCGTCTTTGAACATTCTCATAAATTGAACATTAAATATCCACTCTCCTATTGAAGCCTTTGTGTAACTTTTGTCTTCCATTTCTAAATCACCTGCATCAAAATCCCACATCCCAACATCAACCTTTCTTTTTGATGGTGAAACTTGACGATAAATCCCCATTAACTTATCTGTTCCTTGCCTTTCCGTAATTAGTGGCATCAACTGATCGAGAATACGATATCCTTCCACCAATGACGACTCTTCAGAAACCCGCTCAATTCCAAATGGAGCAAATCCAATCCCGTCTTTTTCGGCTATAGTCCAATAAGCTTTGCCAACCATCGCCTCATCAATCCTACATTCAGGAATAAAAAGCACATTTCCTGGGTGGTCATATGCCTCGCAATACTGCTTAAATGCAGGATGGTAAATATCCGGACTCAACAAATCTACACTAGGAGAGGCTGCTCTATATACATCCAACACCGTATGAATAGGTCCTCCTGTTGGATATCGGCCTTGCATGTTATCGTGTTTAGGTTGTTTTAACCAGGCATTGTAAAACATAGGAATGTCATACTCAGCCTTTCCGGCAACTGTTACTTGTTCTAAAAAACCAGCAAAATGCCACGCCATAAATGCATCAATAGCCATTGTTCCAAACACTTCATCCCAACTACCTTCCATTTTGTTTCCATTCGTATTCCATGCCTTTGTCATTGCTGGAACAAGATCAGCCACATGCTTTTTCAGGTATTGTGTTAATTGTTTTGGAACTGGTCCGTTGAAAAGCTTTAATGCTTTAGGCTGTTGATCAAGAGCAACACCGTAAGTGCCTACTTCATTTTCTACCTGTACCATTACAACAGTTTGATTTTCATCAATCTGTTTAATTCGCTTCATTAGTTTTGCAAAGGCTTTTGCATCAGCTTTCCAGGTTTCTTCAAAAAATGGAGATAAAGTATTTTTGTTATAAATAGAAGTATCTTTTCCTCCCATAAGTCTTTCCATACTAGTCCCTATAACCCTTGGGAAACGTACCCTGTCTTTCTTAACCCACTCCGGCGCATAAGATGAATATCCATTTTTCCATGCAGCAAACCAAATAATAACCAGCTTCAAATCATGCTTCTCTGCATTTTTAATCAAGCCGTCAATTTCATTATAATTAAATTGTCCTTCTACAGGCTCAAATTGATCCCATGAGATCGTAGCAAGTACACTATTCAATCCTAACTTTTTACATTTTTCAAAAGCTAAGTCTAAATATTCCAAAGTAGTAGAAGAACTGTTACCAAGCTCACCGCATAATAGTAAGCTTGGTTCTCCTTCAATAATTAACTGAGTGGCATTCCCGTTGTTTTTAAGATGTGGCCTCTTTTTAGATTGCCCATTTAATGTGATTGAGAATATAAGCATCAAAATCAGGACGCTTACTATTTTTGATTTTAATAGTCGTATTTTCATGTTTGTAATTATTGGGTTATAATCTCTATTGAATTTTCTTTTAATCCTTTGGCTTGGGCTTTAAGTGTTATTTTACCAGGAGTGCCATTTGGTCTGATAATGACAAGCCCTTTTCCTTGAAAAACCTTCTTTTTAGGTTGTTGCATACTTGATACATCTTTCGGGTTTCCATTACCCACTCCTGCAATTTCGCCAGGCCCGATGATCGTGTAATTAACCTCAATATCATCGGCATAAGGAATAAGATTACCTTCATCGTCAACAATTTCAACTGTAACATACGATAAGTCATTGTTATTGGCTTTTATGTTAGTTCTATCAGGAATCAATCGAATGGTCGCCGGAGCACCTACTGTTTTAAGGGTTGTGGAAGATACTTCGTTTCCATTGTCATAAGCTTTGGCAACCAAGGTTCCCGGTTGATAAGGCACCTGAAAAGTTGCGGTTATTGCAGTATCCGGCACCACTTGTTCACCAATCAGTTTTCCATTCAGTTCAAGTTTCACCAATTTATTTTTTGTGTAAACACGAACTTGTAGTGTATCACCTTCCGAACCCTGCCAACTCCAGCTTTTCAGTTCATCCGGCCATCCCCATTTACTTATGTGATATCGCATACCCTCAGGTACAGATAGTTTCTGAACAAACATTTCAATATTACTTAAATCCCAAACCACATCACGATAATAGGATTGTGGCTTTTTATGTCCTATATAATCTAAATCACCACAAAAGGCATTATTCCATGGCCAGGGACCAAAAACTTTCCGTCTTTTTCCTTTATCTTTAATAAGCGTTGCTAATCCTAAACTAGATTCACCCCTGTAATCCAATGCTGTCCATACAAAATCACCAATAATATATGGATGCTTCTTAACCAATTGCCATATTTCATAAGTCTTAGCCGGATGCGATTCTGTTCCAAGTATAATACGATTTGGATATTTCTCATGATCAGATTCATACTTTTCTTGCAAATAATTATATCCGCCGACATCGAGAAGATTAAATACTGCTGGACTAAGTTCTTCCCAGTGGTCACCACGTTTGCTCCATAAATTTTCACAAACCCCTTCATTAACCATTCGTGTTGTATCTAACTCTTTTACACGATCTCGAAGCATCTTTCTAATTTTAAGACCTTCCTCCGATGCGGATCCTGGAATTTCATTTCCGATACTCCAAAGAATAATAGATGGATGATTACGATCTCGTAAAATCATAGCAGTTAAATCTTTGTCCCAGTACTCCTCAAAATACTTGTGATAATCACCACCTTTAGCTTTGTTCCAACAATCAAAAGATTCATCTATCACATACATTCCAAGCCTGTCACATACATCCAACAGAATCTTTGATGGCGGGTTATGGCTCATTCGCACAGCATTAAATCCATTTTCTTTCAACAGTTTAATCTTTCTTTCTTCTGCCGCCTCTAAAGATACCGCTCCTAAAGGTCCATTATCATGATGAATGCAACCACCTTTTAGTAAAACAGAATTTCCATTTACCATCAAACCGTTTTCCGCACTAATTTGGATATTCCTTATTCCAAATGGAATAGTAACCTGATCTACTTGTTTCTCCCCTTGTAAAATTTCAACCTGAACAGTATACAAATTAGGGTTTTCAGCTGACCATAACGCAGGATTTTTTATACTTATCTGTTCTGTTTCTACTGAACCGTATAAACCAACTACAGCCTTACGTTCAGTTTTCTCAATAACTTTTCCTTTCTTATTGATTATTTTAGTAACCAAAATAAAACTTTCTTTTTTGGTTCCGGAATTTTTTACAGTTGTAACGACATTTACATTGGCTGATGATTCAGATACAACTGGGGTTGTTACATGAATACCCCATACATCAATATGCAAAGGATTAACTACGGTTAAATGCACGTGTCGATATATACCTGAACCTGAATACCATCGGGTACGCCCCTCGTTCCTAACTCTTACAGCAATTACGTTATTTTGACCTGAAGAATTAAGAAAACTGGTTATATCATAGTAAAAAGGACTATAACCATAAGGATGAATTCCTAAATAATTCCCATTCACCCATACTTCTGAGTTCATATATACACCATCGAACTGTATGATAACTTTTTTTCCCTCCTCATTTTTCGATAACTGAAACTTTTTTCTATACCAACCCGTTCCCCCAAAAAGAAATCCATCTAAAATACCGGAATTCGAGTTTTTATAATAAGGTCCTGTATCCTCAGAAATTTGAGAAGGTAGATCCTCAATACTCCAGTCGTGAGGTAAATTAACTTTTCTCCAACTTGAATCATCAAAATCCGGAGATTCCGGACCGATTGAATAAGTATTTAGTTTAAAAGACCATCCTTGATCGAAAGATCTGGTGCGAAAATCTGAGCCATTTTGTGCTTTTAAAACATGCACAAAAAACAGGAATATAAAAATGATTGTCAACAACTTACCTAGTTCTTTTTTATTTCTCATAACTACAATTTTATTAACATTATATTCATTTATGGTTTTCAAGAAAATCTTAAATTCCTTCATATTAATTGTCTCTGGTTATTGTGAGACGATCTCAACGGCACTTCCCTCTAAGCCTGTTGCTTTGGCTTGCAAAATAATTTCACCTGCTTTTCCTTTAGGTCTTATAATAACAAGACCTTTCCCTTGGAAAACCTTTTTTTTGGGCTGCTGAAAACTGGACACATCTATCGGATTTCCATTACCTACTCCTGCAATTTCTCCATTACCTGAAATCGAGAAATGAACTTCAATATCACTTACATAAGGAACAACATTTCCTTCTGAATCAATAATTTCAACAGAAACATAAGACAAATCATTTCTGCTTGCATTAATTGTTGACCGATCTGCAGTAAGTCGAATGCTTTTGGGTTTTCCGGTTGTTTGTAATTCTACAGCATCGGTTTCTTTTCCGTTTTCAACATTCACAGCCTTTAAAACTCCAGGTTGATATGGGACATTGAATGTTGCAATAATATCTTTTTCATTAATGGCTTGTTCATCGATTACTTTCCCATTCAAATAGAGGCGAACCAAAGGGGCACGAGAAAAAACGCGTACTTGAAGTGGCTTATCCTCTGCTCCAGGCCAAGTCCAGCTAAGGATTTCATCAGGCCATCCAAATTCCGGAATATTTTCCACCATTCCGTCAGGTATAGGTGAATGAACAACCAAAACAATAGAACGATTACGCCAAACCACATCACGATAATAGGATGGTGTTTTTTTATTACCAATCAGGTCTAGATCTCCGCTGTATGCATTGAACCATGGCCATCCCATATTGTGTTTATAGATTTCAGCAGTATCCAACCTGTTGTGGCCTAAACCTGCTTCTCCCATGTAGTCCATTGCAGTCCATACAAAATCACCAATTACATACTTATGTTTTTCTGCCAGACTAAAGTTTATTAGTGCTTTATTGGCATGCGATTCGGTACCTACCATAATACGATCTGGATAACTCTCATGATCCGATTCATATTTTTTATAGAGATAATTATATCCACCAACATCCAGAGGCTCAAAAATTCCCGGGCTTCTTCTCTTCCACATTCCCATTTTGGCAGCAGCTTCGGTCACTGGTCGCGTCGAATCCAATTCATGAACCTGTCAACCAACATCTTCCTAGTAATTAATCCGGCTGAATCATAACGTTCTGGCATGGGGATCTCATTACCTATACTCCACATGATCACGGAAGGATGATTACGATCGCGTAGCATTAAGTTGGTTAGATCTCTATTCCAGAACTTTTTAAAATATTTAGAGTAGTCGTCTTTATTTTTTGGTTGGTTCCACATATCAAATGCTTCATTAATAACCAACATTCCAATACTATCACATGCATTCATAAATATCTCTGAGAAAGGATTGTGGCTTGTTCTTACAGCATTAAATCCATTTTGCTTCATCAACTCAATCTTACGGACTTCAGCACGTGCGATGGCTTTTGCCCCTAATGGCCCATTATCATGGTGAATACATCCGCCTTTGAGTATTACTTCTTCTCCATTTAGAAGAAAACCTTTTTGAGCAGAAAATGACAAGCTGCGAATTCCAAATTTTGTTTCAACCTTATCTAATACTTTCTTACCCTTTTTAATCTCAGTTATTGCCTTATACAATTGAGGAGCATCAGGTGACCATAAATCTGGATTTGAAACTTGTAAATCCTGTTCAATTGTTTGTGATGTACCAAAATCCAAAACAATATTTTTTTCACCAGTTTGTACTATTTTACCTGTTGGTGACAAAATGGTAGTTACCAGATTGATTTTATCAGTAAAAATTTGCTTGTTTGAAATAGCTGTTTTTATCCTAATATTTGCTTTGTTATCGGTAATTTGTGGAGTTGTAATATAAACACCCCATGGATCAATACAAATTTTATCAGTAACCGATAACCAAACATGGCGATAAATTCCTGACCCACTATACCATCGGGAATTATCTCCTTCATTCTTCACCTTTACAGTTAAAACATTTTCCTGTCCAACTGGTTTCAGAAATTTAGTTAGATCATAATAAAATGGAGAGTATCCATTAGAGTTAGTCCCAAGATGGCAGCCATTAATCCAAACATCAGAAATTAGATAAACTCCATCAAAATGAATAACAACATGTTTGTTTTTTAAACTCTTTTCTGTTATAAATTTCTTGGAATACCAACCTATTCCACCAATGGTATATCCCACCTGATGATCCATATAATCACCTTTCTGAAACGGTCCGATAACACTATCATGAATTTGATTTGGTAAATCTTCAATGCTCCAGTCATGGGGGATTTCTACTGTACGCCAGTCAGAAACATCATAACCCGGTTTCTCGGGTCCCGATGCCACATTCGTTTTTTTAAAAGACCAACCTTCATCAAAGGGAATATTTCTGAGATCAGTACTATTTTGAGCTATTACACTTGTTGTCACACAAACTAAAACTGTTAACAAACAAGCATTTCGTAAACACGTTAATATTTTCATAAAACTTATAATTTTTAGTTATCTTCAAATGTCTCTTTGTCGTTTTTATTTTCAGTGTATGACGAAAAAAAACATGACACTGGATTTCTGATACTCTTCTTCACCAATCAATCTTCCCACCTAAATTTCCTTTCATTAATTGCTCCACCTCCTCAATACTTATGTTATTTACATCTCCTGTAATGGTATGTTTCAGGAATGAAGCTGCAACTGCAAAATCGATAATTTTTTGTTCTTGATTTGTCCAGTTTAGAAATCCATAAATCAATCCTGCCATAAGAGCATCCCCACCTCCTACACGATCAACAATATGAGTCATTTGATAGGTTGGTGATTTCAATACCTGTTTGCCATTGTATAGGATTCCTACCCAAGTGTTGTGATTGGCACTAATGGTTCCCCGGCGAGTGGTGACAATCTTTTGTAACTTCGGGTATTTTTGCATGAGTTGTCTGGAGACCATACCAAAAGTCTCTTTTGAATACTCTCCATTGGTTGGTAAGTTGGTTTCAATATCAAGGACTTTCTCTGCATCGAATTCATTCCCTATCAGTACATTTGTTTTGGCAATTAAGGGCGGCATTACTTTACAGGCTTCCTTATCGTCTTTCCAAAGCTTACTGCGGTAATTCACATCGCACGATACAGTAATTCCTTTTTCGTTGGCTTTTTGTAAGGCTTCTTCCAACACTTCGGTAGCCCCTTCGGAAATTGCAGGGATAATTCCTGTCCAATGAAACCAACAAGCATCCTGCAACACTTCATCCCAATCTATCATACCTTTGGCAAGGCTTGTAAATGCAGAGTTGGCACGATCGTAAACTACTTTGGAACCTCTGGTTACTGCTCCCGTTTCCAAAAAATAAATACCCAAACGTTCGCCCCCAAATACAATGTGACTGGTATCTACTCCAAATTTGTTTAGCTCCTCTATGCAAAATTTTCCAATATCATTATCCGGCAAACGGGTAACACAGGCGGTTGGAATTCCAAAATTTGCCAGTGATACAGATACATTCATCTCTCCGCCTCCATAGGTGGCGTTAAGTACATTGGTTTGGGAAAATCGTTTGTAGCCGGATGTTGCCAATCGCAACATGATTTCTCCGAAAGTGATTACTTTTTTACTCATTGCCAGTTTTTACTTAAAAATGAAATATTTTATGTACGAAACCATACCTCCCCACTATACAGTCTGGCTTTTGTAGTTCCGATGGATACCTTTGCAAATGCCCTAATACTGATGGGTGTTTGATCCGGAAAATCTTTTATGTTTCAGTAGTGCGATAAATCAATTTTACGCCAACCAAAACATCAAAACCGATTTTTTCTGATTCTGATGAAAGATTAACTTTTTTAAAATGCCAACCTTTATCGAAAGGCTTGGTATGGAGATTTGATACCTCCTGCGCCATTGCGCAAAAGTGTATTAACAAAACAATAAGAATTAGTATCCCTATTGTTTTAATACCGTTTAATCGATGTAATATTGTTAATGATTTCATCTCTATTTATTAGGTATTATTCACATTGGAGGAACAGGACTAAAGCTCCTTTAAGCATCAATAGATTACAAATCTTTATCTTAAGTTTATAGTCAATAACTATTTCTTTATTGTAACATTCAGAGGTTGGCGAACTTTCTCTGTAAAATCTGCCATATATTCGAACCAAGATTCATCCGTATCAAATCCCCATTTGCTCCAACCTGCCCCAAAATAGTAAGTAAAGTATTGTCCTTTTTTATAGGATGCAATCCCTAATAAGTGTGTCTTATCCTGCGTAATATCTTTCATGTGTAATTGAAACACAAGTCCGGTATAACTTCGCCCGCTATTTTCTCCCTTAATTGAAACTGCATTTTCAGCATAAGCCAAATAACCAGCTTTTTGATCAGTTTTTATTTCACCTAATTTCCGATGCAAAGCAATTCCTGCAACCACTTTCATTTCATTAAAACCCCCTTCGTAAGAGACAACCCCTTTGTTTAATTGGGAATAAGCATCCAATGAGATGGTTATTTTTTCGTTCACTATTTTACCCGCAACAGGAATCGTGTGAGATAATGAAAAGGTAACTCGTAAAGGCCCATTATCTAACACCTCATATGTATTATAGTATTTTCCAATCCAAAGGGTATCATTAAAAAAAGGAGCAATACCTCCTGCACCTAATGTTTGTCCTACTTTATAACAATCAAGCCCCTGTCCGTAATCAACATGATAATTACGTCCTTTCTCTTTAAAGTCTGCATACCATTTATCAACAATTAGGCTATCTGTTCTTTTTAGCCATACATCTACTCCATTGCTTGGTCGTTGTCTTTTTAATGCAGGTCCATACATTCTAAATGCAATGCGGTCATTTTCCCATGCAAAATCATCTAAGCGCTCCGGTACATATCGTCCATGAACCAATGGCTGCAAAGTTTCAGGTAATCCCTTTTTGATTTTATATGTATTTCGCCCATCGGCTTCAACACTTACAGGAAAAATAACGGACTGCGGAACCTTTTGCCCTGCATAAATAACCTGATAGGGCAATTGTTTTCCATTTTTATCTTCAACCACTATAGATTCATTTTTTCCCAGTCCAAGTTTATCTTTCACCACTTCCCAATCCACTTCAATAATTTCATTCACACGCGGTAATGAAGATGTATTTATAACTTTAACTTTTACTGATTTAGCTCCAAAGGAGGCAATCGAAAACACATATAATATTGCTAGTATCAACAACTTTCTCATAATCCCTTATTCTTTTGCCATTTTACACATTTCGCTACCTGCCAATAAAAAGGCACCTGTTCCATACAATTCCCATTTATCTGCTTTAAGATAAGTAGAAGGACCTGCTGCAGCTCCCTGAACCCATCCAACACGACCTTCTTCATTCAAACATCCATTTAATCCAACCCAGGCCTTTTTAGCTGCCAGACGATATTTCTTTCCTCTTAATAATCCTGAGTTTACACCATAAGCTAATGCATAACAGAAAAGGCCTGATCCACTAACTTCTCCGTGTGGATATGCGTCGGGATCTAATAAACCTGGTCGCCACAAACCATCAACAGGTTGAATTTCAACAATACGTTTTGCCATCTCCTTAAAAAGTTTCTTATAAAACGGACGTTCAGGATAATCTGCAGGAAGCTCTTTCATAATTTTCACCAACCCAGCAAGCACCCAACCGTTTCCACGTGCCCAAAATACAGGCTTTCCATTTGCTTCGTATTTATCGGTACTATCATTTTTGATGGTATAGCTTAAATCACGATGCAGTAAACGTTCTTTCTTATTATAAAGCAGATTGTATGCTTCGCGGTACAACTGATCGTTGTACTTTAAGTACTCACATTTACCGAACATAATCCCAGCCTTAATTAATACAGGTGGAGCCATAAACAATGCATCAGCCCACCAATATTTGACCACTTCAATTCCTTTTGTAGGATAAGACTCCGATACAAAACGAGCCAAAGTATCAAGACTTGGCTGAACCATTTCCATTCTTTTCTCTCTATCATATAGGCTAAGATAAGTTTGGCAAATGGCTATATCATCGGCATGATACCAACGCCTAAATGGTTTCCACCCTGTTTTATTACCCATTGTCATCAACTCATCATACATCATCTGCGATTGTGTCGCTTGCCATGCAGAAAACAACCCTGCATAAAACACAGCATGTGTCCATTCATTCCTTTTCCTTCTTTTAGGGTGTTCAACTTGCCATTTTGCAGTTTTTATCAGAACTGATTCTATGTATTCTGCATTCATATACTTATCAGAACTTTCCTGAGCAGTAACAAACAAAGACACACACATTACCAAACATATACTAACTATAACTTTTTTCATTTATCATTTTTTTAAAGCTGGTTGTAATTATTTAATTAACACTCGTATCACCCCTCGTAAGTAACCGAGCGATTCAGCAATGCCGGCAACCGGATCTCTTCTGTCTTTTTCAAACTCGATACTGCATATCTTTCTGTATTTTACTTTATCAAGAGTTCTAACAAATGCTGGAATATCAATAATCCCATGTCCCATCTCACAAGTTCTGCCAGATTTATTTGCCGCAGTTATATCTTTTATCTGTATATCCAGAATCCTATTATGGTATTTTTTCAGATCTTCGATCGGATCAGAATTGGCACGAAGATTATGACCAATATCCAAACAAACTCCTATACGAGGATCCAGATTTTTAATATGTTTCATCACATCATCAGCATTGGGGTATAAATCGATATCGCCGCCATGATTATGTATCGCAAGTTTAATATTGTACTCTTTAACTTTTTGCTCAACATATGGCAATAATTCGTATGCCGGAGCACCAATAATCATTTCTACCCCTACCCTTCTGGCATATTCAAAAGCCTGATCAACTTTTTCTTTGCTACGCATGTAAATAAGCCCCACACTATATGCCTCAATTCCAGCTTCAGACAATTGAGCTTTAAAAGCAACAATTTCTTCATTTGTACTTTTTACAGGCAAATGCTTCGGATTTACACACAAATAATGAATATCTAAGCGTGATATCACTTGCAACAACTCATCTGATTTAGACAATGGAAGGCTAGAACTCAGAATACCAATTTTAAATGAGGTACCTGCTGAAGTAATACCATGGCTAATTTGCGAGAATACGTAATTATTGCTCAAATAGAAAGTAAACAATATAAGGAGACATCTAAATGTCTTTTTTAATGATCTCTTTTTCATTTAAATATTGTTTTCGTATATAATTTTTTATTATTACAATCGATTTTCACTGCAAGAAGAATATACAGAGAAATCGTCTGTTAATTTTATAAAATACTTTAACTTAATCTTGTTCTTTTTGCATTAAAAAGCTCCTTGTTTGAGATATTTTATATTTTACCGTTCTCGAATCATTAATTACACCTTTCCAACTAAGTCCAAATGCAAAATCATATTTATTACCTTCGCTGTCTATGTGACACTCCATATCATGCGGTACATCTTCCTTCTGTTCTTCAACAGTTTTCATGTTTGCAGGCATTTGTACGGGCAATAAACCGGAAGGAGCAGCCTTACCTGATAGTATATCTAATAAGGCCATTGACTGGACACCAAAGGATACCAACAGCCCTTGCACATCTTTTTCAAATTCTGATACAACTGCGGGGTTTGTTAAGGCTAAGGATACAATAACAGGTTTGGAACCCATAGCTTTCTTTGTATCCAAAATAGTCTTAAGGTCTGCACTATTAGAAACAGTTATGGTTTTTCCTTTATAAGAGCGATTTGTATTGATTGGGTCTTCCAGTTTTTCAGGAGCTATACTCGTTGCACGAGCATATTCAGCAGTATATGATCCATATTGCAAACTAATAGGGATATAACCTTCTCCTCCCCTGTCAAAACCAAGTCCGGGAATTGGGCCTTTTACAAAAACAAGGGCAACATCAGCCTTTGAGGCATCTTCGGTAACAGAGAAGTATTTTTTTACCAACTCTATATTTACAGGATAATCATAGCTCTCATGAATTACCTTGCCCATGTGATCTTTACCTCTGGAAGTATAAACCTTGGGTATATAAACCACCTTATCTTTTTTTACAGGAAGTACACTATCTTTGTTCTTTAACATGACTATAGATTTAAGCTGTGCTTTATAGCCTTTCTTTACAAATTCAGGATTACCAACTATTTTCGCAGATGCTTCGGGGTTCAGATATGGATTTTCAAACAGCCCTACTTGAAAAATATTACACAGAAGACGAGCTGCTGATTGTTCAATACGTTCTCGCATTACCTTCTCTCCATGCTCTTCAATTCCTATCTGAAAAGCTTGCAACAACCTTTTAGGACTATTTTCACCTCCAATCTGGTCAACACCTGCCATTAAAGATTTATAAAACCGTTCTGTTTTTTTCAATCTTTCAACACCCCATTTTCTACCGCCCATAATATGCCAATCGGTACAAACCACTCCATCGTAATCGTATTTATCGCGAAGTAGATCTGTTATCATATATTTGCTAAAACTATTACCTACATTTTCACCATACATCGTATCCTGATTAAAACAGATTGTATAATAAGGCATTACAGAAGAAGCTTTTTGAGTTTTTCCTTTCAGGTTAAATGCACCTTCAGTAAAGGGAATAAAGTGCTCTTGAAAATTATTGCCCGGATATACAGCTAATTTTCCAAAACGGAAATGAGCATCCCTTCCGCTTTCGACCGGACCACCACCCGGCCAGTGTTTTACCATACAATTCACACTATTATATCCCCAACCATCTTTAATTTCGTCTTTTCCAAATGATGTTTGAAAGCCATCGATATAAGCTTGTGCCATATCCGCAGAAAGTTGAGGATCTTCTCCAAATGATCCGGTTATTCTAAACCAACGTGGTTCTGTTCCTAAATCAATTTGAGGAGAAAGTGCTGTTGTAATTCCCAAAGCACGGTATTCCTGTGCGGCAATATGTCCAAACAATTTTATGAATTCCGGATTAAATGTTGCTGCCATGCCAAGTCCCTCTGGCCACAAAGAAATTTGTCCTCCAGCACCTCCGTTAATCCCTTCTGATCCATCCGATGTATGACGAGGATCCGAGCTGTTATTCAAAGGAATACCCAATCCTTTTGCTTCAACATAAGCCTGGGCATTATTATTCCAGATTGCAGCAGCGTCAGGATTTGGCACGTGATCAATAAGAATGTGACGGATTTCAAGATCCATCAAGTGCTTATGTCTGCCAGTGAGGCTATCATTATCCAGATTCTGATGATCTCCATAAAGCATTAAGCCTGCAATCTGTTCATTCGTCATTTGACTGACAAGATCTTTGGCTCTTTCTTTACCTGATAACCGCCAGTCTTCGTATTTGTCAAGTTCCCCGTTTTTGTTTAAATCTTTAAAATACGCACCATCTACACTAAGTAGTATCACACCCGATGTAGCAGAATAACCTAAAACAGGTCCTTTCTTATTTACTTTCGTATTATAAATACGGTTAATTGAATTTTGCTCTGTAATCCCATTACAGCCAATAAGTATGTAAATAAACATGTAGCTTAATAAAACCCTACCAACTATTTTTTTCATAACTTCTATCCTTTTTTAGTAATTCATAACTTCACCAAACCTCTTTTTAAACCTTTAGCATAGCTATTCTCCGGTTTAACCAGATAAGTTTTCATGCCTAATTTGCAGAGAACTCTATTTTTTATCCTTTAATTGAGATCCTATTTTTATTTTTTGCCCAATCTTTAACAGCAGAGTTTCACTTACCTTACTATCAGCATACCCAATTCTATTCGCCATCACGTATAAGTATTTTGTCTTTTCAAGTTCTATGGGTTCAAAATAGAGTTGCCATCCACTGTCAAGATCCGGTCGAATCATTCTATCAGATAAGATGTAGGCAATCGAAGAACCTTTAGTAGAGCAACTAAGACTTATTTCTTTATTGGAAATAGAAATATCAGTTTGTGCTGTTTGGGGCTGAATATTACCTGGCCACATTTGTTCAATCATTGTTGCCTCCGGGATACTTCCCATATCTCCAACCTCTACAATCCAATTGTCAAGAGCACTTCTTAACTCATTTACCTTTTCGGCATAATGGGAATCTTCAATCAAATTATTAAGGTTACCAGGATCAGCGATACAATCATATAACTCCTCTTTAGGTTTGTTTGTCTGAAACCAAAGTGCAGTATTATCGGATAACTTGCCTTCATTGCGCAGCTTAAGAAGCTGTTTCATCATCGGCATTTTTTTCCTGTAACCTACATCCTTATACCGAGGTAACTCTGGGTAATAATTACGAATATAGAGGTAACGTTTATCTCTAACAACCCTAATCTTGTCAGTGTATTCATCAAAGCGATCCCCCGACCCATATACATAACTACGAGTGTTTAAAGACCTAAACTCCCCTAAGAATACCTGCCCTTGCAAATGTTTTGGAGGTTTTATTCCTGCAAGGGATAAAACAGTTGGGGCAAAATCAACAAATGAAACCAATTCTTCAACTTTACCTGCATTTACGCCTTTTGGGAAACGAACTGTAAAAGGAACATGAAGTCCGGTTTCCAAAGTTTCTCGCTTTCCCCGGGGGAGCGGTCCTCCATTGTCGCTAAAAAAGAAAATAATTGTATTATCATATAGTCCCTGATCTTTTAGAGCCTGTATTTTCTTTCCAATACGTTCATCAAGCACTTCGATATTGGAATAATGTCGAGCAATATCATTTCTTATGATTGAATCATCGGGGAAATACGGAGGTACCGGAACAGAATCCGGATTAACAGTCATTGGATATCTCCGGCGAGTCCACATTTGCGATTCGTGAGTGATTAAATCTGTAAAAACAGAAAAGAAAGGCTTTTCCTCCGGACAGTCCTCCCAGCTCGCATCCGTACTATTTTCATCCCAAGCAGTAACCGGAGCAGCAAAATTGTAATCTGTTTTATAGTTATTGGTACAATAGTACCCTTCGGCTCGAAGGTATTCTGAAAAACATTTGACGTACTCCGGCAATACCGTTGCATACTCGCCAATAGTATCTTTTTTTATATCAACAGCCTTCTTTGAATTTACCCGACGATATTTACGTCTTCCCCAGCCCATGGCGTCAATTGCTGTCCGCATATGGTGAGTCCCAACAGAAGTGGGGTACATTCCTGTAATTAATGTCGCACGGCTCGGGGCACAGACACCAACCGTTGTAAAGCAATTGGTGAATACCAAACTCTCTTTAGCTAGCTGGTCCAGATTCGGAGTTTTAGCTGTTGAATCTCCGTAAAAGGAAAGGTAAGGACTAATATCCTCGCAAATCAACCAAAGGATATTAGGTTTTGTCGTTTTTCCTTTTTGTGTATTACCAAATAAATTAACAGACACAGCTAAAAGTGCAAGTAAAGAAAGCATTTTTGCGTTAAAAATCATTTGTAATTTTTTCATAGTATAAAATCTTTAATATTCATTTTATCATCGAATACTCATTCGCCTTCTTTATCGTACAGGATAAGATATATCTGACATATCGATATCACCAGCGTGCCACCAACATCTAAATGATCCTTTCCCATACCATCATCTTATCATACTTCGTCTGCGATTGTGTTGCTTTCCAGGCGAAAACAAACCAGAATAGAAAATAGCATGCATCCATTCAATGGATTCCTAATGATATTTAACGCAGAAGCTAAGGCTACATCAATTCCATAGGCTTTCATCTCATTGCCAAGGGTAACTCCTATACTATTAACAATTGCTGTATCCCATGAAGAAGTCAACATTGTTGAAATGGGAAAAGAACTCCCATAATAAGTTTTTGTGGTATCATTATTTCTGATTGGATCAATACGCGCACTCACAAGACCATCTGCCAATATAACTGTTGGAATACTGAGACGAGGGACTTTAACTATCAAACCTGCTGCTCCGGGAATATTATCTTCCACCGCACCAATCATTCCATTCTCGCTATCCTGCTCCATCATTCTTCCACCACCAACAGTAATAGTTGACTTTTCTCTTAAAGTCATTGTTGACATAATTTTCTGAACAGAAGATTTACCCAATTGTGGGGTTTGTGCTATTGTTTCCAGACTAATTGATACAAAAAAGCAAAACACAATAATTGAAGTATAATGACAACATTGTTTTTTCATAACTTATTTTTTTTATTTGGTTAGTGTCAAAAAGGAGAAGTATTATCATAAGATGAAGCCATATCCTCCGATCCGCCAATATACCTTTGATAATCAGGATAAGAGCATAGCAAATAGCCTTTTACATTGGAGTCTGTCCCAATATTTCCCGACTCATCAATTACGAGGGTTTTTGCCGGAGCCCGGTCTTTTTCAACCCAGTCAATTAGCATTTCAATATTCTGATTATGATTTGGGGCAGCAAGCGATTTAACTTCTATTTGTTCTCCGTTTCCATTTTCAGAACAGCTTTTACCTCGTAAGGAATGGTCTCCATTAGGTACAACATACAAACGGGCAAATTTATCAAGTTTATCCTGTTCCATTACATCAATCAACGATTGGTAATAGTCCATCTGCGCTCCGGAAGAAGCAATATAATCCATTGCCCCAATTGTAAATATAATTTTCCCTCCATGATTATAAAATTCAGAAAGATCGGGATCGGTGCTGTCAAGCCATTCTGATAATTGCCAACGCCGTTTTTCCCATTTTCCACCTTCAACATAATCCAACGGGTTTGCTGAAAGATCCTGCATTAAAAAGCCTGTTACCCCTAACATACCCATGCTGTTATACATTCGCGCATTTTCACCGGCTCCTTCCTGCCCTTTAAACCTGTTATTTGTAACGAGCATTGTAGCTTTATTTAGATAGATGATAGGTGTCCACATTCCAAACGATTTTACCCCATTGGCTAATGGGTTTGTAAAATGATACGAGCTGAAACTAAACTCAAGGGTTTTAATCTCCCCATCGGTCAACTTTGCTGAATCGGAAACGCAGTTAACACCCTTCCCTTGATTAACAGAGCTGCGTAGTAAAGCCCAGGGATTACCTGTGACTTTCCCATCATTTACATTAAATATTTCACGGGCAACAGTATAATTGCTGATAATTCCATCAGACAAACCATCCAAGTTATCAGTCTGACGTAAAAATTCCTTTGTTATTAGTTCTATCTTTTCAGTTGACACCCTGTTTTCTTTGGGTATTTCCTGTATTCGTATTAATATGGGGGCAAGCATTAATGTCGAAAAATTCACGATTGGCACATTAGAGATAATACCATCATAATCTTTAGGGTAGCGTTGTGCAACTGTTAATGCTTCCCTTCCTCCCTGTGAATTGCCAACAAAATAATTATATTCCGGTTTGGCATCATAAACTCTTTTAATAATGACCATAGCTGCGTCATGCGTTTTTTTCATCTGCATATAAGCCAGGTTTTGGATGGCTTCATCGTTCAAAGCCCATTCGTCTCCATCTGTTGGACCGGTTGCAAGTGTCTCTGTATTTACTGTCCGACGAAACCCTCGCCCTGATGTTTGGTGACCGGAATCACTGCCATAGATTGCAAAGCCTTTTTTGAGTATTGGACTATTGCCTTCGTTTACTGTTATGGTTCCATTCATGCCACCCCCTCCTTGCTGCATCGAACGTTTTGACCATTTTTCTGGGAGAAGTATCCTGAAGTTGATTGGCCACCCTTCAGGATCAACCGGCATAATAGATCCTTCAACGACTGCATAGGCAGGATTTATTTCAGTCGCTTCTATCCATCTTGGGGAATAAAGTCTGACTTCCCCAACGGGTTCACTAATCTCAGATACAGGTATTGAGTTACCTACTTTCTGCACATCGCTTTGGTTGATGACTATTATTTTTTCTGTATTGTTATGGCAACAGCATCCGAAGCTTATCCATAATAATATGAATACACTAATAAAAATATTTTTCATAATTCCTGGTTATAATTTGTTTTATTTTGCCACATGGAACATTCTTTACCTTTTAGCTCTACCTTGTTTACATCTATAATCTCATGGTAGTGCATGTTAAGACTAAGTTTATCATGGATATTTCATCTATTGAATTACTGTTTATCTATACTTTCAGGATTAGAATACACTCTAAAATAGTTTTTCTATTCGCCATAAAATAATAATCTCTACCTCATTTTTCGTATTTACCTATAAGATCCCTTAAATGGTCTTACTCCAACTCGGTCAGACCATTCGTTCCATTTCGCGATTAATTCCTGAACTTTCTTCGGATATTTTTCACTTAAATCGTCGAGTTCACTTCTATCTTCATCAATGTTGTATAGTTCCCATTTGTCAATATTGTATTCCTTTACAAGTTTCCATTTACCATCTCGCACCGCTGCATTTCCCTCATGTTCCCAAAAAAGAAGCCTTGTATCCTTCATATTTTCCCCTTCAAAAAGAGGAAGAAGGCTGATTCCTTCTTCCTGAGTAATTGCATTACCATTATACTCTTTAGGATAGGCACCACCTGCTACATCGATTAGCGTAGGCATAAGATCAATAATATGCCCTGATGTTCGATTGATTTGAGGCTTGATTTTCCCATTCCACCAGGCAATAAGTGGGGTGGATACACCTCCTTCGTGAGACCATTTTTTATATTGTCGGAAAGGTGTATTGCTAACATTGGCCCAAGGATATTCGTAACTATCAAAGGATTCGGGTGTACCTGTTTCTGATGACAGCTCATTTCTTTCCTTAAAATTAATGCGTTCTGCACACCCACCATTATCTGACAGGAAAATAATAAGCGTATTATCCAATTCATCCATTTTTTCTAATTTTACAATAACACGCCCAATGTTCTGATCCATATTATCAAGCATTGCTGCATAGACAGCCATTCGTAAATCCCATCTTTTTTTTTCTTCCTGCGAAAGGCTGTCCCAATCAGGGGAATCCTGATCAAGTGGAGAAAGTTTTGTATTTCTGTCAATTACGCCAAGTTTTTTCATCCGCTCAAAACGCTGTTTTCTGATTTCTTCGAATCCCTGCATGTATTTACCCTGATATTTAGCAATATCTTCAGGTAAAGCCTGAAGAGGCCAGTGTGGTGCTGTAAAAGCCAAATACATAAAAAATGGCTCCGGTTTATCGACTTCTTCGTCCAAAAAACTGATTGCAAAATCACCCATCGCATTGGTCATATAAAACCCACTATCGGGAGCAAACCAACGATTATTGTCTAGTGCAATTACTTTTCTTGGCTTGGGTTTAAAGTAATTAATTGATCCCCCAACAGGTCCCCAGGCTCGATTAAACCCTCTTTCTATGGGCCAATTCTCAAATTCCTCTCCCACATGCCACTTTCCTACATGATAAGTATTATATCCATTAACTTTTAGAGCTTCAGCAAGCGTTACACTTGTTTTATTGATATATCCCTGATATGCTGGCGTACCAATATCTTTATCCATATGTCCAACACCTGCCTGATGTTGATAAAGACCAGTTAAAAGTGAAGCCCTGGAGGGGCAACACCTCGCTGCATTATAAAATTGAGTCATCCGAACTCCATTGTCTGCCAAACGATCCAAATTGGGCGTTTTTATTTCAGAACCATAACACCCAAGGTCAGAATAGCCCATATCGTCTGCTAAAATGAGCAGAATGTTTGGTCTTTGTTTTGATTCTACCTTTTGCGCAATAGCTTGCTGATTGACTGATAAAAAAGTCAATGCAGCCATTCCAATCAACTTTGAATTTAAATAATGAATCATAAGAATTCTATTAGTTTATTCCACATAAATCTTGCTTCCTTGACTTCTTGAGAATTCGTCCCAATGTAAATTTTAAAATCACCAGATTCCCAATCCCATTCAAGGTTATAACTGAAAAATTTCAAATCTTCAGGAGTAATATTAAAGGTCAATTCTTTTGATTCTCCAGATTGTAAATAAACTTTTTTAACTCTTTTACAGGCCTGGCCACAGAAGCCACCAGATCGTTCAGGTACAACTGAACTGTTTCTTCACCTGCATATTTCCCGGTATTTGTAATACTAAATTTAGCTTCTAAAGCTTTATCGTTTCCTATCAATAAGGTATCACTTAGCACTATATCACCATATTCAAAGCTTGTATAACTCAATCCATAACCAAAAGGAAACAAAGGAGCATTCAACTCATCCAGATAGTAAGATTTAAACTTCATAAGCCCACCTCTTTGCCCGTCAACATATGGCCTGCCTGTATTTTTATGATTGTAATAAATTGGAATTTGACCAACAGAGCGTGGGAACGTCATGGTCAACTTTCCTGAGGGATTATATTTCCCAAACAATACATCAGCTACAGCATCCCCAGCCATAGTACCGGGACGCCATGCCTCAATGATTGCATCAGCATATTGTAAATCATCAAGCAATATAAGTGGGCGACCGTTGATCAATACTAATACTACAGGTTTTCCTGTTGCTTTAAGTTTTTTTAATAATTCGCGTTGACAATCAGGGATTGAGATATCGGTTTTACTTTTTGCTTCACCCGACATGTTCATGGCTTCACCTAATACAGCAACTATAACATCCGATTTTTTTGCTAGATCAAGAGCATTGGCAAGCATTTCTTTTTGCTCTTCTTCATTATAATAAGCACGACTCTTTTTAAGAAAAACAGGTTCATTCGTTACAAATGAGCCTTCAGCGTATGTTACTTTTGAGCTTTGTTTTTTTAAGCCATTTAAAATGGTAACTACACTATCAGTCTCTCCTCTGAATGCCCACATGCTAAACATTTGATTTTTAACATTGGCAAAAGGACCTATCAGGGCAATGCGGCTTTCATTGTTAAGTGGCAATACATTGTTATCGTTTTTTAAAAGAACCATTGATTTACAAGTAGCTTCTCTTGCTAGCAACTTGTGATTATCGCTTAGTATTACTTTTTCAGCTCTTTTGGGATCATAATTACGATAAGGATCTTCAAATAATCCAAGTTTATATTTCGCTTCTAAAATACGCCGACAAGCATTATCTAACTGCTTCATTGATACCTTCCCTTCTCCTATAGACTCTTTTAAGGAGGCTACAATACTTTCACTTGCCATATCCATATCAAGCCCTGCATTTATGGATAGCTCAGCAGCCTGTTTATAATTAGCTGCAACACCGTGAGCAATTAATTCCTGAATACAATTATAATCACTTACCACAAAACCCTTAAATCCCCATTCCTTACGTAACAAATCTGTTAACAGCCATTTATTGGCAGTTGCAGGTACACCATCAATATCATTAAACGAAGTCATAATGCTTCCGACTCCTGCATCTATTGCTGCTTTATAGGGAGGTAAATAATTTTGGTACATTGTAAGCCTGCTCATATCAGTGGTATTGTAATCGCGGCCTGCTTCGGATGCTCCATACATCCCCATATGTTTTACACAAGCCATTAAAGAGCTTGGATTGCTTAAATCATCTCCCTGATACCCTTTAATCATAGCGCGGGCAATAATACTCCCCAAATACGGATCTTCACCGGCACCTTCCATCACCCTTCCCCAACGTGGATCGCGGGTAATATCCACCATAGGTGAGAATGTCCAGTTATATCCAACTGCAGAACCTTCTATGGCTGCTACCCTTGCTGTTTTTTCGATAAGTACCGAATCCCATGAGCACGATAATCCTAATGGTATTGGAAAAACGGTTTTATAACCATGAATAATATCCAAACCATTCAAGAACGGAATCTTTAATCGTGTACTGTCTGCTAAACTTACTCTTTCATGAATAAATTCAGGACTTCCCATAATGGAATAAACATTTCCGGCAGTACCCTCTTTTAACTTTTCAAGCACATTCTTTGTTGCAAAAGGACCTGTTTTTGAAGTAGGTGTAACTAAATTCAGTTGAGCAATTTTTTCCTCGATGGTCATTTTAGCCATCAGGTTATTAGTAAATTTCCCATGCTCTGTTTTGGGTTGACAAGCACTTAACAGCCAAGCAAACAGTCCTAAAACAAGGAAGTGTCTTATAAAGAAATTATAATTCTTTTTCATTGTAATAAACATTTTCGACAGCGCCTATTAACTACTCAAAATCAAGTATTTCGAATTTAATTATTGCACCCATTATTTAATTTTCGGAAAAAGAAAGAAATGTAATACTGTGGGGAGGTAAACAAAGCTCTCCTGCTTTTATCTTTTGCCCTTTTATCGCTGGTAATTCTCCGTCTTTTGTCAATTTAAGCTCTTCACCGTTCAGTTTAATCTTTTTGGTTTGAAGCTTGTCAGCAGTAATCATGTATTGCTCGGCTGATGAAGGTATCGCAACTGAAAATTCAGAATCCTGAGTATTAATAATTAAAACAGCTATTCCTTTTGATGTATTTTTCAAATTATGGGCAAAAACATCAACCCCATCCGTTAATGCACTGGTATCATACACTTTAGTTCCCATTAAACGGTTCCAAAGCAAGGCAGTCCAATAGCTCGGTCTTGGATCATGCGTGTCGTGATCCAGTAAAGCATATTCACTCCTGGCAAGCGTATTGTGCATCACAACTTGCACTCCTTTTTTTGCCAACCTGCCCAATTGTTCCAAGTAACGAAAAGAATCCAAATAAGTAGCAGCCCAAGGATTCCCACCACAGGATGCCTCAGCAGTTTCCGTCAACCAGATTGGTATTCCCGGCATATATTTATCCCTTAGCCCACCATAGTATTTGAAACTGAGTTCCGTCTGGCTTAACCAACTTTCAGTAAGGGCATCCTCTGGTCTTTGGCTTCCCATACACCTTTTCGATACATTTCCATAATAATGATATGAAAAGATATCGAATTTTGGTTTCGGTTCGGCAGATAATAATTCAACAGTCGGAAGCGATAATCCTCGTGCTAATTCTATGCCTTTATACTCACCAGTTGAGCCCGGACCTATAATTTTCATTTCGGGAGCGGCAATGCGAACAAAGCTTTTAAACGAAACTAAGTCTTTTGCAAAATTTAATCCATTGTAACCTTTAGGCGCATTTCCGTGGCTTGCATGAGATGGCTCATTAAAAAGTGCAACAGCTTCAATTTCACCGCCTATTGATTTTGTATAATTTAACATGGATTCTACCTGAACCGGAGTCCAGTTACCATTTTCATCCCGTACCCCGTCACAAATCGAAAAAGAGGTTACCAGTTTACCATCTACGGCATTGCTGAAGTCCACCACACCTTTCCACTGCTCTCGGGTAAGTATATTTTGATATCCTTCAGGAGGGCTTGCTAATTTAGGTTCATCGTTGTCCTGAAAATAAACTGCATTAGCCCAGGTACCGCTTACCCGAACATATGCAGGCCCCAATGCCGAAGCCAGCATACGTATTTTTTTCTCGTAAAGATTAATGGAGGGAATCTCCCACTTTAAGGCTGCCCAACCTGTACGGTTAGAGTTCTTTCGAACTGAATCAATCAGGTTATATGGAATCCAGAAATCACCTCCGATCACTTCACACATCTCAATATTAAATGATTGATATCTTTCATCCACTTCACCAATAATTTTCATTTTGGTGAGATTGAGTTCGGAGATATTATCTTTTGAAGGTTTATGGTCGAAACAACTGATAAGGATAAATAAAAAGCAAGAAGCAAGAATGGTTAATAATAATTTCGATTTCATTTTTTTTGTTTTTTAGTAACCTGGTTTAACGGAACTATTTTTAATGTCCAGTATGAGACTGGACATTAAATCCTAGACAAACTGCTCTTTTGTCACCCTTCGAGAAACAATTCGTAGAATAAACCTGTTGATAGAACTGTTAATATAAAAACTCCTTTTTTTGAAAATTGACTCATTATCCTGCCCGTCATGCTTCGTCTGCGATTGTTCTATTTGTCAGACGAAAACAAACCAGAATAGTAAATAATATGAGTCTATTTATTAATTTAACACCTTTTAGCTAAATTCGCAGTTTCCGATGCAGTAATTCTATATTCCCTGTATTAAGATCCTTACCTGTACTTTCCTGAATACCAACAGAAAGAGATTAAGAACACCTATATCATCGTATTAACTGTAGAACTTATTGATCTTATGACAAACAGATTCAACTATTTGTTTTTAGGTTATTTTATCCCAATCTTGTATTACATTTTCGGAAAAGAAAGAAATGTAATACTGTGGGGAGGTAAACAAAGCTCTCCTGCCTTTATCTTTTCCCCTTTTATCGTTGGTAATTCTCCGTCTTTTGTTAATTTAAGCTCTTCACCGTTCAGTTTAATCTTTTTGGTCTGAAGCTCGTCAGCAGTAATCACATATTGCTCGGCTGATGACGGTATAGTCACTGATGATTCTCCATCTGTTGTATTAATAATCAATACAGCCATTCCTTTTGATGTATTTTTCAGATCATGGACAAAAACATCAACTCCATCCGTTAATGCGCTGGCATCGTAAACTTTGGTTCCCATTAAACGGTTCCAAAGTAAAGCAGCCCAATAGCTCGGCCTTGGATCATGCGTGTCGTGATCCAGTAAAGCATATTCACTCCTGGCAAGCGTATTGTGCATCACGACCTGTACTCCCTTTTTTGCCAATCGTCCCAATTGTTCCAGATAACGAAAAGTATCAAGATAGGTAGCGGCCCAAGGATTTCCACCACATGCTGTCTCCGCAGTTTCGGTTAACCAAATGGGTGCTCCCGGAAAATACTTATCCCTGACCCCTTCGTAAAATTGCAGACCTAACTCAGTTCTGCTTAACCAATCCTGAGACATTGCTTTTTCCGGTGTTTGACCTCCAAAGCACCGCTTTGAGATACTTCCGTAGTAGTGGTATGTGAAAATATCAAACTCAGGGTTAGGTTCTGCAGACAGAATATCCTCTGTAGCTAACTGTAAGCCAGGCAAAATCCCCCCCTCTCCAGTACATCCCGGACCTAAGATTCTCATTTCAGGAGCAGCTTTACGGACAAAACTCTTAAATGCAGCGAAGTCTTTTGCATAACTAGCTCCGTTATATCCATCAGGGGCTCCTCCATGCCCCGGGTGAGATGGTTCGTTAAACATTGCAGCTGCATAAATCTTTCCTCCTACTGATTTTGTGTAATTTAGAAGAGATTCAACCTGATCTGGAATCCAGTTTCCTTCTTTATCATGCACTCCGTCACTAATTGAAAAAGAGGTCACTAATCCTCCATCTACTGCCTTGCAGAAATCTACCACACCTTTCCATTGTTCCCGGGTAAGAATGTTTTCATAGCCCTCCGGAGGTGTTGCCATTTTTGGTTTATCATTGTCCTGAAAATAAATGGTATTGCCCCAAGTACCACTTACCCTAACGTAAGTAGGCCCCAATGCCGAAGCCAGCATGCGTATCTTCTTTTCATAAAGATTAATGGGAGAAATCGGCCATTTTAAGGCTGCAAAACCTTTACGGTTAGAGTGTTTGCGAACTGAATCTACCAGATTGTAAGGTATCCAAAATTCACCACCAACCACTTCACACATTTCAACATTAAATGATTGGTATCTTTCATCGACTTCTCCAATAAATTTTAAATCGGATAAATTTAGTTTAGATCCTTTATTCGTATTATCCTTTGAATTACCGTAGGAATAACTAACAAATAATAATGCCAATGTAATAATTACTGTTATCTGTTTCATTTTTATATTATTTCAAGTATGTGATTTAAATTGTGAATGCTTAATTCGTTACCTTGCACCACTTAGTTGTTTAAGTTTAAAATCGGGAAAGTATAATACCAAAATTATTTTCAATCAGATAATAAGGGCTGAGTGGTGTTTTGTACTCCTTATCGTTCCTTCCAAACAGCCCTTTATTATCTAATTTACAGACTATTTTTTCCACACGGATCTTAAATAATGTGCAGCTGCTTTAGGTCTCCGGTCACGGGTGAAAACTCCTTTCAGATTATACCCACCCAACCGGATAATTGACTGATTCGTTTTGAAATCGGCAAAATTCCAAACATGCATGCCTGTGACAAAATCCTTTGTTTTGGCTTCATCAAGATAAGCCTTGATAAGCTCTACCTGATATTCTTCAGTAAACATTTCCGGTTGCACTGCATGCATTCCAGCAATAGCACCTGCTCCAAACTCTGTTACCATAATGGGTTTATTGTATTTTGCGTGTAGTTCATCCAGTTCCTTACTAAATAGCTTTACCCCTGAACCAATTCTTCCATTTTCCTGGTACCAACCGTAAAACCTGTTGATACATACAACATCAGCCAGATCGAACCATTCTGAAGGACTGGTAAATGATCCCATATACATTACCAGACGTGTTGGATC
Source organism: Labilibaculum sp. (assembly GCA_016760525.1). Classification (GTDB taxonomy): domain Bacteria; phylum Bacteroidota; class Bacteroidia; order Bacteroidales; family Marinifilaceae; genus Labilibaculum. The sequence goes on from JAESUW010000001.1 coordinate 26,358, forward strand.
CAATTCTTTGGCTGTTTGCATGTAGTCAGCAAACATTTTATAAGCATATTCCTTGCTGATATCTCCTTCCGGACGCCTGCCTTTTTCGGTGGGTTCATTTGCCAGGCTCCACATAATAACTGACGGATGATTTTTATCGCGCAAAATCATTTCCTGAAGGTATTGCTTGCAACGTGCTTCATTTTTCAGTAATTGGGTTGTATCATTTGTTGTAAACATACCTACAGCCGGCGTTTCTCCAATAATCATTATCCCCTCACGGTCTGCCATATTGTAGTATTCTTCATCATACGGATAGTTTGACGTTCGGAAAGAATTAGCTCCTGTCCATTTCATCAATTCGAAATCGGCTACCAATACAGGATAGTTTATACCCCCGCCATAAATAGGAAAATCTTCATGTTTTCCGAAACCTTTTAAGAAAACAGGCTTTCCATTTAATAAAATATGATTCTTGTCAACAGATACGGTTCTTACCCCTGTTTTCAGCGAATACATGTCAATGGTATTTTTTTTATCACCTAAAATAACCTTTACTTCATACAGGTAGGGATCATCAGGCGACCATAGTCTTACGTCAGGAATTTCAATGGATATATTTGCTAAGTTATCTGAAAACTTTATTCGTTTTTCTACTTGACCACCATTTCCTGTAATTATAATTTTTCCTCCGGAAATGCGTCCTTCCTTCTCTATCGTTACGTCAAGTACACCTTTTTTCCCTTTGAAAGAAGGCTTTACAGTAATGTCTTTTACATAAGCTTCAGCTGGTACCGCATACACCCATACATCTCTATTAAGCCCGGCATACGGAAAGTAATCGTAATCACTTATGTTGGTACTGCTAAAGGCACCACTTGGCATACGGTCGTCCTTGTATATATTTTCTACCTGAATGCTTAAACGGTTTTTAGTATCCCATTTAACAAACGAGCTAATATCGAATGCAAACGGCAGATGAGCCCCCTCATGCATGCCAACAGCTTTTCCGTTAATCCAAACTTTAGCAGCATAAGAAGCTTCCCCAATACGGATAAATATTCTTTCCCCTTTCCATGCCGAAGGAATGAACATTTCTGTTTCGTACCAAGCCCAATCTCTGTACTCACGCATATCGGTAAATTGCTCATTCCAGCTTCCCGGAACAGCTATCTGGCGGTATTTTTCGAGGCCATTAAACCATTTTTCTTCAATACCTTTATTATCGGTATCTTTTTTAAATTTCCAAATACCGGATATTTTACGCACGTCTCTAATCTCATTTCGCTGAGGAAATAAAGCCATATCTTTAGGATCAGATTTTTTAAATTCTTGTGCATAAGTATTAAAAGTAAAAAGGAGAAGTAGTATATAAATTGTATATTTCATTTTCATCAGTTTATATTCTTTATGTTATGGTCAGATGGAACTTAGCATGAATTAAATAATCATGCCGTTTGTGAGTTAATAATTTAATCATGAGTTTCATTTCAAGTAATTTTTAAGCTTAATAAATGCTTAATATCTATTCTTTCACAGCTTCACTATTCCATCTCTCCCTTAAATAATGGGCAGCCATTTTGGGTTTTCGGTCTCTTGTAAATACCCCTTTATAGTTATAACCACCAAAGCGTATAATAGCCTGGCTTGTTTTAAAGTCTGCAAAGTTCCATATATGCATACCTGTAACAAATTCTCTTGAATCTGCCACATCGAGATATGCTTTAATAAACTCTTTCTGGAACTCTTCGGTAAACATTTCAAGTTGTTCTGAGTGAAAGCCAGGATAAGAATCTGCACCAAATTCAGTAACCATACATGGCTTTTTAAATTTCTCATGTAATTTATCCAGCTCTTTTCCTATTACATTAGCTCCCATTTCAATATTCCCTGGGCTGGTATACCATCCATAATAACGATTAATCGCAATAACATCGGTTAATGCAAACCAATCCTTAGGTCCCATCATAACACCTACATACATCACCAATCGGGTTGGATCCAAAGCTTTCGCCATTTTAAAATGTTCTTCAAACTTTTTATATGCCCTGAGCTTTTCGGCTTTCGTTTTTCTAACCGCTGAAGAAAAACCTAAACTAGCCTTATCGCTGGGCTCATTGGCAACACACCACATGATTACAGAAGGATGATTTTTATCCCTGTATATCATTTCATGCATATATTGCATGCAAATCTCTTGTCTTTTATCCTCCTGGACAGAATCACCACTGAAAAATAAACCAACGGCAGGTGTTTCTCCAATAATCATAATGCCTTCACGGTCTGCCATATGATAAAACTCTTCGTCATAAGGATAATGAGTTGTTCGAAAAGAATTGGCTCCTGTCCATTTCATCAATTCAAAATCCTTGACCATTACAGGAAGTGCAGTACCTCTCCCATTTATCGGATAGTCCTGATGCTTTCCAAAACCTTTAAGAAAAATCGGTTTCCCATTTAATAAAATTTCATTTTCAGTAACAGAAACTGTTCTAACACCTGTTTCCAAAGAGTATTCATCAACTGTATTTTCACCATCGTTCAATACAACTGTTACATCGTATAAATCAGGAGTATCTGGTGACCATAAATGCACATTGGGAATTTCAACAACAGTATTTGCCATGCCATTCTTAAAAATAATCGGCTCAACAACTTCCTGTCCAAAGCCAGATACTATTATTTTTCCGGAACGAACAACTCCATTTTGTTCTACCAATACATCTAATTTGCCTGTGGTTCCTTCAAAATCAGGGCGAACTGTTATGTCTTTTATGTATGCTTTATCGGGGACAGAATAAAGCAAGACTGACCTGTTTAAGCCGGCATAAGGAAAGAAATCATAGTTGGCAGCCGGGTAATTAGGTAAAGAACTTCCGGGAACATTTCCTGTTGGTACTCTTTCAGGAGATAAAATATTTTCAACCTGAATAGAAATCCTGTTTGGAGCATCCCACTTAATAAAATCATTCAGGGTAAAAGCAAAGGGCACATGGCATCCTTCATGTTGCCCCACAGGATTTCCATTAACCCATATTTTTGCAGCATAAGTAGCATCATTTACACGAATAAATATCTTTTCACCTTTCCAGGACTTAGGAATATAAGTTTCTGTTTCATACCATACCCAGTCCAAATAGTCGCGCATATCAGTAAATTGCTCATTCCAGCTTCCCGGAACAGCTATCGAGCGAAATTCTTCAAGACCATTAAACCATTGCTCTTTTTCTCCTACATTGGCAGAATCCTTTTTGAATTTCCAAATTCCTGACAAATCAAGCTTATTTCTAAAATTATTTTGACGTGGCGTCAGAGCAATATCCTTAGGATTAGCAAACTTTAAATTCTGAGCAGAAGCACCCATCCCCATAAGAATAAGGAGAATAATACTTGTAAATTTTACCTTCATAACTTAGGATTAGTTTTTATTTTATTTTTACAATCTTTCTATTTGTTGATTATTTCCCCTTAATAAGGTGTTCTCATTTACACTTAGATTCTAAAACTTTCTCACCTAATGTAATGCCCTGTTCATTAAAGGCATCTATCGTGAAATAGTAATCCTGTAAACTATTAAGACTATGAATTGTAAGAGAATCACTATCATAAACCTGGTAGTTTTGATATAATTTATCAGGCTTTGTTCCATAACGGATGTTATATCCTACTGCATCGGGAACCTTTTCCCAGGTTAAGCTTACATTACAAGCATCGGTTACATCGCGTACCAGCTTAAATGATGAAGCTTCTTTTGGCAACTGCCCTTTTCCTTTTCCAAATATTCTGAATCCTGATACAGCAAATTTACCATCGGGTACACGATAATTTATCAATCTTACATACCTGGCAGACACCTGATTGGGCAATTCAATATAATCATGTGGGCTATCGACCGTATTTTTGGTTTTATCAACTAATGTTTTCCAATTCTTTTTATCATCAGAATATTCAAGTAAGTATTGATAATAAATACCTTCAGATCTTCCCAATAGCGTAGTTCCTTCTTCTGTAAAATTAATTTGCAAAGCACCTATTTTGCATTTATTTTGAAGATCAACCATTATCCATTCACCTTTATCTCCTGTTTCAGCACTCCAATAAGTTCGCACATCTTCGTTTACTGCATATTCCTTAGAGTGATCAGATAAAGCAGAAGATACTTCTACCGGTTTGTTATATGAAAGCATCATCCACTCCGGTTGATAATCTTCAGGCCCTGACATCTTTTTCTGTGGCATTTTGTGTGGAAAATCACCATAAGCAGTATATGTATAGAACGTTCCATCTTTATCGAAAAATGCCGGGAAAAGACCAATTCTTCGTTCCAGTCTATTTTTAACTGCAATTACCATAGTTGCCGCATGCCAGTAATTGCCGTATTTATCCTGAAAAGTACTTCCATGGCCTGCTCCGGCAATAAAACCTTCCGGTTTATATGAGAAAGGATTGTGTTCTGCCAGTTGAAATGGCCCAAGTGGGCTATTACTTACATATACAGCATCGGCATAGCTTTTAAATTGAGTACCGGGAACTGAATATTGCATATAATATATACCCTTATGCTTTGTTACCCATGCACCCTCAAGCCATGGTTTCTTGTTAGTTCCATTGTTGTAATCTCCGGAACGTTCCCAACCGTAAATTTCTTTGTTGGTATTTAAAATCTTTACTTCATCGCCAATTGGTAACAGCGTTTTTGCATCTAATTCAATTCCTCGAATAGGCAAGCGTGGATGGAGTCCGTGATAAAGGAACAAACGTCCATCATCATCCAAAAACAATGCTGGATCAAGTGTTCGAATACCAAGAGAATCCTGGGCAATTTGCCATTTACCCTTCATTGGATCAGCAGACTTATAAATTTTTTGATCGATGGCCATAAAATAGACAGTATCATTCATGACTACTGCTGTTGGTGCATATTCTTCAATTGGAAGATCTGTACTAATTATTAACGACCATGAAACCAAATCATCAGATACATAATATCCTCCTGATTTAGATAAGAACATGTAGTATTTGTTTTTAAAAAGTATAACAGACGGATCAGCGGCTTCTCTTCGGGACGGTTCTGTTAATTGAAACCTGTAATTCAAATTTAAGGGGTTACAAAAAGAGCTTTCGTTGGGGTAACTTGTTTTTGCTTCTTTCTTTGAACAAGACAAAAACAATAATAACACCAAACTAAATATTAAAAAATTTTCAATGGATTTTTTCATTTTTCAAAGTTTTATAACCCAAAATATTAGCTAAGGAGAGTAGATTCTTCTTTATCCACCTTAATGAATATTATACTATGCAGCCATATGAGTTAAACAGATATGAATTCAGGAATTTTATTTCTTTAATAGTTTTAAGAAGTATCAGCACAACTTGCAGATAAGCTTTAATTGTTATGAAATTTTGTTTTTAGCTTTGTAAGAAATCCTTAAAAATATAATTCCTCCCAGAAACTTTCATTTAACTTCCTTCAATTCGAACTTAACGATAATGGTCTAGAGTAAACAAATTGTCAAAAATAATATGAAGTATTTCCATATATCAGATACTCTAATACTCCAAGTGAGTAAGTAAAGATAAAGGGTGATGTAACACCACCCTTTTTGCCTTTTTATTTGGATCCTTCATCAACAACACGTGTTCCATACGCATCGAACATATCCATCATTGTTCCTTCTGTTTTATTTTCATCTACTTTTTCCATAAACAGATATACATCATAACCGCTCGCAACAAAATAACAAGTAACTTCACCCCCTTTTTCTTCTACTCTGGTTAATTCAGCAGGAACTTTTCCTTCAGATTGGAAAGTACCTTTCAATTTGCCATCAACTCTTTTAAGAATTAAAATTGCATTAGAGTCACCACTGGGAGTTCCTTCTACCAATACGTTCCACTTGCCGGCAAAGTAATCATCAGAAGTAGTTTGTGCATTTACTAACACACTACTACTACTACTAATAAAGAAAATCACCCCTATTAAAATCATTCTTACAATTTTCATAATCAATCAAATTTTAGTTAAAAAATATTTTTTTTTTCAATAAACAAATTTATTGAAACCAACTATCCCCGAGGCAGAACCAAAGGGCTATTTCGCTGGTTTCATTTTGACCTGAGGATCAAAAGCTGAAATTCTATGTTTAGACTCCCTCTCATGAGGGAGAACTTATAGGAAACCCCAGAGCAGAGCCCCGAGGAATTCTTTCGATTAAAATTTAAAATCTACTGATAATTCAACTGTTCTTGGACGGATACCTCCAGCCACTAATGGTCTTCCAATGTAGTCAGCATCGGAAAGAACTTGATCTGCTCCCTGTACTGCACCTTTTACACCTTTCTGATCCAGGAAGTTAACAACCTGAAGTTTTAATTTCACATTACGACTCATTCGGTAATCAAGACCTCCAAAGTTTTCCCATCGAGAATTATATGTGAAAGCATTTGTTGGGTTACCATATTGTTTCCCAAAGTAGCGTAAACTAAACCATGCACGCATTTTCCCTCCCATAAATGAGTAGCTGGGATCTATCTCTATAAGTGTTTGTGAAAGCTCTGGTATTATCTTGCCTTCATAGTTATAATTTACGCCAAAAGCTCCGAAAGCGAAATTGCGATATTCTGGTTTTTGAAGTGTAATTAAAAAATGGAGGTTAAAATTCTTAATCGGATTTGTTACAATATCAGTAGTCCATCCCAATGTTTTAATGTCATAAAAAACAGGGCTGAAATCGGCAGTCTCTGTAGGATCAACCGGATTTGTAACTTTTGCGTTCGTATATCGATTTTTTTCTTTTGAAATACTGGTCACCTTTGAAACCATGCTAAATTTGGCACCTAAATTTAAGAAAATACCACCACCATAATTAACAACCTTTTGTTCAAACTTTTCAGGTAGAGTTGAATTTGGATAACCTCCTGCAGAAGAAGTTAAACCATTTTCATCAATTGGATTATTATTAGGATCTCGAAATTTGTAATCCCAATAACTATCTACCCATGAGTTATATGTAAATTCGCCGATCAGACCAAAATTTTTAGTCAATTTAACTGTCGTACTTGCCACCGCGACTTTATTCCAGTCATTTTTGAAATCTTTGGTAATCAACAAATCTTGAGATGATATTTGATTTGAAGCAGAAGCATCATGCACTTCATGTTTATTTTGATGTTCAATGCGGGCACCAAGACTTAAATCAATCCAGGAAGTCAAACTAAAATCATCTGACACATACAGGGCTAATTTGTTATAGGAATCGTTATAAACATTTCCATAACCTCCTGCTTTTGGACTCATTAGTCCATTAGGTGTAATGTTTATCTCCATGCCTGGGGCTGCAACATAATAACGATCCAGTAATTGAGGATTTGCCTCAACAGTATGCATATACATACCACCATACTTAACATACTTACGCTTATTGTAAAAATGAGTAAGTCCCAAACGCAAGTTGTGCTCTTTAACTTTTTTGGTAAGTTCAGTCCTACTCAATACAGATCTGTTATCCGATTGTGGAACATTATTATTAATTGTCATTTGTACTGCGCCTTCATAAGCATTTTTTGTACCATGGTAATAATACTTGTCAGCAGGTCCCCTTTGATCAAATTCAGTAATACCAATGCTTAAAGGGAATGACACGGGGAATGGATTTTTCATGGCTTGATACATGGATGTGTAGGTCAACTTCCAGCCATTATTGAACTTATGCTCGCCGTTTAAATAGATGTTGTGGGAAATAGAACGACTATTTTCATCATCGTCCCAATCAGCAAAAGCTGCCTCTCCAGTACGCGGATCATAATAGGGTAACATACCATTACCTAATATATAAGAATCTTTACCAAGGTCGAAATTAGGAAGTGATTCTGTCTTTCCATCTCCAAGATAACGCAGTGGTTTATAATTCATTAAATACATCTTAGAATCAACCATCTTATAAATCACCCGGACAAAACCTTTATTGTAATCCTTTTGAATAGCTCCTTTAACCATAGAAGTTTTGTCATTCCATTGTGTAAACATATAATTGGTGCCATTACCATGACTGAAATTTTGATACATACTAAACATGTACCCCCAACCTTTTTTACCTATAGGGCCAGTAATTGTAGCATCGAAACGAGTAGATCCAAAATTATTGCCATAAATAGTAGCATAACCTTTAAACTTAGAACTAGCTTTACGATCAAAACTTTGAACAGCGAGACCAACTTTCCCCAAAGTTAAAGCGCCTTCTGCAAAAGAAAGTAATCCCATCCTGGAAAGACTGTTGTCTTTTCTCCAAGAATATAAGGGCATAGTTGGATAATAATAATAAACTACCGGAACATTATTTTCAAGGATAATCATGTCACCTTTAAACGGCAAACCAATATTTACATTTCGGGGACCAGAATTGGTTTCCGCATTCAACATTATATTTCGGTTCTTTTCCACTTTTTTTGAGGCAATAGAATCAGTAGTCAATATCTGCACTTCACTTTTTTTAGAATCTTTTCGTTCTTGTGAGTACACTTGCTTTGCTATACCTAAAGCAAGAACAACACATAAAACACTTAATAATCTTTTTTTCATAAATCAAAACTTAGTGTTAATAATGGATTAGTCTTTATAACTGCCAGCTAGCAGTTAAAACTCAAATTAGAGTTAAATTCATTTTTTTTTACGTTTTCATTTTCATAGTTTTTAGATTGGTTAAAATAATTTATATCGTATGCGGAAATGGCTCAGCAAACGTTTTCGTTTGTTGCGTAAACATAGTTGAATCTGATATTTTAAACGTTCGGATTTCATTCCCCGTAAAATCAAGGCGTGCTTGTAATCAATATTACACCGTTCGTATTTCACGGGATCCAGCGGGCAACGACTTACAGCAAGCCTCAATTAAAAAAACAGCAACTAAAAATCCTTTAAAAAGAGGGAAAATCAAACAATAGAAGAAACTAATACCGATTGTTATTTCGTATGAACCATAGAATTGCTTACAATCCTATAGTTCAATTCAATATACATCGGCACTATGCCAGCTAAGTTACAGTTCACTTATTAAACAGGTATGGCCGGCATTACACCTCAATAATTCTTAAGCTATAAATAGCCCAAACTGTTTTATAAATGGTATAACATCCCCTCCAACAAAAACAGGAGAATAAAACATCACCAAAATCGAATAATGGTTAAGGGAAATGAGAAGAGGCAATTAGCAGGCACATAAAGAAAGTTTATACATTATAGGAGAAGCTTATTATCTTAGGAAACTCTTACGAATGAACATCCTCACACCAAGCTACAAGAAATAAACCTTTTAGATTCCTCTCCTTCGCTCGGGTCAGGTTGACTTATTAATTTTGAAACCAGAATTAGAGTCTTGCTGATTTAAATAAGCGAATAAGGTTTGGGTCTTTGCCGGATTTTAGGCTATTAACCTGAGTTCGATTACTAACTTACTACTATTCAGGCGTGCCTGATTGTTTATTTAAACTTTATATCGGAAATGTTGTAGGTTATAAGTTGCCAACCTAGAACCTACAATATATAAACTTTCTGACAGGACACCTTTAAATTCACCACGCTCAGTAGTTTAAGCAATAATTCAAAGTCGAACTCAGGTTATTAACATCAGTTCGATTTAATAGATATCTTTAATCTACTGGCACTCAGGTAATTTTCATTAGGGATTCCGCATTTAAAATGTTTCCATTGTTATTTTTGGTGCAGAGCACTTTAATATTTGCAGTACATGATTATTTTATTGAAAACACCCCCACTTGAGCAAAAAATCTTATTTTTTTTTGCTCAAGCGAGGGGGAATATAGGAAATTACCTGGATCTACAAATATTACGCAGCTCTGCTGCTTGATTTATTGCCGTATCAGTTTTTAATGTATTTGCCCTGAAGGTACTGTGGGTGTTTATTGCAAGTAGTAAGACACAAAACAAGGTGGATTTTTTCTTAATACTTGTGTCTTATTTCTTGACATTTTTCAATTACAAAGGATTAACTTTCAATAAATAAGAGATTTAGACTTGTGCCTTACGTCGAACTCAGGCTATTAAAGTTTGAAAGAAAAAATAAGGTTTAATAACAATTTCAGTAATAAATGAGCCATAAACTTGTTTCTTTTGAACTTCTCTACCATTAAAGATACACCGTAACCCAATTACGCTTTACTTTTTTTTAACCTTATCCCAAGGCTACCAGAACCTAAAAGTGAGGTAAGCAATTAGTTAGGTTTCTTTTTTTTAGCAGCGAAACAAAACATTCAACAAACGACAATGTATTTTCTAAAAACTTTCAAATAAACCTCCTTACAACAAGTTGGCCAGACATCTCAATGGAATATAATCTTTCAATACACAAGAGTGAGAAATAAAATCCTTTAGATCCCCGACTTCGCTCGGGATCCGTTTATTGCTATCCTGAAATTGAATCTCGAAAAGCAGGGTATCAAAACAAACCTGTTCTAAAAGGAAGTCAAGCACAGATTGCTTTACTTGGGAAGAAATTTAAATTTCAAATTAGGCGTTGAGCAACGGTTGCAAACCGTTGTGGTTCGTTTTTTCTTTCACAGAGTTAATAAAGTTTTCTATAATTTAAATCATATTTAATTTATTCTTTTAGCCCTATACTCACTAGGAGACATACCCGTATTTTTTTTAAAACATTTGCCAAAAAATGATTGAGAGGGAAAATTCAACTTATAGGTGATTTGTTGTATTGTTAAATCGGTTGATTTTAAAAGTGTTTTAGCTTCCATTAATACAAATTTATTTATCCATTTACTAGCCGAAAATCCAGTTCTTTGCTTAATTACTTTAGATAAATATTTGGGGGTAAGATGTAAAATATCTGAATAATATTTTACTTTTCTCTGATGATGGTAATCTTTCTGAACTATATTTAAAAAATCGTTTGTCAATAATTTATTCTGGGATTTATTTTCATTATTATCATTAAAAAACAAAGCATAGCCCAATCCATAATAATAGGCTTTTATCAAATGTTTTGCACTTTCTATAATTAGTGGATTTTCATTATTTCTGCTTATTTTTTTAATTATTGAGCAGAATTCCACCAAAGAATTTAATTCAATTTCTTTCAGGGAAATATAGCTGTTATTAAAAACGGCTAAAAAAGGAGATACCCTATCTTCAATTCCTAAATTCTCGGTAAATTCATTGGTCATTAAAACTATAGTTCCGTCAAAATCATCACTTACAGCATTAATTTCTACAAAGTGTTTCACCATCATTATGATCATACAGGGAGCTTTAGCTATGTATTCTAGTGCATTAATATTATATCTTAATTCTCCTTTTCGACAAATAATTGAAATTGTCTCCTCTATTTTCGCAAGTACATTGATTTCAAAGGAATTACTATTAGCTTCTATTACAGACAACTGATTGTCAATAGAATATTTAGTCTTTTCACTATATATAAAAGGTGAGTTATTGTGAATCATTTTTTTATTTCAAATTTCAAATGTAATTTTTTAAAACGACTTTTCGTCCAATAGTGTATCTATTTAGACCTTTCTTTACGAATGAATCCGAATTAGTTTTGTCATGTAAAAATACATTTTTAATAAAAACAAATAGATTTTAATATGAGAAAAGTAATTTTAATAGTGTTAACCGTTATTTCGACACAAGCATTTGGGCAAAGTTTTTTGGAAAGGTTTCATTTTGGTATAAAAGCGGGAACTAACTATAGTGATTTTATTGATACAGATTTTGATACGAAAGGCTTAACAGGCTTTCACGGTGGAGTGATTGTAGCTTTTGACATTTCAGACAGATGGGCTATACAAGAGGATTTTATGTTCTCTATACAAGGGACGAAATTAAAGAATGATTTATTTGAAGAAGATGTTAAGATTTCGTACCTAAATGTTCCAATAGTATTGCAGTATCATTCAAAAATGGGTTTGTATATAGAAGCAGGTCCACAGTTTAATATGCTCATTGATGACTATGATGGTTTAGACGATGAAGATTTTGCCGAAAAAATAGATGTTGGAGCAGTTGGTGGAATTGGTTACCATTTTAACAAAGATGGAGGACTGAAGGGTTTTGGAATAGGTGCTCGCTATTATATTGGGCTGACTAAAGTTTCAGAATTCAACTTTTCTAATTTTGATAATGCAGACTATAAACAGGGAGTGGTTCAAGTAAGCTTGTTTTACATTTTTTAAAAAATTGTAGTAGTACTATCCAATATATATTTATAGAAGGTTCTTTTTGGGTTAAGCTTATTTTAAAATCATTTTAATGTGAAAATTTAAAATAGTTGCATGAGTTACTTAATAGAAATGAACTGGTCAAATTAGCCACAAGGTTAAAAAAGATACACTGTAGCCCTGTTACGCTCTAGTTTTTGCTTACCCCGAGGCTACCTGAACCTAAAAGTAAAGCAAGCAATTAGGTTTCCTTTTTTTGACAGCCAAACAAAACACCCAACGAACGTTCAAATAAACCTTCTTACAGCAAGTTGGCGAGACATCTAAACGGAATATGATCTGTCAATACACAAGTGTGAAAAATAAAATCCTTTAGATCTCCCGACTTTGCTCGGGATAAGTCCGACTCACTAATTTTGAAACTAAAATCAGAACCTCACGAAATCAATACAAACGCTCCTATCCTTCTGTTTACATGCCTCCTACATTACACAAACGCAACTTCCCGTAAAACATGAACGGCAATGTAATGTGGGGAGAATTAAACACACGAAAGATTGTTAATAATTGCATACGTTAGCGCTTTACAATATCTATCAATATCATAACACCCCCTTATGCTTTATATGTCTTCTGCTTAAACTATAGTGTTGAAAATAAAATACTGACAAAATCCTAGCAAACTATCATCATTAAAACTAAAACTAAAAATGTCGTTTATAAAACTAAAACTAATTTGCCTGGCAATCCTGTTCTCTTTTTTTACTTCTCATGCCCAGGAGAAACAAAAGCTGAATATTAATGACCTGCTGAAATTTGCATTGCAAAACAACTATGATCTTAAAAAGGCACATTTTAACAAAGTCAAAAGTGAATTTTCCATTAAAGAAACACGGGCCAATGGCTTGCCCAAGGTAGAGGGGGATATTGAATACAAAGATTACTTAAAATTGGCTACCATTATTCTTCCGGGTGCATTAGCGGGCACAGACCAGGATATTATCGCTCAATTTGGGAAAAAGTACAATCTGGATGCCTCACTTCAAGTCTCCCAATTGCTCTTTTCTTTAAAATACATTAACGGCCTTAAAACCACAAAAAAACTTGCTGAAATCAGAGCACTTGAAGTTGAAAAAGCCGAAAGCGAATTGTACCAATTGCTGCATACCGAATACTATAACTTACTGGCAATTTACAAAAACCTGAAAATTATTGAAAGCAATATGGAGTCACTAAAACTGACCCGGCAAAAGATTGCAGCCATGGTTAAAGGTGGATTGACTTTACAAACCGATCTGGATAAAATTGATATAAACTATGCCAACCTTGAGGCAAATAAAGAACAAATACGATCGGGTATTACTATTCAAACCAACAACCTGAAGTACATCATTGGTATGCAGCCAGATGTTAAATTAGAAATTGACACTGCCGGTTTTAAGAATTTATTCAGAGAAGACTTGTTCCTGGATAAATACGCATCCAGCCAATTTGATCCGGACAATTTAATTGACATACAGATTTTAAATAGAAACGTAGAACTAAACGATTACCAAATAAAATCAGCCAAAGCAGAACTGACTCCAACTATTTCCCTGTTTGGAAGTTATATGTACCAGGCACAACGCAACAAATTCAATTTTTTCGATGCCAATAAGGATTGGTTTAAGGTAAACGTAGTTGGCGTAAAGGCTACAATCCCAATTTTCAGTGGTTTTGGGAATAAGGCTAAAATAAGCAGTGCTAAAATTGATAAGGAAATCACATTAAATAACAAGCGTAAGGCAACAGAAGGATTCAATGTACAGTACCAAAACTCGTTAATGGCTTATCAGTCAAATATAAAAACATGCCTCATTCAGGTTAAAAATGTAGCCCTCGCAGAGAGAGTTAAAAAACAGGAGAATTTAAAATATGAACAAGGAATTTCTTCTCTGACTGATTTTCTGATTTCTATTGCCGATTACAGAAATGCCCGGATCAACTACGTTCAAAATTTTATAGCCATGAAAAAATCAGAAATTGATCTTTTAAAAACCCAGGGACTCCTGAGAACATCAATTGATCAAAGTTTACAGGATTAAAAATTAGTATTCCCAGAGAGAAATAATTGCGTTTACTACAGACAATAAAGAAAATTACAGACCAGTAAACCAATAAGGCTGTTGGTTTATAAACTATTAATGGATAAACACCAAAAGAAATGAAACGTCCATAATTAAATAATTATTAACTCACACACGAGCATGATTATTTAATTCATGGTAAGTTCCATCTGACAACTAAAAAAAAAATATAAACAGATGAAAAAACCAATCAAAATAGCAGTTTACACCCTTGTATCCCTTGCCATTTGCATTTTAGTATCTCTTCAACTAAAGAGCAATAAAGAATCAAATGCCCAGGTAGCTCAAATGGCAGACATAAGTGGAGAATTCTACCCGGTAAAAGCTCAGCTTATTAAAGAAACAAAGCTGACAACTAAAATTACAACTACCGGCTTTCTTGAATCTGAAACGGATCTTGTTGTATTGTCTGAAACCCGGGGAACAATTAAGGCAATTTACAAGAATAAAGGCAATTATGTGAGTGCCGGCGAAGTAATTGCCAGAGTTGATGACGAATTATTGGAAGCTCAACTATCAGCAACTAAAGCTGCTTACGAGCAAGTTCAAAAAGAAGAAAAACGTTTTGCAAAGTTGCTGGCAGAAAATGCAGTCCCAAGCCAGCAATACGAAGAAATTAAATTAAATCTGGAAACCACCAGAGCGCAGTACATCACAGCAAGACGTCAACTGGAAGATACGAAAATTAAAGCTCCTGTGTCTGGTTATATCGAAGAGAAATTTATAGAGATTGGACAATTTATTGGTAGTGGAGATGAAATCTGCAACATCATAGATCCCAAGAATCTGAAACTGAAAATTTTTATTTCTGAACACAACTATAAAAACATTAAGCTTGGTCAGAAAATAGAGATTAACTCTTCGGTATATCCTGAAAATCAATTTGAAGGAAAAGTTTCTTTTTTAAGTAAAAAAGCAGGAGCAGGCAATTCTTTTGATGCTGAAATTAAAATTAAGAACACCCAAAACCTGTTAAAACCAGGAATGTTCGTTTCTGCCAATATTATGTCGGAACATGATGATGAAGGCATTTACATTCCCCGCAAGGCTGTTAACGGTTCCCTTAAAGATGCATGTGTTTATACCATTGTTAAGGGTAAAGCTGTAGTAAGAAAGATAACTATTGGCAATGCCATTGACAAGCAGGTACAGGTGTTGAACGGCTTAAAACCCGGAGACAAATTAATTGTAGAAGGGAACTACAGCATTTTCGATGGTGCTGTAATTAAAGTTATCGACTAATCAAATGGTGTGTAATTGTACTAATTTAAAAAAGGAAATTCAATGAAACTAGTAAGTTTATCTATAAAAAGAAGTACTGTCCCCATTGTGTTATTCACAATCCTGATTTTACTTGGCTTGTTCTCTGCAACAAAAATAAAATATGCCTTGATGCCGGAAATTACAACGGCAACAATTGTAATTACAACCATTTATCCCGGTGCAGGGCCACACGAGGTAGAACAATCGGTAACTATTCCCATTGAAGATGCCGTAGCCTCGATGGAAGGAATTGAAGAAATAGAATCTACTTCTATTGAGAACCTTTCCATTGTAACATTATCGCTGGCAATGGATGCGAACACTGATGTTGCGGTACAACAGGCAACTCAAAAAACAAACAGTATCCTGTCTCAACTTCCGGAAGACATACAAACGCCTTCAATCGATAAATTTGATTTGAACACCTTACCGATCTTCATTGCGGGTGTTAACAGCAATCTTTCCGAAACTGATTTTTTTAAGTTAGTTGACGATAGGATCAAACCAAATCTGGCTAGTATCCCTGGTGTTTCAAGGGTTGATTTGATTGGAGGTCTGGATCGGGAAATTAAAATTATGTTGGATCCGAACAAATTGGAAGCCTATAATCTGAATTTGCTTGAGGTAACCCAAATGATTGAATATGCCAATATGGAATTTCCGACCGGTAAACTGAAAACCAAAACAAACGAGATGACCATTCGTCTCTCCGGTAAAATCCGTTCGATTGAAGAATTAAAAGAAATTATTGTAGGTGGTTCCAAAGATGGTGGCATTGTAAAACTTAGTGATATTGCTGATGTTTATGACGGCATAAAAGATCCTGACAACATTACAAGAATTGACGGACAGGAGACAATTGGAATAGAGATTAGTAAGCAAAAAGAGGCAAACTCGGTTGATGTAGCAAAATTAATCAAACAACAATTTGCTGAACTTGAAGCCAACTACGCCAAATATGATTTAAAATTTCAAATTGCTGACGACCAATCGCGATTTACGATACAAGCGGCTGAAGCTGTATTTCACGACCTAATCCTGGCCATTATCCTTGTCTCCTTTATCATGTTGATATTTCTGCACAGTATGCGGAACTCAATTTTCGTATTGGTAGCCATTCCAACATCATTGATTTCAACCTTTACAGCCATGTACCTGTTCGGATTCTCATTCGACCTGATCAGTTTAACATCTCTTTCTTTGGTCGTAGGTTCATTGGTTGATGATGCCATAGTGGTTATTGAAAATATCTACCGTCACATGGAAATGGGAAAAAAACGGGTTCAGGCATCTTATCTGGCTGTAAAAGAATTAGGAATGACCGTTACAGCAATTACACTGGTACTTGTTGCGGTATTCTTACCCATTGCATTTGTAACAGGTATTGTGGGTGATATTTTGCGTGAATACGCGGTAACCATTGTTATTTCAATGCTGATCAGCCTGTTGGTTTCGTTTACACTTGTGCCTTGGATGACTTCCAGATGGGCTAAACTGGCTACTCCTAAGCAAAACATCACAGGCAAAATCCTGAATGTATTTGAACGTGGAATTGATGGACTGAACGCATGGATTCTAAGGTGGATGCACTGGTCATTGAAAAACAAAGCCATTACCCTGATTGCTGCAACGGTCATGTTCTTCGGAACCTTTATGCTTTTTCCTGCCGGATACATTGGTGGTGAATTTGTTCCTGCAGGTGATAGAGGTTCTTTCATCTTACGTCTGGAATTTCCGCATGATATCAGTCTGGCAGCAAACAACACCACCACACATACTGTGGAGAATTATTTGAGAAGCCTTCCTGAAGTTGATATGGTTTACACTACCGTGGGTAAAAAATCAGGTATTATCAGTACGACTGCAACTCCATATTTTACAGAAATTTCGGTCAATCTTAGCCCAAAAGACCAACGCACGGTATCCACCAATATATTTGCCCGAAAGGTGCGTGCAAAGCTCGAAGAAATGATTATCGGTGTGAAAATTAAGGCTGTCTCTGTAAATATTATGGGGAACGAAGACATACCGCTTAAATATTACATTGTCGGACAGGATATTGACAGTGTCATGCTTTATTCGCAACAAGTGCTAAACTGTATGAAATCAATCGAAGGTACTGTGGAAACTGAGTTGAGTGTTGATCAAAACAATCCGGAATATAACATCTCTGTTAACCGTGATAAAATGACCAGGCTGGGCTTAAACCTTGCTACGGTTGGAGCTGTTTTAAGAACCTCATTTGCCGGAAACACCGACAATAAATTTCGTGATGGAGAAAAGGAATATGATATCAATATTCAGCTTAACCAAGCAGACCGAAGAGACAAAAAGGATCTGGAAAATATTTCGTTTGTGTCGATGAGTACCGGTCAACGAATTAAATTATCTCAATTTGCGGCAGTAAAAGAAGGAAATGGGCCTTCGCGTCTTGAACGTTACAATCGTAACCCTTCTGTTCAGTTAACCAGTCAGGTTCTAGGGGTTTCTCAAAGTAAAATTCAAACTGAATTCTCGACGAAACTGGCAGAACTAAATGCACCAGAATCAACAAAAATAACAACATCCAAACAAACCAAGTTGATGGCTGAATCATTTGCAGATCTGGGATTGGCATTTTTGGCTTCTATTTTATCTGTTTACCTGATTATGGTTGTTTTGTACAACAACTGGATTGATCCTCTTGTTGTGATGTTCTCCATCCCCTTGTCCATTACCGGAGCTCTTTGGGCATTGGCGTTGACGAATTTCACCCTTAACATCTTCTCCATTCTGGGTATTGTAATGCTTGTTGGTTTGGTGGCCAAAAATGCCATTTTGATTGTTGACTTTGCCAACGAACTCATAGGTGGAGGTAAAGAATTGGTTGAATCGATCTCAGAAGCGGTAAGGTTGCGTTTTCGCCCTATTTTAATGACCAACGTTTCGATGATCATCGGCTTGATTCCTTTGGCACTCTCTCAAAGTGAAGGTGCTGAATGGAAAAACGGTATTGGCTGGACTTTGATTGGTGGTTTGACTGTATCCATGTTCCTTTCAATGATTATTGTGCCGGTAGTATATTACATGGCTAAAAAACTGCAACAAAAAATGGGTTTCAGTTCAAAAAATGAGATCGTATTAGAAGACTGATACTCTTAAGCAATATTAAAATGCAGCCTGAAGTTATCTTAGTAAAGACTTTCAGACTGCATTTTTATACAATAGATTCTTTGATTTCCCATTGGTTTTTGTTCCTTTTTATTCCCGGGATACCATTATGAATGAAAATAATTTTCTGGACTTCTTGCTTTTTAATGTAAACTAGATTTCTTCTGCTTAACCAATAAAAGTATACATAGCCATAAAAGAAAGAATGGCACACTAAAAAAGTAAAATTATTTACTGTCAGTTTTTATATCATTTCTGGGTGTTAGGGCTATTTTATAGCTAAAGTGTCTTTGTGATGACAAAATAATCTCATTGAATATTTTTAAAGCGATATAAATAAGGTGCTTTGTGCGACTCGCCACTATATTTTTTATCCAGCCTTTCCAGTATGTTTAAACTTAACATTTTTCGTTGAAAATTGGTTCTGGTAAATTCTCGTTGAAATACGGCTTCATATAGTTTTTGCAGTTCGCCCATAGTAAAAGTTTCATTCATCAAATTATAGGAAACTAATTTTCGATCCATATCTAATTGTAACTTGGAAATTGCTTTTTCAATAATCAATTTATGATCATACATGAGCTCAGGAAGTTTTTGAACAGATCTCCATTTTACTTCACTAACAAAAAAGTCGTTTCCTTTAGGGTTTACCTTAGCTGCATCAATCAGTGAATAATAGCAAATAGAAATTCTCCGTTGGTTCATCAGATTGTTATCAGGTAGTACAATACCCATTTTCTTTAATGTTTCATTGTATATGTCTTCATTTGGATTTTCAACATTTCCAGTTGTCGTGAATTGTTCTATATATAACTTACTCAGGTCAGTTCTTTTCTTTAAAATACGTAACGATGCGTCATCAATTTTTTCATTTTTCAAAACAAATCCCCCGGGAAGTGAAAAATATTGGGTATCTCCAAAACGAAGTAATAGAACATTAAGATTGTCATTATTAAAACTGAAAATTACGGTATAAATACTTATATGAGGTAAACATTTTTTAGTATGTTCCAGGAATTTTCTTAATTCTTCTTGTATATTTTTTATATCAATATTTTGAATGGAACTCATTAGAATTAATTATAAATTTTGTGCAAATTTAATAAAAATGGAAGTAAGACAACAATAATTTGTCCCCAAAGAGTACGACTAATGCATTTAGCAATTATATCATCTATTAAAAGTTTGGGCAATTTGTAGGTCAAGGCAGTCGCATTAAAAATTACTACTTCTTTTCTGAACCCGGGAAAAAAAATGTGGCTTCGCAGCTTTCCCTGCTCAAACTTATTTTCTTATTTATTTTGTCTCTATGAATTTTTCACTCCCGAAAAGTATGTATAAAGACAACTGTTATCATAATACCATAGAATTTTCTATTTTTTTTATAACACTCAAAAATATAATGCTATTGTTGTGAATATAGTGTTCCTCTGATCACAAAGGTAATATTTAAAAATGTTATTGCCCTGAAAAATGAGTTTTTTTGGAAAAATGAAATGAAATGTTTACTATTGTATCACAATGATACAATAGTGGACGTTTCTTACTGCAGTCCCTTTATTCTTTATAATATGCAATCGATGGTGTTGCTCAGATGGACTAGAGGAGAATTATTTGAAAAATGAGTATAGCAATCGATTTAAAAAACAGATTTCGGTGTTTTTTGCGAAGTAACATCGGGTTCCTTTATAGAAAAGAGAGTTATTAATAAACTTAAAAACCACAAAAATGAAAACGTAAAAGAAATTGAATTTAACTCTAATTTGAGTTGTAACTGCTAGTTGGCAGTTACAAAAAACTAATCTATTCTTAATATTAAATTTTGATTTATGAAAAAAAGATTATTAAGTGTTTTATGTATTATTCTTGCTTTAGGTATAGCGGAGCAAGTTTACTCACAAGAAAAAAAAGATTCTGATCAGATATCTAATGATTCTAATCCTTCAAAAAAAGAGGTGAAGAACCGAAATGTCATGTTGAATGCAGAAAGTTCTACCAGCCCACGATCTGTTAATATTAGATTGCCTTTTAAAGGCGATATTCTTATTTTGGAAAATGATGTGCCTGTTGTTTATTGGTTTTGGCCTACTATGCCTACTCTTGCATGGCGGTATGATAATAGTTTATCAGAAATGGGCTTACTAAGTTTTTCAGAAAGTGCTTTGACATTTGGAAAAGTTGGATATACAGTTACAAGTTCTACTAGAAAGGCCAGTCGTAAATTTAAGGGTTATGCTACCATATATGGCAACAGTTTAGGTACTTCCAGATACGATATGACTTTAACCGGACCTATGGGTAAAAAAGGTTGGGGCTATACCGTCAGTGCTTATCAAAACTGGGATAAAGGCAATGGACAAAAGCGTATGTTTACCGAATGGAACGAACAGGCCACTATGTTTAAGTTCGGTATTCAGAAAAAATATGATAAAGGTAACATACGTTTGTTATATAAATACGGAGAATCAAAGGCAGTTATGTCTAATTACCAACCGCTAAACTATGATGGAGGCGGAGAAACAAGTTCTCTTGATAATTTTGAACTTGGTAAAGATAGTTATGCCGTTAGGAATGGTTTAGCTCCTTACCTGGATGCTTACAGCGGAGAACCAAAGCAAATACATCTGGGTAGCGATGATGCTTTACTTGCTACAACTCATAATTTTTATTTAACAGGGGAGCATAAATTTAATAATGGGTGGAAATTAGATTATTCTTCTATGTATCAAAAATCAAAAGCTCCTGTTGCAATACAAGTGCCTATTAGTATTATGTTGCAAGAACCCGACCAGCAGGGCTCTGAATCATATTACTATCAAGGCACAAACAACCTACACGAAGGCGATGTTCAGTATGTATTAAACATGCTTATTCCTCGTTCGCAATCTGATGTAAATACCATTATAACCAGAGCGGAATTAACCAAAAGAGTAGATAACCATGCACTTCGTTTGGGTGTAACACAAGTTTACAATCATACGAAATTTGTAAGCCAGAATGGTATGTATGTACAAACCGTAGAGGCAAATCCGGAAAAACTTGATTTGCGTTATGGTGATTATCAAATGACTGACGAGTACGGGGGGCTTCCATTGGCGTTTGCTGGTTATGGAAATACTTTTGATGTTACAGATAATAAATTAGCCTTATACCTGTCCGATGATGTTAAAGTGTCAAATTGGTTTCGTTTTGGAGTTGGCGGACGCGTGGAATATCAAACAAAAAAGGAGATCAGAAATATCTATAAAAATGAATTGATAGAAGATAAACCCTTGGCTGAACATACTTACACTGGAATATGGAATACAGTAGGAACTGCTGATTTTGTATTAAATATCACTCCCAGTTTTGGATTGTTAGGTGACGTAACTTACAACAATTTTTTCGATAATGAAACTTCTTGGAATTACCCATATAGAGATGTTAACGGAAATCCAATTGGTGAACCGGGAACTAGTGATCCAGCAAGACAATCAGTACCTGAAGAAAATAAAATTACCGTGGTGAATTACGGCGGTGGTATATTTCTAAATGCCGGGAAAAAACTGAGTTTGGTTTCAAAAGTAACCCGTATTACTAAAGAAAACATCTTGTCTAATTCAGCTGTTATTACTAACCCTGATGGTTCAGGTGAACGGAAAGATTTTTCACCATTTTTCTACGATATCAGTACTGTAGGATGGTCTACCGATGTTGTTCTTACTCCCTTTAAAGGCTTTGTTTTGCATTATCTGTTAACATTACAGAATCCTCAATACAAAAACTACAATTATGGCGCTTTTGGGGTGAATTATAATTACAGCAACAATACAATTCCTGAGCTTTCTAAGGTGTTAATGGAGATTGATCCCAGCTATTCCTTTATGAAAGGAGACATGCGTGTTTGGTTTAGCTTGCGTTATTTTGGGAAACAATATGCCAATCCGACCAATCAATATTCTTACAACGGAAGATGGGAAAACTTTGGAGGAATTGATTATAGAATAAGTAGAAAGGCGATGCTTAAATTCCAGGTAGTTAATTTCATGGATGAAAAAGGCGTTAAAGGCCAAATGCAGGGAGCCGACCAAGTAACCGATGACCGGTTTGTTGGTCGTAAAGTTGTTGCAGGAGCAATTCGTCCTAGAACTTTTGAATTATCACTAAATATCAAATTTTAATTATTAACAGTTAGAAATTTATAAATTATGAAAAAAGTAAAATTAATTTTATTTGGGATGCTGTTTAGTTTGATAGCATTAGCCGGAAATGCTCAAAACGATGATTATTTTGTAGGGAAATGGAATTTTGAAATAGTCGGTACACCTAGTGGAGATACACAGTCAACATTAACGTTTGAACGTAAGGATGGCGAGCTTGGTGGTACTATGGAATCGGAAGGTAAAGCACTAATTACGTTCTCCCGGGTAGAATTGGATGGTGATGAAATAACTGCCTATTTTACGTCAGACAGTGGTTACGATGTTTATTTTTACCTTGAAAAAATAGACGGAAATAATGCTGAAGGTTCAATGATGGACTTTTTTGACGCTACAGCGAAACGAATTGCTGAAAAGGAGGAATAATTAATAATATTGTAAGAAGTGGTATTTATGCCACTTCTTACAATATAAGGTTATCAACCGAAAGTCAATTGTTATTTTAGTAATCTTATTTAACTGCTTGTTAAGTAAGATTATTATTAAATAAAGTTTCCACTTGGATACATACTCCTATCTGTAATTCTTCCAAATGTTTTTTTATCTGTTCCTTTTTATGGGAATTACTTTCATGAAAATTTATGTGCAATAAATTATTTTTGTTATTGTTTATTACGTTGGTGGGGCAAGCTCAATGTCAGGAATATAATCATTTCCCGCAGTTGTCCGGTGCGACTATTAGTGATGTTGTTGAAGCAATGAGCCTGGAGGAAAAGGCATTAATTGTTGTAGGTGCGGGCTTACATAGTCAAATTGCAACAAATGAAAATGGTATTATTGGAGATGTTAAGGGGAGAGTTCAGGGGGCTACCGGTAGTACGAATGGTTTGCCTAAATTTGGAATTCCTCAACTTATTATGTCTGATGGCCCCGCTGGATTAAGAATTGACCCTATTCGTGATAAAGATAGCACTAAAACATATTACGCTACAGCGTGGCCTGTAGGTATTTTGATTGCCTCTTTCTGGGATACAACATTAATTCAAAAAGTAGGTAAAGCCCTTGGAAATGAAGTAAAGGAATATGGTATAGATGTTCATCTTGCACCAGGAATGAATTTAATTAGAGATCTTTTAAACGGTAGAAATTTTGAATATTTCTCTGAAGATCCATTCGTGTCTGGTCGTGTTGGAGCGGCATATGTAAAAGGCATTCAATCTAATGGAGTAGGGAGTACAATTAAACATTTTGTTGCAAACAATCAGGAAAGCAACCGGCTTAACGTAAATGTGAATGTCAGTGAAAGAGCTTTAAGGGAATTATATTTAAAAGGTTTTGAGATAGCCATAAAAGAAGCTAAGCCTTTGTATGTGATGAGTTCATATAATAAAGTCAATGGAACATATACCCCCGAAAGCTATGATTTGTTAACCAAAATTCTTCGGAATGAATGGGGATTTGAAGGTTGTGTAGTTACCGATTGGGGTGGAGGCCGGGATGATGTGGCACAAATGAAAGCTGGCAATGATTTGATTATGCCGGGAGCTGACAGTAAACGGAAAGCCATAATTGATGCGGTGAAAAACGGTACACTGGAAATGAAAATTCTTGATGAAAATGTGGCAAGAATATTACATGTCATTATACAAAGTCCATCCTATAAAAACTATCATTTTTCGAACTCTCCGGATTTGGATGACCATGCTAAGCTGGCGAGAGTTGCAGTAGCAGAGAGCATTATTTTATTGAAAAACGACAACAACATCTTACCGATTAGCCAAAACAGTAAGGTGGCTTTATTTGGATGTGCCTCTTATGATACTTATTCGGGAGGAACAGGAAGTGGAGAAGTATATTCCAAATACAAAGTAACAATAGCAGAAGGGCTCAAAAATCAAGGGTTTGAAAATGATCAAAAATTAGAATCTGTTTACCTCACACATATAGAACAAGATAAAATTGATTTTCCCAGACCTAAAAAAACTTTGGGGAAAGTAAGAATGACACCTGAAAAAGAGTTTAGTATGGTAGATATTGAAAAAGCAGCTATCGACAATGATTTTGCAATTATTACCATTGGACGTGTAGCAGGAGAAGGGAAAGATGTTGAAATTGAAGAAGGATTTAATTTAAATGAATTAGAAAAAAAGCAAATTAAAAGCATCTCAGAAGTCTTTCATGCAAAGGGCAAAAAATTGATTGTCATTATTAATTCAGGTAATACTATCGAGACAGCAAGTTGGAGAGATTATGCAGATGCCATATTGTTGCCATGGATGGCAGGGCAGGAATCCGGCAATGCAATTGCCGATGTTTTAACCGGTTCGGTAAATCCTTCAGGAAAATTAACAGTTACTTTTCCAATTAAATATGAGGATGTGTCTTCGTCAAATAATTTTCCGGGAATACCAGAGAGAAGGCCAAAAGAAGTAACCTACGAAGAGGGAATTTACGTGGGGTATCGCTATTTTAATACGTTCAATGTAAAACCCGCTTACGAATTTGGATATGGACTTTCTTACACCCGGTTTGAATACAGCAGGCTCAAGTTGAGTTCTTCAAAATTTGACAATGAGTTAAAGGTTGAAGTCACAGTAAAAAACACAGGCAAGGTGGCTGGAAAGGAAATTGTACAACTTTATCTTAGTGCTCCTGCAAAAAATATTGACAAGCCTTCAGCAGAATTAAAAGGTTTTGTAAAAACAGTATTGCTGAAACCAGGGGAATCGCAAACCCTGACAATGACATTACGTTCTGAGCAACTAGCTTCATTTATTACTGTACGTTCTGCTTGGATTGCAGAGGCTGGTGATTATCAGGTTAATATTGGTGCTTCAAGTGAAGATATAAAGCTTTCAAAATCATTTACATTGAATAATGAGTTGGAAGTAGAAAAGGTAAATAAAGTATTTGTTCCACAAGTTCAAATTAATGAATTAAAACATAATTGAAGCTTTTTATACAAACTGAAAATAAACATAACTATGAAAAAAATATTATTCTTTTTTTTATTTGTAATCACAATAAGTACAAATGTACAAAGGATCTTAGCCCAAGGCACTTTGCCATTCAATACAGGATGGTATTTTACAAAAGTTAACCAGGAATTCCTTAAGTATGGGCCGAAATTGGTTAATGCAGATGTGTCTCATTGGCAAAATGTTGATTTACCTCACGATTGGAGTATTGAGGATTTGCCAAATCAAACTCCCGGTAAAGTTCAAGGCCCTTTTTCAAAAGCTAGTATTGGTACTGCATCCACCGGTTGGACTGTGGGAGGTGTTGGTTGGTACAAAAAGAAATTTATAACAGAAACAGCATGGAAGGACAAATATGTGTCTATTCATTTCGATGGTGTTTATATG
>JAESUW010000157.1 GCA_016760525.1 Labilibaculum sp.
AATCGCATTTTTAGCACAAGATAATAATGATAAAAAGAGAGCATTAACTCTACAGTTACTTAACTAAACGACATTAGAAGTTAGGGGTGAAATTCCCCTAGCTTACTCGACTATGTGTTGATTTTATTCAATTCCTTTTAATATGTTTATAACAACAAAACACTATTTAAAGGTTAGATCCTGAATTTAAGCTTTTTGTATATAATAACCACGATGAGACTCATAATGATGCGTTGCTGTGAGATTACAAACAAATGTCTTTTCTGTCCCATCAGGTTTGCTTTTATCTTCTTTAACAACAATAGTATTCCCATCATAAACACCACTTAAATAGGGATGTGCATCTAGTCCACTACTAATATTTACTTTCACAAGAACATCATGAGCCTTATCGTCGCCATGCCCTAAAAGACCCCATTTAATACTATCTGATTGTCCAAAAGTTAATTCAGATGTATGTTTACATCTACCTGAACCAAAATGAACAGCACATGTAATTTTAACATTTGAATCGTTAATTTCATTTCTAAATGTAATAGCCATAACTTAAGAATTTTAAATTGTTTATAATATTTAATAAAAATGTTTCACATCAAGTCGTTGTGTAATTTAAGCTTATTTATTTTTAGCCAAAACAAATAAGGAATTGTCATCTCTGGCATGGATGGGGTACTCATTTCGCAGTAATTAAACAACGATTTTCCTCTCTTTGACAAAAGTTTAAATGAGTTCATTATTAATCTTTATTCATAATCCATTGGTATTTGTGTTTTAAATAATTGATTAATAAATCAAAACACCTGAAATAAATTTTGAAAATATTTTCATCTGTTTGTTTTTTATCAAACACAAATAATCTTCATCAGCGTATTCATAATTAACGTTAAGTATAAGAAACGTAAGTGATTTCGAAGCACTTTCCTGTCAATTT
Source organism: Labilibaculum sp. (assembly GCA_016760525.1). Taxonomy (GTDB): domain Bacteria; phylum Bacteroidota; class Bacteroidia; order Bacteroidales; family Marinifilaceae; genus Labilibaculum. The sequence continues at coordinate 932 of JAESUW010000157.1, forward strand.
ACACTGTGCCAAATTTGCGATTAGACACAAATTTAAAGTTTTAAAACAAACCGTCAAATTGCAGATTTGGCGGAGCTGATTAAATGCTCTAAAGTTCCGTAAACCACTGAGTCACTTATGTTTTTTATACATTGTTACCAGCTGTAATTTATTGGTTTTCATTGTCAGAAATTCTATCCAAGAATTCGTTAACTGCTTTTTTCACATCATTTCCTGGATTCTTTATATTAAACTGACTCCATAAAAAACCTTGTAAATCACTAGGAATCGGAGAAGATTTATCCCTTAATAATAAAGTCTGTAGCCCCCTTGAAGTAAAGAAACCAAATTCCAATGCAACATTTGGATTAGGAAACATTTTGGGACTATTACTATCAAGAATATCAACTATTTGGTCACTTGCATAAATCGCAATTGCATATTTACAAGATAATAAGTTAATCACAAGATTATCCCAGAGAGTATGATGAAATTGTCTGTCATTATCGTCTATGCGAATCGCTTTAAACCCTCTCTCGTCACAAGTTTCTTTGATAATTTTTGCAGTTTCATTATAGCCTATTTCGTTTTTAAATGGCATCATAATGAAAATCGATTTCTCAAACCCAAGTTGTTCTTTCCAGATTGTTTCAAGAGTATCGTTATATTTTGAAAACTCTTGATGAATGCCTCCGTAAATTGAAAGGAATTCTTTCAACTGCTTTTCTCTTGTATTGGCTCTATAAAGAGCTTGTTGTCCGTTTGATTGGATTATTTTATTCGTCTCAAAAGCTAATTGTACAGTTTCATCATTTTCTAGGAACTCAAGTCCTACGATACAAAACCTTGCTAAGCATTGATAATACACTGATTCAGCCATCTCTTTCTGAGAACTTTCAAATACTTTAGGTATTGCCTCTGCTTTCTCATTTAACCCAAACACGGAAATGAATTTTTCTTTTATAAGTTCAAATGTATCTTTGTCTGCTTCAAAAAGGAGGTCTTCGTAGATGTATAAATGCCAAAGCAATGACTCTGCTGTGATTTCAGAGTTTAAAACATAATTTTTTAACTGATTCTCTAATGATTGTTTGTCATAGTCGCTATAACCATTTTTATTAGCCAAAAGATAAAAGAATCCTTTTTGATTTATTGAAATACCTGAATCTAAAACATTTTTCGATAGGTACTCAAATCCTTTTTTTATAGATTCTTGATAGGTTTTCTTTCCCGTGTTTGTCAGAATTTTCAGACACCATAAAGTGCTAAAAAAATCTCCGCCTCGTAGAAACGCTGTATATTTAGTAAATGCGCCACTTTGAAGCTGTGATTTTAAGACATCGTCAACTAAAAGTTCAATATTTTTATTTTCAGGAATCAATTGAGACATAGTGTCAACAGAAAAAAGAGATGAAACCACTTGGTTTTCTGGGTTTGACATATAATGAAGAATTCTTTCACCATAGTGTAGGAAAAGATTAATATTTAATTTTCCTATTAATTCAATAGTGTGGTGAGTCGATACAATATCTTCCTCTACGTGAGAATTGTACTGAGTTAATATAACTCCTTTTTCCGTAACCTGACTAACTAGGGAATAAGTGATATTTGCAATGTGTGTAGATAAATTTTGTTTCATAGTAGTATCTCTTTTATTATTGCTGGTAACGGAAAATTGTATGTAACGTAGGGGATTGCGTGAGATTATCTGTCCGGGTACGGACGAGATAATAAGCGTCAATCCGCGGCTTGCATACTGCTGAAACCCCTATGGAATATACAAAATGTTGGCAATAGTTAGTTGTTATAAAGCCTCAATTTGTATTTCTTGTGTTTGGGTTGATATACACCAATAACAACATCAATTAAGTCACCAATATCATATTTAGTTGAGTCATCTCCAAATTCACTCACATGTAATAGGCCAACCTGTGTCGTCCCATCTAGCTCGCAAATAAGTCCATAATCAAAAATATTTACAATTCTACCAACCACAACTATACCTGCTTTATACTCTCTAAAATCTTTAATTCCAATACTGTTCTTAAATTGCTCAATATTGTTTTTTATTTTTTTATAATTCAGCGGTGAACTAAAGTTTTCATCAGATAAAATATCCTTCTGAACACTATAATAATCTTCGCTATAAGATTCTAAGTAATCGATTAAATTAGTTGAATTTAGTAAGCTATTTTGCAAGGACAAATGTGGAAATTCAGATTTGCCTGCTAAACGCTCAGCAATAGCACTAGAAACAGTGTCTTTTTTATACCATATATCTTCAGCACAAGCACTTATATAGTCAATATTGTCTAATAAATCTAAATGAATTAAACCAGGAGAATTGATAGATATTAATTCATCAAATTTTATGATATTTATATCTTGGGATTCTGAAATGATTAAAGAAGTCTTAATTAGTGTTTTTATTTCAGAGTTAAGCCTGTCTATTGAATGTCCTAAAACAGTAAGGTCTTTTATTATTTCCGAAACTTTATGAAAACCTATTATGCCACTAGGGCCTTTTATACGATTTCTATCTTTTAACCAATTTAAAATCGCAACACGAACAAAAGGGTCAGGTAATTTATCACTAGGATCTGAATAAAACAGGTTTTTTACTTTTGTATCTGAGTCTGAATAGTATAATCTATTACCTCTAATAAAGACTCGACTTATAATGTGGTTGGGTAAAGAATAGTCACCATTACTCTGCTTCATCTGCAAAATATCACCTTCATTAATATGACCACTTTTACAAAAATCTAAAAATACTTCAATACCTTTTCTAATGTCACGTCCAGCAATACCTACCATCAATTTTTTAAAGAATCTATTTTGAAATAATGATTTAAGTATACTTTTCAAATATGATAATTCATCACTTGATGGGTAAGTAACTTTCATTCCATTAGGAAGAAAATAATAATTATTCTCTGATTTTTCACTTAACCGATTTGCATATTTAATTCTACTATATATAACCTGCTCTAGGGAAGGTGGATTAATTCTAAAAATCAAATCCTTTACTACTGTATCTAGCGGCTTTAAATGCTTAAAATGGTCAAAGGTCGTTTCACGGAGTGGCAAGAAAACTATTGATTTTGTATTTTCTTTTAACCAGCTTGCCACTTCAAACATTAATAACTGTTCTTCTAAATTTCTTTTATCGCAATTATCTAATATGATGATTAACTCTTTAGCTTGTCTGTGAACAAAAAAATCAATATATGATTCTAATTTAATATTTAAATCACTCTGTAATTCTTTAATCTTTTCAAATAACTTCTCATTATACTTATCCGAATTTAGAGCAAAAAGTTTTAATGCGACTTTATCAAATGCTGCTAAATATTTTGAAAAAATATCTTTAATAGCATCAATCTCTTCAGTATCATAGTCAGGCAAAGTATTTTGCAGTTCAGTGCAAATCGCTCTTTTAAGCCAAGAATATATTTCATTTGAATTTACAGGTGCTTGATTCAAATCAAGACGCAACCATACTAATTTTGAGTTTAACTCTTCTTTTATTGCAACATCTTTTAAATATGTTGTAAATGTAGATTTACCAGAACCAACACTCCCTATAAGTAGTAAAACCTCATTGTTAAAATCTCTAGCATTTTTGAGTTTACTAACTATTTCTTTTGGTTTTGTATTATCTGCTATTTCGATTGAATCATGTATTGAAGGGCGTATTTTTTTACGAATCAATCTATCAATGGGTGTGACATGAGACATGTGCTTTTGAACTTTCACATAAGCATTTCTAACAATGTCAGTCCTTTCAATTTCATTTGTTGGATTAAATAAGTGTCTATATTGGATTGATATAGCTTCTCCAAATGAATTTTTTATTTGTTGGTTTTGAATATGTTTACCACCCAATAAATGAGTTGGCTTTTTATAAGATACATTTTTCCTTAGAATCTTTCGTATATTTTCTGTGGCTTTACGGATGCTTCTAAAAGAAAAAAGCTCTATAAATCCACTGAAATCGACTTCCGTAGATAGCCAATTATTTATCTCTATTTCAAAATTGGGAGTTGAACAGTCCCAAGAACCAGCTATTAATTTTGTTCCGTCGCATGCAACTATTAATTTACAAGGATTTAAATTCTCTTGATAAAGTGCATTTATTTCTAACGCATATAATCTAGCTTCACGGTATGCCTCCTCTAAATCTTCATTTGGTTTTTTGGCCTCAATAACTATTTGCGGTAAACCCTCTATTAATACAACATAATCAGGATAGTATAATTTTGTCTTTTGTCTCTTTTCAATTTTTAATTTCCTAAGGTTAGCTTTTGTCTGGATATGAGTCTCGTTAAATCCTAAACCATCAGGTTCATCATTTGTAAGTAATGGCCAAACTACTTTTTGCTCAACATCACTTTCATTTAGTAGTAATTGTATGTCAATATTGTATTTACTCATAAATTATAATGTTAGATATGTAGGTTGTTTTTTCTAATTATTGCCAACAAGAGGATAAGACGCTATGCGTCTTATATCACTTATCTGTTTTCTTTTGTAAGTTGCAGTTATTCTTCTTGTTATCTTTTAAAATTACATTTAAATGACTTTATATTTTGCAAGAGATTTTCTTATTTAATTGTGTATTATCCAAAACCAAGAGCCTCACATCTGTGAAACCCTTAGCCGGTAATTTTATACCAATTCGCTGTCTGCCTCGTTTGTTTTGTAACGACGTTTTACCAATTCGTTATTTTTATCGATTAACTCGGCAATAGTTTTGGCGGTAGCTTCGTAAGTGGCTGGGTTAACCTTTGCCATGGTATTCATATAGCTCATCAGGTTATCATTAATTTCTGCGATGCCCTCCTTCTTCAACTTACTGGCCGAAACCAAATCTTTCTTCACACTTTCGCCTTCGGCCTGCTGCAAGGCTAAGTTTTCAAAATCTTGTTGATCCGTATCCAAAATTGAAACTGTTTCGGGCACGCCCTGCAATTTTGCTATAGCTAGTACAACATCGGGTTTGCTTAAATCGTTTAGTAAGGATTCAATATCTGCTGATTCTGCGGCATAGTCTTCATTCTGTATGTTTAAGCCATACTGCTCCAATACATTCTCTACTACCAAGGCAGCTTCTTGCATTTCAGCAATAGGAATATAAACATAGCCCTCTACCAACTTAAACAAGGCTCTAATTGTCATATCGCGTGCATGGTCTTTCTCTGCCATCTGAGAATAAATTTTCAACCGCCTCAGAGCCTCAATCAGTGAGGTATTAATAACTCTTATTTTTTCAATTATAGAAGTCAAATACGTGTCCGCACTCCAATCATTCTTTACAAATGCTTTTAGAATAAGGCTTATTAATGCACTAATGTCGCCATTGCGACTGGTTGTCTTAATTTTCTTAATCAATGTCATGGGTCATCATTTAAAGGGTTTGTATTAATTGATTGTTTAAACTTTCATTTTCAGGCTTTGTACTCAGTACATTGGGTGAAAAATCAATTTTTCAGGCTTTGTACTTAGTACATTCGGTAAAAAATCAATTTTCAGGCTTTGTACTTAGTACATTCGGTAAAAAACCAATTTTTCAGGCTTTGTACTTTGTACATTGAGTAAAATAATAATCCTGTAAGTTTTAATTATATGTTTATTGATCAAAAAAACAAATCTCCAAAGGGGTAAGATGTGTTTGTTGATCGGGATACTCCTGTCTTTAGTGTGTATCTGTTTTAATGAAACCAGATTAGGTCTGTTTTACAGGAGGCTTAACAAATGTAGTGTTTTTTATAAACTGAACAAAAAACAATGGGAGAGCTTGTGTTTATTTCTTCTATGATCAATAGTTCGTTGTGTTTTACCGAGCTTATTCATAAAAATAAAAACTATTTTAACATCCCTCTGTTCTACTGATACATCCCTGTAAAGGGGAAAATTACACTTCTGTTTTGAATGAATATTCCAAGTTTATTTTATAGTACGATTCATTAAAAAAACATCTGTAGGTAAAGATCTGGTAAATCAATCTAATGTCTCATCCCGATAGCTATCGGTACTAAAATTTATCGATCTATTGTAGTAATTGATTATTGCCTTTTTGCTACAGAAAATATTAATCTTACTTTTACCCGTTGTTCAGCAAAACTAGATCTAATAAGCATGCACAGAAGTATCATTCTAACCTTTTTTGTTTTACTAAGTCTCAATTCTTTCGGTCAAAATGATTCTCTTTCATTTCAGTTTGCCGAGGCAAATAGATATATTGAAAGTAAAGACAGTATTGTTCAGGTAAAAAAGAACAGAATAGCATTGCTGACAGATTCCCTGCAACATTCTAATTTTGAGGATCGGAAAAACGATGAGTATAAACTGTTGGTAAAATTGACCAAAGAATACGAGTATTTTGTTTACGATTCAGCTTTTCATTATGGGAATTTAGCATTGAAAACGGCTTATGGTTTAAAGGACGCATCAAATATTGCAGAAGCCAAATCAAATATTTCTCTAATTCTTCTGCTTAGAGGATTATACAAAGAAACCATAGACAGCATTCATACCATTGATCCGATGGTGTTGGATCAAAAAAAGCGCATCGATTTTTACTCTGTAGCATACCGGGCCTATTACGATTTATCCAATTCCCGCTGGGGATATTATGCTCCCAAATACAGAGAAATAGGGAATTCATATGTGAAGAAAATTGTTGAAGAAGGTGATTCTGATTCTTTCGAATATATTCTGGCTTTGGCATTAAAAAGTCAAAATAGCAGTGCTAGTTACGATGTTCAAAAATATTGCACATACTTATTGAATAAAAATGATTTAACAGCTCATCAGATTGCGATTACCAATTGTATATTGGGGATTTCCTATTTGAAACTACAGGAAAAAGAAAAAGCGGAGTATCATCTTTTAAAAGCTGTTGTTGGTGATATTCAGTCTACTACAAAAGAGACTTTGGCCGCAAGGGTATTGGCAGAACTTCTTTTTCACGACGGAGATTTAGAGAAAGCAAATAAGTTTATATCTGAAGCTAAGAAGGATGCCGATTTCTATGGCAGTAATGTACGACAATTAGAGATTTCATTTATTCGTCCCGATATTGACGCTGCGGTTTTAAATAAAGTAGAAAAGGAAAAAAGGATTATATCTAATATTTCTCTAATCGTATCTCTTTTGGCCTTACTGTTAATTGCTTTTTCTTTCATTATTTACAGGCAGATTAAGGAATTAAAAAAAGCCCGTAAGGAGATTCTTGAGAGTAATAGCAATCTTCGGCAGCTTAATGACATGCTTCGGGAAGTGAGTAAAATTAAAGAAGAGTATGTTGGTTACTACTTCAATTTCAGCTCTCAGTTTATCGAAAAAATGGAGGGCATGAAAAAGGCCATTTCCCGACAGTTAATGACCAAGCAATATGACGCAATTGAATTGGAATTGAAAAATTACAGTTCTAAGAAAGAACGAGAGAATTTGTTTGAAGATTTCGATCGGATTTTTCTGAAATTGTTTCCTGATTTCATAAATCGGTTTAATCTTCTTTTTGAAGAAAAGGATCGACTCATTTTAAAAGATACTCAATGTTTAAATACAGATTTACGAATATTTGCATTGATCCGGTTAGGAATAAACGACAACGAAAAAATTGCCAGTATTCTTAATTTTTCTGTAAACACGATCTATACTTATAAAACCAAAATTAAAAATAGGTCGCTGGTCCAAAATGACGATTTTGATCAAAAAATCATGGCAATAAAATCGGTATAATCCATTACTTCATCTTTATAGTATCTATATTTTAATGATCTTTAGTTTGTGGTAATTGTTATGTGTTGAGTAGTTTAGCCATTTTTGTATCGTGTTTCGATCTATATTTTTAATTAGTATTTAGTTATTCCTTATTTTCTCCACTTACTTTGATTCTAAATTCTGAACTTAAACTCTAAAAGCTTTTGTTTGGCATTTCATTAGTACTAACTCTTAGTTTCAATTAAGTATGAAAAGTAAATCAATTCTTTGTTTTATTGCTGGTTTAGCAATGATATTGGCATCCTGTGCCAATGGCAAATTAGTCAAGAATGTAGAATCGCCTGATGGGAAAATTGGCGTTCAATTCAGTATGGTGGAAGGACAAGCCACTTACGAGGTTTTATTCAATGATAAAAAAGTAATTGAGCCTTCTACTTTAGGTTTCGATTTTCAGAATTTGCCATCTATCGAAAAAGGATGGAAAATTGTAGATACCCAACTTTCAGCAAGTACTTCAACTTGGGAAATGCAGTGGGGAGAAAAACGGGTGGTAGAAGATAATTTCAATCAATTGGTATTGAATTTGGAAGAAGAAAAGACTCCAAACCGTAAAATGAATTTGGTGTTTAAAGTATATAATGATGGTCTTGGTTTTCGGTACGAATTTCCGGAGCAAGAGGCAATGAAGGAAGTGATTATTACAGATGAAAATACACAGTTTAATTTAACCGGCGATCATAAAGTATGGTGGATTCCTGGAGATTGGGACATTTACGAACACTTGTATCATACCACATTATTTACTGGTATTGATGCAATTGCTTTGCGGGCAAACGATAATTTGGCACAAACTTCAATTCCGGAAAATGCGGTAAATACTCCGGTTACCATGAAAACAGCAGAAGGTGTTTATTTGAGTTTTCATGAAGCAAATTTGACTGATTATGCAGGAATGACTTTGAAAGTAAACAAAGAAAAGTTGATGCTGGAAAGTGAATTGGTTGGATCGGACAGAACAGGTTACAAAGTAAAAAGAGCTGTTCCTTTTAATACGCCTTGGAGAACCATTCAAATTTCTGAAAATGCAGGAGGATTAATTGAATCCGACTTGATCGTAAATTTGAATGAGCCCAATAAAATTGGATCGGTTGATTATTTCAAACCAATGAAATATGTTGGTATCTGGTGGGATATGCATGTTGGAACAAGAACATGGGACTATGCTGCATCGCAGGATATGAACGCTGCTACAGGTTTGAAACCACATGGCAAACATGGAGCTACAACTGAATATGCAAAAGAATTAATCGATTTTGCTTCAGAAAATAACATTGGAGGAATTTTGGTTGAAGGATGGAACACAGGTTGGGAACATTGGATTGGTTTTGAAGATCGCGAAGGAGTTTTCGATTTTGTAACACCATATGAAGATTACGATTTAAAGGAAGTTGTTCGGTACGGAAAAGAAAAAGGTGTTGAGTTAATCATGCATCACGAAACCTCGGCGGCTCCAAGAACTTATAACCAACAAATGGATACGGCATATCAGCTAATGAACTCATTGGGAATTCACTCAGTAAAAACAGGATATGTTGGTAAGATTATACCGAAAGGTGAATATCATCACGGACAATGGATGGTGAATAACTACAGAAGAGCTGTTGAAACAGGTGTGAAATATAAAGTAGCAATTAATGCTCATGAGCCAATTAAGGCAACAGGTTTACGAAGAACTTATCCAAATATAATAGCTCGCGAAGGATTACGTGGACAAGAATTCAATGCTTGGGCAAGCGATGGAGGAAATCCACCGGAACATTTGCCGATTGTTGCGTTTACCCGTATGTTGGCGGGTCCGATTGATTATACGCCTGGTATCTTCAATATCAAGTTAACACCACACAAGCCAAACAATCAGGTGAATACAACTATTGCTCAGCAATTGGCCTTGTATGTGGTAATTAACAGTCCTATTCAAATGGTTCCTGATTTAATTGAGAATTACAAAGGAAACGCAGCATTTCAGTTCATTCGAGATGTCGCCGTTACTTGGGAAACAAGCAAGGTGTTGAATGGAGAAATTGGTGATTTTGTGACCATTGCCCGTAAAGACCGTAATTCTGAAAATTGGTTTGTAGGATCAATTACTGATGAAAATGCACGTGATATGAATCTGAACTTAGATTTTCTTACAAAAGGAAAGAAATACAAAGCAACTTTATATTTGGATGGAGAAAAAGCTCACTGGGATAACAATCCTACAGAGTTTCAAATTATTAATAAGGAGGTTGACAACACTTCAAAATTAGAATTTCATTTAGCTGAGGGCGGAGGAGCCGCCATTAGTTTGATAGAATTATAAGAGTTAGAATTATTATTGTGTTAAAGTGACATTCCTTTTTTTCGGAATGTCACTTTTTTTGTAGCTTCACGGAAAGTTTTATGGAAATAAATTGACATACTGCTTAAAACCAATACTTTCTATTAGTAAGAAGGATTTGTTTTACACCAAATAATATTTAGAAGCTGTTTAAATTTATTTTTAGAAATTTTTATCGAAGAAAAAAGACTCAGAATAAGGCAAATTTGATGTGAATAGTGGTTCTATTTAAAGATAATTTAACGTAATTATGAGGTTTTTTGCTTATAAAAAAGCTAAAGGATAAATTTTTAAACAGTTTCTTACACACTAACTAATATATTGCAATGTTAAAATTGAATGTAAAAATTGTCGCAATTTGTTTTGTTTTATTAGGGATGATGGGAAGCGTTCAGGCGGAAAATGATGTTCGTCTAATGAGATATCCTGATATCAATAAAAACTTAATTGCTTTTGTTTATGCAGGGGATATTTGGACAGTAGATTCCAATGGAGGTGATGCCAAAAGATTGACTTCACACAAGGGGCTGGAATTGTTTCCTAAGATTTCTCCAGATGGGCAATGGATTGCTTTTTCTGCCGAGTATTCAGGCAGTCGTCAGGTTTATGTTATGCCTTCAACAGGTGGTACGCCTAAGCAACTAACCTATTACAATTCAGTAGGCATGATGCCACCTCGCGGTGGATTTGATAATGCCATTTTAGATTGGAATCCGGATAGTAAATCCATTTTGGTGCGTATGAACCGTACGGCTTTTGGTGAGCGAAACGGCACCTATTATAAAGTAAGTATTGCTGGTGGATTAGAGCAGGCGCTGCAAATTCCTGAAGGTGGATTTGGAGTGTTTTCTCCGGATGCAACAAAAATGTGTTTTGCTCCAATTAGTCGTGAGTTTCGTACTTGGAAGCGTTACAAAGGTGGTCGTGCAGCCGATTTATGGATATATGATTTAGAAAAAGACCAATCTGAACGAATCACAACATTTGTAGGTTCCGATCAGATTCCTTCTTGGTACAAAAATGCAATTTACTTTGCATCAGATCGCGATTTGAAGTTGAATATTTACAAGTATGATGTTGAGAGCAAGGAGATCACTCAAATAACTCATCATAAAATATTTGATGTAATGTGGCCATCGGGTGAAAACGGACAAATTGCTTATGAGAACGGCGGGCAACTATTTAAGTTAAACCTGGAAACAGGAAAAGAGGAACGTGTTGTTGTTAACATCAGCTTCGATAATCCTAATACGCTGCCTTATTATAAAAATGTAAAAGATTTTATTGATGGAGTTGCTGTATCTCCTTCAGGAAAACGTGCTCTGTTTGATGCTCGTGGTGATATTTTTTCTGTTCCGGCTAAGAACGGACCAAGTATTAACCTGACACAAACTCAAGGAGTGCGTGAAATTTCTCCAAACTGGTCACCAAATGGAAAATACATTTCCTACTACTCGGATGCTACAGGAGAATACGAAATTTATCTTTTAGAGAATAAAAAAGGAGCAAAGGCAAGACAAGTTACGTTTGGTTCATCGTCTTGGATGTATGATGCCAAGTGGTCGCCTGATAGTAAGTACATGCTGTTTTTCGATCGAACTTTAAAGTTGAAATATTTAAATGTTGAAAGTGGAGAAGTAAAAGTAGTAGATGTCGCAAAGCGAAATGAGATTACAGAATTTTCATTTTCTCCGGATTCGGAATGGATAGCTTACGTAAAAGACAGCAATAACGATCAAGGAGCTATTTGGGTTCATCAAATATCTACTGGCAATAATTTTCATTTAACAGATGATACTTTTAGTGATTCATCGCCAGTATTCTCTAAAGATGGAAATTTCATCTTCTTTTTATCGAATCGCGATTTTAATCTTGATTTTTCAAGCTTCGAGTTCGATTATTTATACAATAATGCGACTCGGATTTTTGCCATATCATTAAAAGCAGATGGTCCAAAATTGTTTGTTTTAAAGAATGATATTGAAGAGGTAAAAGAAGAGCCTAAAGCAGTTGAAAAGAAGAAGAAATCAAAAAAAGAGGAAGCTAAATCAGAAGAGAAAGTAAAAGTAGTAATTGATTTTGAAGGTATTTCAAATCGAATCTCAGCTTTTCCATTATCATCCGGAAATTATGATGATTTGGTAGCTGTTGATGGTGGTATTTTATACATCAGCGGGAGAACCTTACATCATTATATTATAAAGAAAGAAAAAGATGAGCTTATTTTAGATCAGGTTTCCAGTTATTCTTTAACTGGGAATGGTGAAAAAATAATGTATCATGCTGGTTCAACCTATGGAATAACAGATCTTTCTGCTGATCAGAAAGCAGATGTTGGTAAATTGAATTTGGATGATTTGGATATGAAGATTGATCCAAAAAAAGAATGGAATCAGATTTATACCGACGGATGGCGAATTTTCCGTGATTACTACTATGTTGAAAATATGCATGGTGTTGATTGGGCTCAAATCAAAGCCAATTACAATCAATTGATGCCTTATGTAAGTCATCGTGCCGATTTGGATTACATATTGGGGGAGATCATATCGGAAACCAACACAGGACATGCCTATGTAAATTATGGCGATTTTGAGAAAGTGAAGCCTGTTGAGACTGGATTGTTGGGTGCAAAATTGAAAGCTGACATTAAAACTGGTAAGTATGTAATTTTTAAAATTTATCAGGGAGAAAATTGGACGCCTAATCGACGTTCTCCATTAACAGAGCAAGGTGTTAATGTGAAGGAAGGAGATTATTTGCTTCGCATTAATGCACATGATTTAAGCACAGATGTGAATCCTTATTTGTACTTGGAAAATCAAGTTGGTAAAATGGTGGAGATTACTGTCAATAGTACGCCAAGTTTGGAAGGAGCTAAAACTTATACAATCAAACCAATTGCAAGTGAATTGGAATTAATGTACCTGAATTGGGTGAACGAACGTCGCGAAATAGTAAATAAATTATCGGATGGTAAGATTGGATACATTCATGTACCAAACACAGCTTTCGAAGGTAACAGAGAACTGCACCGGGGCATGTATGCTTATCACGATAAACAAGCCTTAATTATTGATGAGCGTTACAATGGTGGAGGATTCATCCCTGATCATATGGCTGATCTGCTGGATCGTGATGTAATGTCTTACTGGCATCGTCGTGGATTAGAGGCTTCTCAAACTCCAGCTGTCGCACACGATGGGCCAAAAGCCATGTTGATTAACTCATACTCTTCATCAGGAGGAGATGCTTTTCCATACTATTTCAGAAAAAAGGGTCTTGGCAAATTAATTGGAACACGTACTTGGGGTGGACTAGTTGGTATGTCGGGCAATGCAGGACTCGTTGACGGAGGTTACATTGCTGTTCCTCGTTTCGGTATTTTCGATGAAAATCAGAAATGGATCATCGAAGGAATTGGAGTTTATCCTGATGTTGAAGTATACGACGAACCACATTTGGTGGCTAAAGGAATAGATCCTTCGCTGCAAAAAGCAATTGAAATGTTGATGGAAGAATTGGAGAATATGACTGAGAAGAAGGTAGTTGCACCAGTAGATCCAAATCGTTCCAATTGGATTGAAGAGGATGTGAAATAGAATATATACCCTCAGTGGGTAATATCCTGACGATGCTTTTAGTTTAGGTAGAGGAGCATCATTTGATGCTCTTTTTTTTAATTTCCCTCTCGGGAAGGGACAAAAGGGAGTGTTTTCTAGTTTGAAATTTGATAATTACTCCGGAGTTTTTCATCTTATAAAAATCAGGTAAAAACATGTGAAAAATTAGATATAACTAAAAAGAATAATTCCATTGAGCACAATGGATAATTGATGGATATTTATTGTTATTTTCATTCCTAAATAAAAAAACAAGAATTATGATATTACAAATTTCAGATTGGTGGAGTACAATGGAAATGGTGGAAAAGATTTACTGGAGCATTTCAATTCCATTTACTCTTTTGTTTCTAATTCAGATAGTACTTACATTCATTGGTGGTGATATTGATAACATGAGTGCTGAAGGTGATGCCGATGCTGTTGTGGAAGGAGATACCGGAATTGATTTTCAGTTTATAAGCTTAAAAAACCTCGTTGCCTTTTTTGCAGTATTCGGTTGGACAGGTATTATTTGTTTGGACATGGGTTTAGGTGCAGGTGTTTCAACATTAATCGCCACTCTTGCTGGTTTAGTTATGATGTCAATCATGGCTTCAATTTTGTATTTTATGGGTAAATTAGTCGAGGAAGGAACCTTAGACCTTAACAATGCTAAAGGAAAAGTTGGTAATGTTTATTTGTTGATACCCTCCAATAGAAAAGGCATGGGGAAAGTACAAATTGAAGTGCAGGGACTTCAAACTTTGGATGCCGTCACCGATAGTGATTCTGAAATTCCTACAGGTTCGGTTATTCAGGTGATAGATGTTTTAAATGATCAAATTTTAATTGTAAAACCTTTTTAAATAAACTATTAATAACAAATTATTATGGGAGAATATGTTGTTCTATTAATTGCGGTCATTGTAATTGCAGTTTTTGCTTTAATTGTATCGTTTTTTAAAAGATACAAAAGATGTCCATCCGATCGTGTTTTGGTTGTGTATGGTAAAGTTGGTAAAGGCGCTGATGCAGAATCGCGTTCGGCCAAATGTATTCATGGTGGTGCGGCCTTTATTTGGCCAGTTATTCAGGATTATGCTTTCCTGGATCTAACACCGCTTTCGATAGAGATTAATTTAACAAGTGCTTTAAGTAAGCAGAACATTCGTGTTGATGTACCTTCTCGATTTACAGTAGGTGTTTCCACAGAAGGTGGTGTAATGACCAATGCTGCTGAGCGTTTATTAGGTCTTTCTCAAGATGATATCAGTAATTTAGCCAAGGATATTATTTTTGGTCAGTTGCGTTTGGTTGTAGCTACAATGGATATTGAGGAAATCAATAGTAATCGTGATAAATTTCTTGCTGCGGTATCATCCAATGTAGAAGCTGAATTGAAGAAGATTGGTCTGAAATTGATTAATGTTAACGTAACCGATATTAACGATGAATCGGGATATATTCAAGCATTAGGTAAGGAAGCTGCCGCTAAGGCGATTAATGATGCCAAAAAGAGTGTGGCTGAGAAAAATCGTGATGGTTCTATTGGTGAAGCAAACGCACATCAGGCACAACGTGTGCAAGTAGCGGCTGCGGATGCATCGGCAGTTGAAGGAGAGAATGAGGCGAAAATTACCATTGCGAATTCGGATGCACTTAGAAGAGAGAGAGAAGCAGAAGCGGAACGTTTGGCTGTTGCTGCAGAGAAAGTAACTCAGGCACGAGCTTTAGAAGAAGCTTATGCCGCTGAGCAATTGGCTGAAAATGCACGTGCAATTCGTGATAAAGCAACACAGACAGCCAATGTCGTGGTACCTGCAGAGATTGATAAGCAAAAAATTGAGATTGCTGCAGAGGCGATTGCTGAGCAAACCCGTCGTCATGCGAAAGGTGAGGCTGATGCGATTTACATGAAAATGGAAGCAGAAGGTAAGGGTACTTTTGAAATTTTGAGCAAGCAAGCTGAAGGTTTCGACAAGCTTGTTCAAGCTGCTGGGAGCAATGCCAAAGATGCAGTAATGTTAATGATTGCTGATAAGTTACCTGAATTGGTTAAAACTCAGGTTGAGGCTATCAAGAACATTAAGATTGATAAAGTTACTGTTTGGGAAAATGGTAATGGAAAAGATGGTAAAACATCTACCGCTAACTTTATGCAAGGCATGATGGGATCTATTCCTCCAATGGAAGAGCTATTTAAAATGGCTGGAATGGAACTGCCAAACTATCTTGGTAAAAAAGTAGAAGATGAAGAAACAGTTGAATTTGACGATGTTTCGGATACTAAAAACAAAGACGAAAAATAAGCAGGATTCTGTTTAAAATATGAAAAGGAGCACTAGTTGGTGCTCCTTTTTTTATTTTCATATAGATTTGCCCTATACTGTTTGCTTTTTCCTTTTCGGGGAAACAACTTAATTTTATTTTTTGCCCTGAAAGGGCTATTAGCAAATAGCAATGGGCAACGCCCATTGAAATGAAGAATATAAATTAGAGCCCTGAAAGGGCGTAAGCTTAATCCCAAACATATTTCTCCTCATATGCAACATCGTATTTTATTAGGAAAGCTCTAAACTCATTTTTAAAACTTTTTGTTTTGTGATGTTTTTCCTGATTATCGATATAAGAAGAGACGATATCAATTTCCGACGGATTAACAGAAAATATTCCATACCCATTTTGCCAATAAAAATTTTGGTGTTGATTTCCTTTTAATTTGATCCATTTTGAAGATCGTTTTTTAATTTCTTCCAATAAGGTCATTTGAGTAATTTTTTTAGACAGTGTGCACAATATATGGATATGGTCATCATGTCCTCCTACTCTAATAGGTTTACATTCTAGGCCTTTACATATTCCACCAATATATTCAAACAATACATTTTTAATTTGTGAATCAATGAGTGGCTGACGGTGTTTTGTGCTAAATGTTATGTGCACGTAAACTTTGGATAATGATTGTCCCATGATTATTTTGCTTGCGTCCTTTCAGGACTGATTTTCAATTTTTTTATTTTCATAGGGCTTTGCCCTATGCTATTGCTTTTTCCCTTTCAGGGATAGATTAGATATTGATTTCATCTTGAAGTTTAGTTAGAAATTTCCCCATTAGTATATTTAGTTCTTCAAAATGGCTAACGTTTATTATTTGTATTAATGATGGATCACTTTTAATTACGGCAGTATAAAATGACGATGTTTGAGTTGTTATTTGCTTCGCTATTTGTACAAGTTCTTTGTAATCATTGGACTCAAAGTTGTATGAAAATAAATATCCATATCTAATTCTAAAATTATAGAGATTAAAGTAAAATTCTAAATGGAAAATAGTTTCATTATGTATTTCCTCAGCTTTATCAAGGATTTTTTCAAATTCGAAATTTTCACTATCCATTTTTTCGATCTCTGCATTGAATCGTTTAAGTTTTGGAAGTGATTTCTCTATTGTGAATTGAAATGGAACAAGTAATCTGGTTAATTCGTCATATGCTTCGATTCTTTTTTGTTGTATGAATAAATTAGAATTCTCTTTATTTGAATTCTTACCAACAAAATACGTCAAGTACCCAAGAATAATTACAGTTATAGTTGAAACGATAGGGGTGACGATTCCTCCTATGTATGAACCGAATGCACCCCAATACTCAATATTATTGGATATATCGGTTGTGTTGAAATGGATAGCAAACATAAATATTGGTGCTAACGTAAATACTATCGCTACAATTAGGAACAGAAAAAAAAGTGATTTTTTAATCATAATATTCGGGTTGTTATTATTCTTTAGAATTTTGCGACTCAATAACTGTTTGATCACTTTTATCGATATTATTATTTTCCATACTTGGAGTTATAAAGATTAAAGCACCAATCCCTCCAATAATTATCAACCTGACAGCCAGATTGTATAGGAATGTACTCTTTGTTCTCATGTATTTGTAGCCTGTAATTCCCAATGCGATCAATATTGCTGTTAAACCTACATAAAAAAGAGTGGAATAGAATGGAAAGTGTTGTAGCCTGAATAATGTTGCGATAAGTACCACAGGTAATGCAAATCCGCTTATTTTAATTTCGATAGAATCATTTACATCTTCTTTGAATAAGAATTTCCTTAATTTTAAAACAAATACTTGCTTACTACCAGAGAAAATCAGAAAGTAGTAGGTTGCCAAAATAGTAATGGAAACTGTTAACAATTCTCCACCAAATGGAAGATTTAATATCTTTAATAAGATTGAAAGGATAATTCCTATACAGGATATGAGTTCAATTTTTTTCATTTTACATTAAATGTTTAAATTGATTCCTAATCTACCAAATTTCACACACATTATATTTAATAAATAGCGAATATATTGATTTGTAGGTAGATTACTTTAAATTATGTTGTTGAAAAAAATGGAAGTGTAAGTATAGTAAATAGATAGTGTTAAAAATCATTAAGCTATTTGTTAAATAGGTAATTGTTTCCTTACTTTAAGGAAGGCTTCCACTTATGTTTTGTAAGCCGAAAGCAAATCACTAAAACAAATCACTAAAACAAATCACAAATGAGTAAGAATTTATTTAGCCAAATCAGTCTTTGTGCTGTTTTGGCACTAACGGGAACAGGAATGTTATCGGCTCAAAACGATATGAATGCAAAACTTCCTATGGATCCGAATGTGAGAACCGGGAAATTGGAGAATGGCCTAACTTACTATGTTCGTCACAATGAAGAGCCTAAAGATCGGGCTAGTTTTTACATTGTTCAGAATGTTGGGGCAATATTGGAAAATGATAGTCAAAATGGTTTGGCTCATTTTCTGGAGCATATGGCTTTTAATGGAACGAAACATTTTCCAGGCAAAGGAGTTCTGAATTATCTGGAAAAATATGGTATTGCATTTGGTCGTAATATTAATGCATACACGAGTACCGACGAAACTGTTTACAATTTGAGTAATGTTCCTACTACGAATGAAAATTTACTGGATTCTACTCTTTTGGTACTACACGATTGGTCTAATTATTTGAGTCTTGAAGGAGAGGAAATTGATAGTGAACGTGGAGTAATTCATGAAGAATGGAGAACTCGTCGATCTGGTGGAATGCGGGTTTATTTAGAAAAAAACAAACTTATCTATCAAGGTTCTAAGTATGCGAAACGTGATGTTATAGGAGATCTTGACGTAATTGACAATTTTGATCACCAGCTAATCAGGGATTTTTACCACGATTGGTATCGGACCGATTTACAGGCAATTATTGTTGTTGGAGATATTGATGCAGCGAAAATGGAGATGAAAATTAAGGAACTATTTGCGCACATTCCTGCTGTCGAAAATCCAGAAGAAAGAGTGTATTTTGATGTTCCTGATAATAAGGAACCCATTGTTGGCGTAATTACAGATCCTGAGGCCAGCAGAATTAGCTTTGAGATTTATTATAAGCACAAAGCAACACCTTTCGCAGAAAAGAATTTGAACTATTATCGCAAGCTATTAATTGAAAACCTTTATTCAAGTGTTATGGGAGAT
Source organism: Labilibaculum sp. (assembly GCA_016760525.1). GTDB lineage: Bacteria > Bacteroidota > Bacteroidia > Bacteroidales > Marinifilaceae > Labilibaculum. The sequence continues at coordinate 20,152 of JAESUW010000157.1, forward strand.
CGTTACAACGAACTGCTCCAAAAAGGAAATGCACCATTTGTAATTGGTTATGCAGCATACTATAATAAAGTTCGAAAAATGGATGTTTTTCAAAATGGTGTTACCCTTAAAGAGGATAATATTTTGGGCGGAATTGAAGTTCTTTTGCAGGAAACAGAAAGAGCCAGAAGATTTGGTCTCGTTGCTTCGGAACTAGAACGTGCTAAAACAGCCATGTTGAGCCAAATGGAAAGAGCTTATAAAGAGAGAAACAAACAAAACAATGATAGATTGGTTAGTGGTTATCAGCAAAATTACTTAAGCAATGAGCCTGTTCCGGGAATCGAGTTTGAGTTCGAAGCTATGAAACAATTATTTCCTGGCATTAGTGTAGAAGAAGTAAATGCTGTTTCGAAAGAATGGATCACCGATGAGAATGTAGTTATCACCTTATCGGCTCCTGAAAAAGAAGGATTACAATTGCCAACCAAAGAACAATTACTTGCAGTGGTGGCAAAAGTGAAGCAGATGGAACTAAAAGCTTACGAAGATAAGGTGATAAACGAACCTTTACTTTCAGAACAACCTAAGGCTGGAAAAGTTGTGAAAGAATCAAACTTGAAGGATCTGGAGGCTACTGAGTGGATACTCTCTAATGGAGCAACTGTTGTTGTGAAAAAAACAGATTTCAAAGAGAATGAAATTAGGTTACAGGCTTTTAGTAAAGGAGGAAATTCATTATACGGGGTTAAAGATTTACCTTCTGCTGAAATGCTTGGTGGTTTTATTTCCAATTTTGGATTGGGGAAATTTGATCAGATAAGTCTGCAAAAATTATTGACTGGTAAAGAGGTAAAAGTATCACCTTATCTTGGTGAATTATCAGAAGGACTTAATGGGAATTCATCCGTAAAGGATTTTGAGACTTTATTGCAACTGGTGCACATGTATTTTGAGCAACCACGATTCGATCAAGAAGCTTTTACTGCATTAAAAGGAAGATATATGGCTTATGTGGCCAATATGGGAGCTGATGTAAATAAAGCGTTTGGCGATTCTGTTTCAATGATCTCCACTAATCATCATCCAAGAACAATTCTGTTTAACACAGATATGATTAACAAATTGGACTTTGAGACAATGAAACGCATTTATCAGGATCGATTTGTTGATGCCAGTGACTTTACATTTGTTTTTGTAGGGAATATAGATGCAGAGCAGGCAAAACCAATGATCGAAGCTTATTTGGGAAGTATTAAGGATATCGACCGGGAGGATAATTGGAAAGATAATGGTGTAGACTATCCTGAAAAAGATACTTATAATCATTTTGACAGAGAGATGGAAACTCCTAAGACAACCATTGAAATTGATTTTCATGGTGATATTGAATATTCAAAAGAAAATTCAGTGTTGATGGATGTTGTTGGTAAACTTTTGGATAAGAGATATCTTGAGATAATTCGTGAAAAAGAAGGCGGATCTTATGGTGTAAGAGTTGGTGCTTCGGTAAATAAATTTCCACGTGAAGAATATAAATTGGTAATCCGTTTTGATACCGATCCTGCCAAGGCTGAAAAAGTAAAAGGAATTGTTTATAACGAGATTCAGGCTCTTTTCAACGAAGGTGTTAAAGAGGATGACTTACATGAAACGAAGGAAAACTTCATTAAGGTACGTCAGGAGAATCTTCGTAAAAATGGCTATTGGCTAAATGCTATTAATCATCATTATGTGTATGAAGAAAGCAGGTTAAATCTTGAGGATTACGAAAAAATGATTAATGCCATTACGAAAGAAAAAGTGGAGAAGTTTGCTAAGAAATATTTTGCAGCACCGACAAAAATTGAAGTGGTAATGTCTCCAATTTAAAAGGGGACGTAGTTAAATTGCAAGTTGATAAAGTAAAACGGATGCTCAGTATTGGGCATCCGTTTTTTTTGATTCCGGTTTGTTTTTCCAATTCGCTTTCGAGAGGGGGATAAAGGGCTGTATTTCATTCAATTTCTGTAACGTAGCCTTTGTGTGGCGATATTCAAATGCATGGATTCATTGTTATTTGATTTGTGTTAAAGCTTCATTGCAAATAAATTTGAAAATATATATTCAGAAGTGGCAAAAAGATGGGGCATTTACATAAAATATATAAATTGCAGGAGTATAAATAAAAATGGAGATAATGGAAATATCTTTTAATGAATTTGAGCAATACATAGAGGATAAAATTTTAAAGCGGGCTTTGTCCTATTTTAAGAATAACAAAGTAAATGAGCCCATAGAAACGGGGGTAGGAGAATATGAGGCGGTGGTTGAAGGGACTGAGGATTACACAGTAAAATTAGTAATTAAGAATGATACGATAGTGGAACATGTATGCACTTGCCCTTATGATTGGGGCCCTTTTTGCAAGCATGTTGTTGCTGTTATTTTTTATTTGCAACAGGATCGACTTAATTTGAAAAAAAATAAGAAAACAGAAAAATCGGCAATACCTGCTGTTAGAAAAAAGCGCAAAACATTAGCCGATAAAGTAAACGAAATGCTTGAAAATACATCTCATGATGATTTGAAGCAATTTATTCGGGCAAAGGCAGAGGAAGACAGAGGATTCCGAAACCAGTTTCTGGCTTCCTTTGCACAATACAATGCTTCAGAATCGAAAAGTTTTTATGCAAATCAGGTGAAATCTATTCTAAGTTCAGCTTCAGGTGAATATGGTTTTATCGGTTATTCATCTTCAGGATTTATTTATTATGAAATAAATAAGCTTTTGGAATCGGCACAAAATCAATTCGATAGAGGCAACTATAAAAGTGCAATATTTATAAGTGCTGCCATTATGGAGGAAATGGTAAAAGCCGTTAATTATGGTGATGACAGCAGTGGTTGTTTAAGTTTTGGTATTGAGTCTTCGTTTAAGTTATTGGAGAAGATTGGAACAGTGCAACCAGATGAATCGATTCGGAAAATGTTATTGGAATATTGTTTGAAAGCCTACAACAATAATATTTTTGGCGATTGGGACTGGCATTTAGGATGTTTTCACATAGCTTCATTATTATTGAAAACGGAGGCCGAAATAGAAAGTTTTTTCAGCTTGATAGATCATTCAGAAGTGTCGGAATATTCGTTGGAAGAAATGCAGGAGATTAAGTATAATGTGTTGCTAAAGCATAAAAGTGCAAGTGAAGCTACCGAATATCTAGAGGCGAATTTGTCCAATTCGAAATTACGACACATAGCAATTGAAGATGCTTTGAAGATGGAGTTGTATGAGAAAGCAATTCGAATTGCTTCGGATGGTATTAAATACGATCAAAAGGATCGACCTGGATTGATTCATGAATGGAATGATTGGTTGTTGAAAATTGTGACAAAGCAGAAGAATACGGAGAAAATTATTGAATATGCTCGTTTACTATACATCGGTAATTTTAGACCCAAACAGGATTATTATCAGATATTAAAAGAAAATGTAGTCCCTGAAAAATGGTTTTCGTTTGTGAATAAATTGGCTGAAGACGTAAAGAAATCAAGTAGTTGGGATTGTGACGGTTTGTTGGCAAAAATTTATATAAATGAGGAATGGTGGGATAGGCTTTTGGATTACGTCCGGAACAATCTGGATTTCTCAACCATTGATACTTATCGAGAATATTTAATTGGTGATTGCTGCGATGAGATTATTGAATTATACGCCATTGTCATTAAAGATTATATGGAAAATAACATGGGGCGAGGTCATTATCAGAACATTTGCAGATACATAAGACAAATGAATAAGCTTAACGGAAGAAATCAGGTGAATGAGCTACTTGCCTATTTAAGAAAAAAATATCCAAAAAGGAAAGCTTTATTGGAAGAGTTAAACATGATTTGAAAGTAAAAAGAGACTACCTCAATTTTAAGGTAGTCTCTGGTTTAATCGTCTTATTTCTTATCGGTTAGTACTATTACAAAGTACATTAATCTTCAGTTCACGAACTACTATTGGCTGTTTTTCAGCGCCTTTTTATTCTGAACTGTTCGTTTTACATCCATCCATTTTTCCAAGGTGTGTACAATTTCTTTCTTCATTTCAGGAGGAAAACTTTTTATTCTTGATCTATGAGAACCTTTTGGGTTCACAAATTTCTTACACTTTTTATTTCCGTTCAGATTAACAGCAGTTGCCGACCAGGTGTCATATTCGCCATAAATGAATAACATTCTCTCAGCATCAGTTTGCAGCCAATGGTTAATTTTAATCATCGATGAGGCATCGAATTTTCGGGTGGGTTCATTCGGGAAAGTAAAATCGAAAGTGATATCCTTCTTATCATTTAGGTATTGTTTAAAAGGAGCTGTTTCGTAGCTGTACATTCCAATCTCGCTTAGTGCCTGCTGATAAAAAGCAAGAAGTTCTTTGATATTGCCGACATCGAAAAAATCGATGCTTGATACTTTAAACAAATGATCGAAGAGCTCCTGAGAATTGGCATTTTTACCTGGAATGCTATCAACTCCGCCCCATTGCCAATAGGCAAATGGATATTCAAGAATACTTAAGTCAAGTGCTTTTTTTAAACCCATTGAGAACGAAAAATTCTTTTCTTTGGCATAGGTTTGAGCAAGAGGAAGTAGTTTTTCTTTACTTTCGAAACAAGCCAACTGAAATTGGTAAATCTGATTTCTGGTTTCTTTGCTCCCAATACTGGCGAGGTGTTGGTGGATTCTTTTGTCCTCACGAGTTAAATTAAGAGGCGCTACATAGGGAACACTAACATCAACATCATCAGGATAAAAGTATCGGTGAAAAATGGTTGTTTGTCCTCCTTTACTAATTCCGGTTGACAGCCATTTTTCAGGATATATTTTTTGTATAGCTTGAATGATCATGTGCTGATCGGCAGCAGCTTGTTTGATGTTAAGATATTGCCAATCCAAACTATCGGGCATCGAATTTTTAAAGTAACGATGCTCAATGGTCAGTTGGTTCGCATGTAGTAATTTGCTCAATTCTCCGGCCTTTTCAGACCAAATTTTATAACCTTCCAGTTGAACAACCACAGGCTGATTAAAAGAATGATGTCCCAATAAGACACGTTGTTGAAAAGTACCAGCTTTAGGGTTTTCATGATCGAGATCTTGGGTGAAATAGAGTTCGTAGTACGCCGCAAAGGTGGTGTCTCCTGCTATCTTTTTTACACTTACATCAGGAATTTCTCCAAGTTGACTCAGCAGATCTTTTGGTTTTGTTTGTGCACAAGAAATGCATGTTGCCAGAAGAAATGTAAGCAGCAGGTTTGTGAATTGCTTTATTTTCATTGATTAGTTGTTTTGAAATTCTAATTACTGAAACTGTCTGTAAAATAGTTTTTAGATTCTTTCTTTTTCTACATCAGCTATGTTTTTAGGAATTGGTTTTCCCAGTAAGCGTGCACCATTAGCAGTAATCAAGAAATCTTCTTCGTTTCGGCAACCACCAAAATCTTTGTACTGTTCTACTTTATCGTAATTTATGAATTGCTCGAAACGTTTTTCCGCTTTCCACATGTCTATCAATTCAGGAATAAAATAGATTCCCGGTTCAATCGTTAGTACAAATCCTGGTTCAAGTTCTCTGCCCAAGCGCAACGATTTTAATCCGAATTGAGTGCTTTTGGCTTTACCATTGTATCCAACGCATACCTCTCCTAAATTTTCCATGTCATGAACATCCATTCCCATCATATGGCCGGTTCCACATTGGAAAAATAGTGCATGAGCACCTTGTCGGATTGCATCGTCGAGGTCTCCTTTCATGAAACCCATTTGTTTCATTCCTTCTGCAACAGCGCGGCAAGCGGTAAGATGAACTTCTTTGAAGCTAACTCCTGGTTGTAATTTCTCAATCGCAGCATTGTGAGCATTTAAAGCAATTTGGTATATTTCTTTTTGGCGGCTTGTAAAAGTTTTATCTACAGGGAAAGTACTCGACATGTCGCCGGAGTAATGCATTCCATTTTCTGCACCGCAATCAAGTAAAAGCATATCACCACTTTTTAATGTATTTCCATGGTAGTGATTATGAAGAGTTTGTCCGTTTATTGTTGCAATTACGGGGAAAGAAAGTTGTCCTCCCAGGCTAATTGCTATTTCCTGAACTTTAGCAGCAATTTCATATTCCTTCATTCCCGGTTGAGCCATTCTCATAGCTGCAAGGTGCATTTCTCCCGTGATGTTTACAGCCTCTTTTATTTGAATAATTTCTTCATCAGACTTGTAGTTTCTTTGATTTACCACAGCCTGAATAAATGGTAATGATGCATTTTTAGATGCAAGATTTGGATGTATTTGTATTAAATAGAGTAGTTTAATTTGATGTTCTGGTCTGTAAGGAGGAAGGTGATGAATCGTGCGTGCTTTTAACGCAGCATTATCAAGGTAGGTTTTCAGCTCAGACATTGGTGCTGTTTCACTAATACCAACCACTTCGCTTTTTTCCTTAATTGTTGGTTGCGAACCCATCCAAACAATATGGTCGATTGTTAATTCATCACCAAAAATTATTTCACGATTTTCGTCGATATCAATAATGGCATTTAGTCCGGCATAATCCGAACCAAAAAAATATAAAAAGGTACTATCCTGACGATAATGATAGGTATTGTCAGCATAATTCATTCCACATTCATCGTTACCAAGAAAAAGGAGAATTCCTGATTTAACTTCAGCTTTAAGCTTATTTCTTCTGTTAATGTAAGTTTCTTTTGAGAACATAGTAAGGAGTTTTGGGTTTATTGATTGTATGGCGAAGTAAGTTAGTTTACGCACGAATTAGTAATTATAAAATGGATGTGGCTCATTTGTTCAGCTGGTAAACTCTTAAATTACGTTTGCACGGATGCAAGAATTCCCTAAAAGATATAATCTTTTAAAAATTGGGTGAACAAGATAAGTTGTGATGGGAAATTGGGGGAGGTTTAACAAATCCAACATTCGTACAAACCTTTGTACGAACAATTGTATAGTAGTATGAATTTGTTAAAGCAAATCATTCTAGTAGTATAGTTAATTTAAGGTAAATGTAAAAAAAAATTGATAAGTTATTCTCTATATCTACTTTAAAATGAGTTTAAACTGAAAGTAGTTAATGCCTTGATCATATTTACGAATCAATTATAAGAATTCAAGAATTAAAGGCACAATTACAGGAACAAGAATGGTTAGTACTATACCACTAAAAACAGCGATAATGGCATATTCTTTTCCTGAATATCTCACAATAATAGGTAGTGTGGTATCCATTGCTGTTGCACCTCCGGAAGCAATTCCTGCCAATTTGCCAAAGTATTTAACAAATAAAGGAGTAACTAACAGCGTTAAAATTTCCCGAATAATATTCGAAAGAAGAGCGATTACACCAAGAGTATCGCTATGAAATTCTGTTATCATTACGCTCGATAAGCTGTAGTAGCCAAAACCGGCACCTACCGCCATAGCTTCACCAATACTAATATCCGAAAGGAGAGCCGAAAACGCAGAAACACCAAGTAAAGAACCCACAATAACCGAAATGGGAACCAAAACAATTTTAATATTAATCTCACGAATTACTTTCCATGATGATCGATCGGTTCCAATGCCGATTCCTACCAAAAACATAAGAAGATATAGAGCATAAATACTAAAATCAGATTCCAAAAGACTTTCAGGAAGAAAGCGTGTTAGTCCGAAAATTAAGCCCAGAACAAAAAAACTAAGTATGATTAAGCTGCCTTTCATATGGAATTATTTCTTTTTGAAAAAAAGATTGTAAGTAAAATATGCACAAATTAGAGAACCAAGAACGGCTCCAATTGTAAGAACTAAGGCCTGAATTCCAATAGAATGAAGGTTATTAATTATTTTATCGTTGGTGCCAACACCAATACCCAAAATAAAAAGCAAAAGGAAGATTGAAAAAGAGGTTAAGGCACCTATAATCTTAATAATTTTAGGTTTGTTGCCTATGATAAGACCAATTCCGATTCCTAAAATCATTATGGCTAAAACAATGATGATATCCGTAAGCATAGTTGTGACAATTTTCTAAAATACAAGTTTTTGAATCTGAAGTCGCAATATTAGTTTTTTCTTTCAGATAATAAAATTGTAAAAGCAGATAGTTTATCTTCTTGTATTGACTGAACAATAGAAAATTGATATTTTGGGCATAAAAAAAGGCTGAATCTTTCGAAACAGCCTCTGTAATATTTTATTAGAAAATAAGTTTGTAGTTTGTCTGATGTTGGTAAACCTCACCAGGTTTTAACCAGCCATGTTTAAAGTTCTTATGATTTGGAGCATCCGGATATCCTTGAGCTTCCAAAGCAACTCCAGAGAATGGCCCGAATTTTCCTGCTGTGATATATTTTCCTGTGTAAACCTGTAATCCAGGAAATGTAGTTGCAACCTCCATTGTTACTTTACCTTCTTTATCGGAAAGTTCAGCTACTTTTCTAGGAGTTTCTGTAGATTCACCAAAAGCATAGCAGTCGTCGTAATTCTCAATATCTTCAATATCTCTGTCTATCGATTTTTTTGTTGTAAAATCGAAAAGAGTTTTGTTGATATCATATAATTTACCACTAGGAATTAAAAAATCATCAGATTCTAAAATGAATGATGTGTCAACCTTAAGTTGGTGGTCTAGAATGCTTTCAAAATTGTTTGATAAGTTAAAATAAGAGTGCTGCGTTAAATTAATTGGAGTTGTTTTATCGGTTACCGCTTTGTAATGAATCTGCAATTCATTTTCATCGGTAAGCTTATAAATTACCTCGGTATTTAAATTTCCTGGGAAATTTTCTTCCCCGTCAGGACTCAGATAACTTAATTTTAAATCTTCATTATTGATGATTTCGGCTTTCCATACTTTTTTGTCAAATCCAATCTCACCACCGTGTAAATGATGATCGCCATGATTACAAGGGAGTTGTATCTCTTTTCCGTCGAGGGTAACAAGTCCTTTGCTGATTCGATTTCCAAAACGACCAATTAAAGCGCCGAAATATGGATAGTTACTCAGATAATCGTTGTTTGTATATTCTTCAAGTGAATCAAAACCTAAAACAATATTTCTCTCCTCATTTGGTAGTGGCAAAGTAAATGAAGTTAGAATACCACCGTAATTGGTGATTTTTGCAGTTACGCCATTTTTATTTCGGAGGGTGTATAGCTGTACTTTTTCTCCATTACAAGTTAATCCAAAATCGATTATATCAATCATTTAAAAAATTGTTAGTTTTTAATCAGAAATTCGAAAGTAAAACAATTTATTCATTTTTCATTTCAGATATAGAATATTTAAATTATTTTTTTAACTAAATGTTAATCAGGAATGTGTAGGTTTTATTAAATCCAGGTACTGTCAATTTTTGATTTCGATTTAAATAAAAGGCTTTTAATTAAAGTATCACTATTCCTTCAATGTCTTGAGCACTAATGTAGATGTTAATTACATCATCTGCCGATTTCATAGTTTTTTTTACAGTTATCCCGATGAACTTAAGATCTTTTGAAGTTTTAAAGGCAAATTCAGTCTTTGCCGGAAATAGTTTCTTTATAGCATTCACTTTTTCATCAGAATTAGGAATGATAAATTTAAACATGTACAATGAAGGCCATGTACATGACTCTATTAGTTGATATCTAAGTTTACTGTATTTCTCTTGTTCCATTTTTGTATTTGAATAAATTTGGAGTTCAAAAGTCGGAATTATTTTTTAAACCACCTTTTCTAAATCCCACTATTTTAGAAAAGAAGTAAAACTTCAAATTCATTTTGCGTATTGTCTTGATTGAGGAAATATCAATTTTTTGTTAAAAAATAATTATCGTTCTTTAAACTATTAAAGATGATTACCTTTGAATGTTACCATTTATGGGTGTTAAAACATACAATAAAAAAATACCACTAACTAAAAATATCGATGAAGAGAAAAGTAATTATTATTTTACTGGTTTTAGCAACATTGGCAATTTCTTTTGCAGCAATGAAAGGTTTAAGCAGTTTAAAGGAATCTCCCAAAAAGAATTTAGACAAAAAAAAGCTGCCATTTGTTAAGGTTGAGACTGTAAATTACCATATGATTTCTTCTCCTATAATTGAGAAAGGCAGATTGGCTTCTAATTTAGAAGTGAATTTAAGTTCTGAAGTTGCAGGTAGAATAGTTGAGACTGGTGTTCCTTTAAAAGTAGGGCAGAAATTTAAAAAAGGACAATTGCTGATTCGTATTTATGAAGAAGATGCAAAAATGGATTTACGTGCTCAAAAGAGTCGTTTCTTGAATAAGTTAGCTGAAAATTTACCAGACATTAAAGTGGACTATTCTGATAATTTTGAGGTGTGGATGAGTTTTTTTAATTCGATTAATTTGGAAGGGAGTATTCCTGAATTACCAAAACTTAAGTCCAATCAGGAAAAGGTTTTTATGGCGAGCAGAAATGTTTTAGGGGATTATTATGCCATTAAAAGTTCGGAGGTTAAACTAAATAAAAGAAAGATATACGCACCATTTGATGGTTCTTATATTGAGGTAAATACACAGATTGGATCCGTTGCAGGAATGGGCTCTAAACTGGCTGGTATTATTGAATCAAATAACCTGGAGCTTCAAGTGCCAATTGAGTCGAGAGAAATTTCCTGGTTGAATTTGAACGAGAAGGTGGATATTTTGGATTCTGATGGAAAGCTGATCTTTATTGGGGAATTGGTGCGAAAAGCTGATTTTGTTGATCAGGGAACTCAATCTATATCTGTTTTTGTAAAGTTGGAAAAAACCAATGGCAAAGAATTGTTTCAAGGACAATTTTTAACTGCCCGCTTTAATGGGAAAATGATTGATAATGTAATGGAAATACCTAGGAGTGCTGTTTTTAGTTCTAATAAAGTGTTTGTTGTAAAGGGCGATATTCTAAAAGTGAGAGAAATTAATGTGGTAAAAAGAAACGAAAACACTTTAGTTTTTAATGGCTTAAAAAAGGGCGAGATATTGGTTGTGGAACCTCCTGTAAAAGCAACAGAAAACATGCAGGTACAAATTCAGAAATAGCATATAATGAGAAATTTAATATCACAATTTGTAAGATATCCGTTTTACGGAAAGATGATTATTGCTTTGCTTGTTATTGCCGGCTCTACCTCTTTATTGTTCATGAAAAAATCATTTTTTCCTGAAACAGAATCTAAAATAATTACTGTCTCTATGGTATTTCCCGGCGCTTCACCCAAAGAGGTTGAAGAGGGAATTACTTCTCGTATTGAAGATGCTGTTAGGGGTATTGTTGGAATTAAGGAAATGAATTCGGTTTCTTCAGAAGGATTTTCCAGATTAACCATTACCACAACAGGAGATTACGATTTGGATGAAACATTAGCCGATGTGAAGAACTCTGTTGATGGAATTCCATCCTTTCCTTCGGGTGCAGAAAAGGCTGTAATTGCTAAACGAAGAGCTACAACACCCGCGATTAGAATGTCGGTTACCGGTAATACCGATTTAATCAGCCTGAAAAAATATGCTGATATAATTTATGATGATTTAATGCGATCAAAGGTAATGTCGCAAATATCTCTTTCTGGTTTTCCAAATTTGGAATTATCGGTAGAGGTAAAAGAAGATAATTTACGACGTTACAATCTTACATTTAGTGAGATATCTACAGCAATAGCCAATAATAATATTGATATTTCGGGTGGTGCTATAAAGAATGAGCTTGAGGAGATTTTAATTCGCTCCCGTAATCGTTCGGTGAATCCAGATCAAATTGGGGAAATTATTTTAAAAGCAAATCCTGACGGAAGCTACATTCGAATTTGCGATGTGGCGAATATTCATTTCCAGTTTCAGGATGTGCCAAATGCAACATTTGTCAATAGAAAGCCTGCTATCTCCATTATGGTGAACAAGCTGAATGATGAAGATTTGGAAGAAATCTCAATATTTTGTAACAAATACGCCAAAGAGTTTAATGAGAAATACGATGATGCTACTTTAGAGATTGGTTTCGACTTCGTTAATTTATTGCAATCAAGATTGGGTCTATTGTACAAAAATGGTGGTTATGGATTGTTATTGGTTATTATTTCATTGGCTCTGTTTCTTAGTTTTCGCCTGTCATTATGGGTTGCATGGGGAATTCCAGCTTCCTTTTTGGGGATGTTTATAATTGCGAACTTAGTGGGTGTTACCATTAATATGATTTCTCTTTTCGGAATGATTTTAATTATTGGTATTCTCGTAGATGATGGAATTGTAATTGGAGAGAACATTTACTCTCATTTTGAAAGAGGAAAGAGTCCTAGAAGAGCCGCTATCGATGGTACAATGGAAGTTGTTCCTGCCGTTCTTACTTCAGTAACGACCACTATGGTTGCTTTCTCACCACTTTTGCTCGTTACAGGAAATATGAAGTTTTTATACGAAATGGCATTTGTGGTAGTCGCATGTTTAAGCATGTCGCTTTTCGAGAGTTTATTTGTATTACCAAGTCATGTTGGAAACGAAAAAGTATTAAACAGAAATAGAAAAGATAACTCTTTTAATCGTTTTAGAGGGAAAATTGAAAAAGGGATCGTTTATGTAAGGGATCGGGTTTATGCTGGAATCTTGGAACGACTGGTTCGTTGGAGATGGTTTGTTATTTTTATTCCTGTGGCTCTGTTTTTCGTTACAATTGGTTTGTTTAGAGGTGGATTTATTCAAAGCACATTTTTTCCGAATGTAGCTTTCGATACTTTCTCTATGAATATTGCTTATAAACCAGGAAGCAATAAGAATATCACTATTGCCAAATTAAAGAAATTTGAAAACGCAGTTTGGGAGGTGAATGATGATTTGATGGAAGAATTTCAAGATACAGTAGCTTTTATTAAGTATACAAGACTATCTTCGGGAAATGCATTTGGCGGTCAGGAGGTTGGTCCTCATGCAGGTAATTTATCTGTTACTTTGCGTGATATGGAAGGAGCTCCGGTGTCTAGTTTTGATATTTCGGGCAGAGTAAAAGAGAAATTGGGAGATGTAACCGATCTTGAAAAATTTACCATTGGAGCTAATAATCGTTGGGGAGCTCCGGTTTCGATTAGTTTGCTTGGAAACGATTTGGAGCAACTCAATCAGGCCAATGATTATTTTCAGGGAGAATTGAGAAAAATGGCCTCCTTATACAATATTAATGATAATAACCCACTGGGAAGTCGTGAGGTAAGATTGAAATTAAAGCCCAAAGCATATTATTTAGGGATGGATCTGCGCTCCATTACGACTCAAATCCGTCAAGGATTTTTCGGAGGACAAGTGCAGCGTTTGCAGGAAGGAAAAGATGAAATTAAGGTTTGGGTTCGATATCCGAAAACAGATCGGGTTTTTATCGGGCAAATGGAGAACATGAGAATTCGTACCCCAAAAGGAGAATTTCCATTGGCAACATTAATCGATTATGAAATTTTGCGCGGACCTGTTAGCATACAGCGTTACAATGGAGCTCGTGAGATTCGTGTTGATGCAGAGATCATTGATCCGAGTGAACCTGTACCCCCTATTTTGGATTACATCGAAACCACTATTTTGCCTGAATTGGAAGCTAAATTTCCAAGTGTTCGACCAGAGTACCAAGGCCAGCAAAAACGTTCTACCGAAGATATTGAGGAGTTGAAGGTCTATTTTAGCATCGCTTTTATGTTGATTATTTTTATTGTAATGATTCATTTTCGAAGCTTTACACAAGGAATAATTGTATTGATGATGATTCCTTTGGGTTGGCTGGGATCTGCCTGGGGACACGGACTTGAAGGTTTTCCTGTATCCATGTTAAGTGTTTGGGGAATGGTTGCCCTTTCGGGAGTAATAATAAACGATGCTGTGGTATTCCTGTCTAAATACAATTTACTGATTGAAGAAGGAATGGAACCCGAGCCAGCAGTAAAAGAGGCAGGTAAAGCCAGATTTAGAGCCATTGTTTTGACAACAATCACGACTTCTGTTGGTTTGTATCCATTAATTTTAGAGAATTCATTTCAGGCACAATTCTTAATTCCAATGGCAATTGCCTTGGCATATGGAGTTTTGGTTGGAACCATGTTTATTTTGATGTTTTTTCCTGTATTAATTTTAATCTTGAATGATATTAAAAGAATATCAAAGAGCATTTGGGAAGGTGAGCCAATTTTAGCTCGTGATGTAGAACCTAAGGTAAAAGAATCAAAGGTAAGTTTAGATTAAATAAAATATAAATTCCCCAATTCGTAAATTACTTCGGACTTTATTCCGGGAATTTGGGAACAAATAAAGAATAAAACAAATGATCAGAAAAGTATCATTATTCATAGTCTTTACGCTGTGTTGTCAATTTATTGTGCAAGCGCAGGAAGAACTAAACTTGTCCAAAGCCATTGAGGTGGGATTGGAGAACAATTACCAATTAAAAATCGTTAGAAAATCGGAAGAGGTTTCTAAATTGAATAATTCTTGGGGAAATGCCGGACGTTATCCAAGTGTGCAGTTTAATCTTGCTTATCGAAATACAAAAGATTACAATGAAACGCAGGATTTCATGAGAAACAGTCTGATTCCTTCTTTGGATGTTAACTGGACCTTGTTTGATGGTTTTGCTGTTCAGATTCGAAAAGATAAGTTCGATGATTTGGCTCAATTGTCAAAAGGAAACACGGTAATTGCTGTCGAAAACAAAATTGAACTAATCATTCTCTCTTACTACAAAGTGTTGCTGGAGAAGGAGCGCGTAGAGGTGAATCAAAAAATCATGCACTTGTCTTCCGACAGATACGAGAAAGTAAAAGTTGGAAAAGAACTGGGTAGTTCGGTTACTTTTGATGTTTTACAAGCTCAAAATGCTTGGTTGCAGGATCGTTCTTCTTTTCTGATTCAGAAAGTGAATTTTAATAATGCAGTACGCGATTTAAATTTCTTGTTGGGGGTTAAAGAAAGTAAAACCTACGCTTTCGCAGATGAATTTTYACCYGTAAGCGATGAGTTTCAGATGGCMGCATTGCTTGATAAAATGTTTTCGGGAAATAATACTCTTAAAAATAGGTACATACAGGAAATGTTGYTGAAGCGTGATGTTGATATGGCGCGAAGTAATTTTTATCCTYANATTTCATTAGGTGCCGGAGTGCAGGAAAATTCAATAAGAACGAAACTGGATGGTCTTTCTGCTTCAACAGCCGATTCGCATAACTTTTATGCCAATGTTAGTTTGAGTTTCATGATTTTTAATGGGAATTCGAATCGAAGAGCCATGCAGATTGCGAAAATTCAGGAAGAGATTGGACAGGTAGAAACTGAAGATGTAAAACATACTTTGACTAATTTGTTGGCGCAGCAATTCGAGTTGTACGAAGTACGTAAGGAATTGTATCAGCTTGCCGAAGAGAATTTAGCTGCAGCAGAGCTTAATCTCACTATATCAAAAGATAAATACGAATCGGGGAGCATTAATTCGTTCAATTACCGGGATATTCAGATCACTTATCAGAATGTAGCTCTGGCACGGGTAAATGCCATTTTTAATCTGATTCAATCGAGAACTGCATTGGTTCGAATTACCGGTGGTATACTAACAGAGTAGAAGAAATAAGTGAATCATATAAGGCCATCAGGTTTTCCTGATGGCCTTTGTTTTTACAGTCCAAAATTATCGGGAACTAAAACTGAAATTACCTCGCCAACTACGCAAAGCACTCCGTTTGAAAACAGTTCCGCTTCCACAATCACTTTTCGTTTACCAATTTCTTTAATTTTTCCTTTAATCTCTATTTCTCCTCCAATTGGTGTCGGTTTTAAATATTTTACTTGTAAAGAGGCAGTAACGCATCGTGGTGCATTGGTTTCAGATAGCTCAATGCCTTGTTTTTTTGCCAAAGCCAATGCTGCCGATCCTGTTCCATGGCAATCTATAAGTGAGGCCAACAATCCACCATATACAAATCCGGGAATTGCTGTGTGATATTCTTTGGGTACAAAGCGGGTAAGAGTTCCTTCACCATCCCAATAAGTCTTTATCCGATGTCCATGTTCATTTAATCTTCCGCAACCGTAGCATTGCGCAAAATGATCTGGGTAGTAATCTTGAATTCCTTTCATTCTTCAAATTTTAATACTGCTTGTTTAAAAAAAAGTAATAATTCATCTTTACATTATTCAACTAAAGGTAATTCATATCTCACTATCTGATGATAAAATTCTCGTTAAAACCGGGGAATGTGTAAAAATGAAAAAGACCTCTTTCGTAGAGGTCTTTGTTGTTGTACTTTATTTCGATATGCGATGGAACTCCCGTTTCGCAGACACAAGCACTTGATTATTAGTTGTTAGTAAGTTAGTGGTTGTGAGAGGGTGAGGTTTTTGATTTGCAAGTTTTATAGTTTAGAGAAGTGTTGAAACGTAAACCGTATGTTGTAGCTTAATTATTTAATTAAGCTGCATTATACGATTTGGACTACAAAGAAGCTTATTAAACCGACCTTAATCGTCTTATTTCGTATCAAATAGTGGATAAGTATTGAAAGAAGTATTTTATTTGTACAATAAAACGTACAAATAAGCGTACAAGTGTGTGAATGAATGCAAAAATAAAGAACGATGATAACAACAACAATTTCAAATTTTCGAAAAGATATAAAAAAATACTTTAACCAGGTAAATGACAATTTCGAAACCTTAATTATTAACAGAGGGAAGGATTCAGGAGTAGTTGTAATTTCGTTGGAGGAATACAATTCTCTTTGTGCGACACAATACGAAATGTCAACAAAAGCAAACGAACAAAGGTTAGACTCTGCAATTGAGAAATTAAAAGGAGGTTCTTCATTCACAAAAGAACTTGCTGAATAATGAAGTATGTTTTTGTAGATGAATCGTGGGAGGATTATTTATATTGGCAAAAGGTCGATAAAAAAATGCTTAAACGAATTAACGACTTGTTAAAAGATATTTCTCGAACCCCTTTTACAGGAAAAGGTAAGCCAGAGGCATTAAAATACAAATACAGAGGTTTTTGGTCCAGACGAATTAACAATGAACATCAGTTGATTTATCAGGCAAAAGATGATGAAATATTAATTGCTAAATGCAGACATCATTACGATTAAACCTATTTCTATAAACATTGAACACACAAAAGCCATACCATTATTTTTTATTGGTGTGGCTTTTTTTTTTCGCAAATCACCTTGATTTGAACTTTCCCAGACACAAGTATTCTATTGTTAACAGTCAGTAGATTAATGGTTTCGATAGAGTAGGGTTTTGTATTTGCAAGTTTTTTTATTTGTAGGAGCATCGAAATGTAAACTGTATGTTAGCAGTAACTTGATTCATATTGTAAGTATCACTTAGCTTAATAACATCAAGAGAAGGTACATCAAATCGATAAGGATCATAAATATGCTCATGAAATCGATCTTAATCGTCTCAACTAGTATCAAACCGACCTTAATCGTCTTATTTTGTATCAAATAGAGAATAAGTATTGAAAAAAACATTATATTTGTATCATATAATAAAACAAGTGAAAAATGGCACGACCAATAAAAGAAACACCAATTTTGACAAAAAGTAAGGATATTCAAAGGGTGTTGAATGCTATTAAAAATCCTCGTGCAGTAAGCAAAAAAGAGGATGAAAAAGCAATGCAAGCCTACAATTTTTTAGAAAGTATTCGCCAATTCTAATTGAATGGCGGGTACTGATTTGCGATTCATTAGACTCTCCAAAGATACCAAGATTAAACCTTTTGTTAGTGGTGACCCCGACCTTGACAGTTACCTGTTTGATGATGCTGAAAGGTATCAAGAACAGTTACTATCTGTTACTTATATTCTCGAAAATGATAAAAATACAGTTGCTTACTTTAGTTTGAGTAATGATCGATTGTTGATTGCGGATATGAAGAGTAAAACATTTTGGAAAAAAATTGCTAGTAAAATTGGCTTACATTTTGAGAAACGTAATAGAAAGTCTTTCCCTGCCGTGAAGATTGGTAGATTAGCAACTCATTCAGATTATCAATCAAAAGGTATTGGGGATAGTATAGTTTCATGGATAAGGCAGTCATTCACTGATGGTAATAAAACCGGTTGTCTATTTATTACTGTGGATGCCTACAATAATGAGAGAGCAATAAAATTTTATGAGAAAAATGGTTTTGAGTTTATGACTGATAACAGTGAAAATGATAAGACGAGATTAATGTTTACTTCTTTGCTAAGGAAGCAGGAATAACAATAAAATAACAGACAAAAAGCCATATAGATAATTTTATTTGTGTGGTTTTTTTGATTTGGACTTTCCCAGACAGAACCATTTAATTGTTAATTGTCAGTAAACTAGTGATTGCGAGAAGGAGGATTTGTAAGTTTTTTGCTGTGTTTTTCCTTAAACTTTTCAATAGTGAATTCCTG
Source organism: Labilibaculum sp. (assembly GCA_016760525.1). Taxonomy (GTDB): domain Bacteria; phylum Bacteroidota; class Bacteroidia; order Bacteroidales; family Marinifilaceae; genus Labilibaculum. The sequence goes on from JAESUW010000157.1 coordinate 38,561, forward strand.
CTTTAAATTTGTGTTTTCAGTTCGCTTCTTAGGTTCAGTATGGTGTTAAAATTCTCTTTTTCAATGCTTCGTAATTCTTCTGAGGCGTTTTGTGGCTTTTTGTTGGGGCTTTTGTGTGTTTATCTCGTTATTGGGATCAAAACCGTTTAATTCATTTAGATATCTTTCTGTGGCTCTTATCTGTTTTGCACTATTTACACAGCTTACAGAGCAATATTTGCTGTCTGGTCTTTTTCCAATTATCGGCTTTCCGCATACTTTACATTCCATATTTTACTTCATTTCATTATCGGGTTAATGCTCTTATTTAATTCGGTTTTAATCCTTTAGATATTACTATCCGGTTATCGGGATAAAATTAAAATAAAAGCATGTAGCAGGATTGTGCAGATTCGTTCAATATAGAGCAATAAGCATAGTAGTTTTTATGATAACTTAATGCGTTGGGTGATAGTGTTTTGAGGAGTTAATGGTCTGTTTTTTACGAATTTGGCAGATTTGACAGTATGAATTTTAGTTGGAAATTGATACTTTAGTACGAAATTTTACTACAATTTAAAGTTTTGTAATGTAAAAGCTTAAAATAATGTTTTTAAAAAGAGTAAAAAAAGATGAGTCCTGGGTGTGAGCTAAAAGAAAGGATATAACTATATCTGGATTAAAGTAAGTTAAATCAGTTTGTTAAATAAAAAGAGCAGTTGGTATTGTGAGAATGATGAATAAGCGGTTGGTTATTATGATTTTATTAAAGTGGTAAATATTTGCACACTAAGAATATGTTATGAGAAAATGGATTGATTATAAAAGGTATAGATCTGTAACTAATTTGAAACTTTGGAGTGAAAATCCAAGGCTTAATCCTGACAATAAATATGTGAGGTTATCTGATTATGTGAATGATATTATTAGTGATGATTATGAGAAAAGGGAATTTATCAAATTAGTTAAATCTATTACTGATAGAGGATTTTTATCATTCGACCCTGTTGTTGTATGGCAAAAAGAAAAAGAAGGGCCGTATACTGTAGCGGAAGGTAATAGAAGAGTGATTGCAATTAAACTGTTGAAAAATCCACATAAGGCACCCAAGGCTATAAAGCAAACGATTACGAAGCTTGCATTAGAAGCAAAAGGTAAAGATTTCTTGGATAAGCTACCTGTTGTAATCGCACCTACTTTTGAAGATATAGAATGGTATTTACATGAGAGGCACAATCAATCAGGGTTAATGCGAAGATGGAGTCGTGAGCAACAATTAAATGCAATCTATGATTTATACGAAAAGTATGAAGGAAATATTCAAACGTTAATTAAAATTTCGGGATTAAGTCAGGGTGATATTGAAGGTCATATAAGGGTAATTAGATTGAAAAACTATATTCGGAATTTAAAGGATAACCTTACTGATGGTGAGTACATAAGGGCTATATCTCATAGGTTTCCAATATCGACTTTAGAGAGATGGTTTTCAAATACAGATGTAAGAAAAGAATGGAATATTAAATACGATGGTGTAAACGTAAATATCGAAACAGAGGAGATTGATTTTAAAAATGTGTACTCTCAGTTAGTTAAAAGGATGTTGCTTGGCGAAAAATCAGAGGATAAAATAAATTCCCGTACGATTCGAAATGCGGATCAAGTCAAGCAATTTTTGAGTAAATTTGATTCGGTTCGTAAATCAGTTAATCCAATAACTTTTACGGAAAGGAATAGTAATGGAAGTTCATTAAGTAGAAAAGATACCACGCCAAAGGGAGATTCTCCAATTACAAGAAACAATCGTAGAACTAAATTGATTGACAGTAAATATTCTCTTACAACAACGGATTTACGATTGTTAGATATATTTGAGGAATTAAAGAGAATACCATTAAGATGGAAAAATGCTGTATCTGCATCTATCAGAATAATTTTGGATATCTCAATTCGGAAATATATTGAAACTAATAATTATAAAGAGGAAATTCAAAAAGCTTGCAAGACAGCGTTTGTTAATACTACATTACATCAAAGGTTAGAATTTTTAAAAGATAAACTGCCTAAAAAGCAACGTGATATAATAGCGAAGTTGTTAAATCCATCAAATGAGTTAAGTTTATCTGTTTTAAATGGTTTTGTTCATAGTTCAAATACTTATAATATAGATGCAACTTTTTTAAATCGTTTTTGGGATTTTTTATTTCCTTTGTTCTGCGAAATCTTAGATATTAATGAGATTAAAAATTAGGAACTAATAATTATGGTAAATACTCCTTTGAGATATCCTGGAGGTAAGTCTGTGATGACTAATTTTTTTATTGATTTTATTAGATTAAATCAAATGGAAAATGTCATTTATGCTGAACCTTATGCGGGAGGTGCGGGTGCAGGAATTAATTTATTGTTAGCAGGGTGTGTTAAGACGGTCTATATTAATGATGCTAGTAAAGCTATATACGCCTTTTGGATAAGTTTGATTGAAAATAGTGAAGCTTTTTTGAAACTGTTTGATGCTGTTGATGTATCTCTTTCTGAGTGGTATAAACAAAAAAGTATATTTCAAAGTTCTGATTCAGTCCAAATCAATGATATGAGTGAAATGCTAAAGCTAGGTTTTGCTACATTTTACTTAAATAGAACAAATAGATCAGGTGTTTTGAATGCAGGTCCTGTTGGAGGGAGCAGTAGTGAAGCTCAGGAGCAGGCTAATTATAAAATAGATGCTCGATTTCAGAAAGAGAGGTTGCGGAGTAAATTATTGAAAATAATAGCCTATAAAAAGAATATAAAGGTTTTTAATGATGATGCTTTATTTTTTTTAAAAAATAGAATAAAGTCCTCTAAAACGTCTGAGAGACAGCGGAATATTCTTGTGTATTTAGATCCCCCATATTATGTGCAGGGTTCTAATTTATATATGAACTACTATAAAGAAGAAGATCATCAAAAGTTAGCGAAATATTTAAAAAGGAGTAGTTTTTTTAAATGGGTTCTTTCGTACGATGATGTTGAAGAAATTAGAAATATGTATTATGGCTTCAATCAATATACATTCAAACTTTCTTATAGTGTTGAAAGCAAGAGGAAAGGGTCTGAACTATTAATACACTCCACGAATTCTATTATTTCTAAAGTGATTCAAAAGAAGAATAGTAGGCGAATGGAAATTGAATTAGATGCAAAACAGGTGGGAGTTTAGCCATTTGCATTAAATTCTTGTCAGTTTAATATTAATAAACTAAAGAGTTTAATAAATCAAGTACCTTCCTGTTCAAATCATCCACCAGTTCATTATCGTAATCAAAATAAGTATCGGTAACCGTTGTTTTGCCATGGCCAAGAGCTTGAGTAAGCAATGGTTTTTTTTATTCAAGTAAACTTGGCAGATTTGACAGTATAAATATTCATTGAAATTTTATAGCTTCGTAGGTTGTTCATTTTTATTAGGTGTTCTTACACAATAAATTGCATCAACTAATAACGTGTGATTTGTTTTTATAAGTAAAACCCCACATTACTAAACAAAAGCATTAATTTAGCCAGCCTAATTAAATACAATAAAAGAAGAAATAAAATATATGAGTTTCGAACAGACTTTTAAAAATATTGACGACCTGCTTTATAAAGATTCGGGAGCCGATAGTGAGTTAGATTACATAGGACAAACTTCTTGGGTAATGTTCTTGCGTTACCTGGATGAATTGGAACAAGACAAAGCAGACCAGGCAGAACTAAAAGGAGAAGAATACCAATATATAGTAGAGGAAGAATACCGTTGGCCAAATTGGGCAATGCCAAAAGGGGCAGATGGTAAACTGGATCATCATGTTGCCATAACAGGGCCGGATTTGGTTCAGTTTGTTGATGGAAAGCTATTTCCTTATTTGGCAAAGTTTAAGCAAACGGCTGAAAGTGCTCAAACCATTGAATACAAAATCGGTGAAATTTTCTCTGAGTTGAAAAACAAAATTCAGTCTGGTTATAACCTACGTGAAATTTTGGAATATGCCGACGAATTGCCTTTCCGTGCATCAACCGACAAGCACGAGCTGAGTCATTTGTACGAAAGCAAGATTAAGAACATGGGCAATGCTGGTCGTAATGGAGGACAATATTACACCCCGCGACCATTGATTAGAGCCATGATTAATGTAACTGATCCGCAAATGGGTGAGACTGTTTACGATGGTGCTGCAGGTTCTTGTGGTTTCTTGTGCGAAGCTTATGGGTACATGTACGAGCGCATGGAGCAGAACACCGATAATCTGAAAACATTACAGGAATCTACTTTTTACGGGAAAGAGAAAAAGAATTTGGCCTATGTAATTGGTATTATGAATATGATATTGCATGGCATTGAAGCGCCGAATATTATTCATACCAACACGCTTGGTGAGAATATTCGCGATATTCAAGAGAAAAACCGTTACCATGTTATTTTGGCCAATCCTCCATTTGGAGGAAAGGAAAGACCAGAAGTACAGCAAAATTTCGACATTAAAACTGGAGAAACCGCTTTCCTGTTTATGCAGCACTTTATCAAGAGCCTGAAAACAGGAGGTCGCGCTGCCATTGTAATTAAAAACACCGTATTGAGTAATACTGACAATGCTTCGGTTGCCTTGCGTAAACTGATATTGGAAAGCTGTAACCTGCATACCATTTTAGACATGCCAGGTGGCACGTTCCTGGGGGCTGGTGTAAAAACGGTAATCCTATTCTTCCAAAAAGGAGAGCCGACCAAAAAGATTTGGTACTACCAGCTAAATCCCGGGCGAAACATGGGTAAAACCAATCCGCTGAATGACAAGGATATGGCTCCTTTTGTAGAACTGCAAAAGACCAAACCCGAAACCGAGCAATCCTGGAATTTGAAAGTAGCTGATATTGATGAAGCAACTTTTGATTTAAGTGTGAAAAACCCAAATACACCCGAGGAAGCTCCACTGCGTGCTCCTGCCGATATCCTTAGCGAAATGGAAAGCTTAGATGCGGAAACAAATATGATTCTTAAATCTATAAAGGAGCTGATATGAGAGAAGATTGGGAAATCAAGAAACTGAAGACAATAGGCAGAGTACAAACGGGAACAACTCCTCCTACAAAAGATGTTTTAAATTATGGTGATTTCATTTCTTTTGTCAAACCAGCGCACTTTGGTAAAGATGGAGAAATAGATAGTAAAGAATCAATGTTAAGCGAAATAGGATTATCAAAAGGTCGCTTATTTGAAGCTAATTCTGTATTGATGGTTTGTATTGGTGCTACAATAGGAAAAACAGGATTTGCAAAAATCTCAGTGAGTAGTAACCAGCAAATAAATGCACTTACACCGAACGATGATTGTAGCTATAAGTTTTTGTATTATGGCATGATATCACCAGACTTCCAGAAAGAAGTTTTAAAAGTTGGTACAAGCTCTCAGGCTACATTACCTATAATTAATAAATCTAAATGGGAGAACTTAACGCTCCCCATTCCACCCCTCTCCGAACAAAAACAAATCGTAGAGATATTAGACCAAGCCTTTTCAGGCATAGACCAAGCCAAAGCCAATATTGAAAAAAACATTGCAAATGCTAAGGAGCTTTTTCAATCCAAACTCAATGAGATTTTTTCTCAAAAAGGTGAAGGTTGGCAGGAGAAGACTTTAGGAGAAGTTTGTGAAAATTTAGATAATAGAAGGATTCCTATAACGAAAAGTAAAAGAATAGAAGGCGATATACCATATTACGGTGCTTCAGGTATAGTTGATTACGTGGCTGATTATCTTTTTGATCAAGACTTGCTCTTAGTTTCAGAAGATGGAGCAAATCTACTAGCTCGCACTTATCCTATAGCATTTTCAATTTCTGGTAAAAACTGGGTAAACAATCATGCTCATGTTTTAAAGTTTGATAATATGATTAGTCAGATCTTTATTGAGTACTATTTAAATTCAATAAAATTGGATGACTATATTAGTGGGATGGCTCAGCCAAAATTGAATCAAAAGAAATTAAATTCAATTAGAGTTCCATTTCCAACAATTCAGAAACAAGAAGGAATAATTAATCTTCTTGAAAATTTGAGTGAGCATAAATCAAATATTATAAATAGGTATGAAAAAAAGATAAGTTCACTAGAAGAACTAAAAAAATCCATTCTACAAAAAGCCTTTGCAGGAGAATTGACTTTGACAAGCCAAGTCAGCATAGAGAAATTGTGCTTAAATAACTAAAACGAAAGCCCGCAAAATATGCAGTAGTTGAAAACATATGAATGAAGTCTTAATATATCAAACCCTTACGAACCAGGTTGAAGTTTCAGTTCAATTTGAACAGGAAACCGTATGGCTTAATCAGGAGCAGTTAACGGTTCTGTTCGAGAGAGATAGAACGGTAATTGGTAGGCACATTCGAAATATTTTTAAAGAAGGAGAATTAAAAGAAGAAGAGGTATGTGCAGATTTTGCACACACCACTGAACATGGCGCTATTAAAGGGAATTAACAAATTCCGAAGGAATGACAAATAATAGCGATGGGATTTATCCCATCGAGGCATTAAGACCAATAAACAAGCCCTGAAAGGGCGAAATAAAATAAGCATGGGACAATCGTTAGTGCAAAACTATTTGCACATCGTATTTAGCACAAAACATCGTGAGGCACTTATACATTCCCCACACCAGGAAAAGCTACACGCCTATCTTGGCAAAACATGTAATGAGCTTAGTTGTCCTGTATTAATAGTAGGAGGCCATGTCGATCATATTCATCTATTGTGTATGTTATCAAAAAATAGGAGTTTAGTAGAGCTGATAAAAAAAATAAAAACATCATCGTCGAGATGGATGAAAACGCAAAGTTCTGAACTGGCTCATTTTTATTGGCAAGATGGTTATGGTGCTTTCTCGGTAAATCCATCTGAGGTGGATGTAGTTAGACAATACATACAGAACCAAGATCAGCATCATAATAAGCATAGTTTTCAGGATGAATACCGTGCTTTCCTTAAAAAATATAAGGTTGATTATGATGAAAAATTCGTTTGGGATTGATATGTCGCCCTTTCAGGGCTTTTTTTTTCGATAGGTTTTTATTCGATGGATTAAAATCCACCGCTATTGTATTTTGTCCTTTCAAGACATTGTATTAGATTTAACATTTATTGCTATTATATTTGGTACTTTTAGTGCGTGATTAAGGACAACGAAATTTGATAAAATGAACGAAGCCCAAACCAAACACGATTTAATAACACCAGCCTTGCAAAAAGCCGGCTGGGGAATTATTGAAGGATCTCGTTTGCGTTTGGAGTTCCCGATTACGAAAGGACGGCTAATTGGTCAAAACAGGCGTTCTACACCACTCTTTGCCGATTATGTGTTGGAGTACAAAAACCGCAGAATTGGTATTGTTGAAGCCAAGAAAAGAGATTTATATTATACCGATGGTGTTGGGCAGGCCAAAGATTATGCCGAGCGTTTAAATATTCGCTACACCTATGCCACCAATGGTCTTCAAATCTACGGCATAGATATGGAAGAAGGCAACGAAGGAGATGTTGCCAAATTCCCTACGCCCGATGAATTATGGGAAATGACTTTCCCTACTCCAAAAGAGGAATACAAAGTAGAAATAGCCGATTGGAAAGAGCGTTTGTTTGCGATTCCTTTCGAGGACAGAGGCGGTACATGGCAACCCCGTTACTATCAAAACAATGCCATTACCAATGTACTGGAAGCCATTGCCAATAAAAAAGACAGAATCTTATTAACCCTTGCCACAGGTACAGGAAAAACAGCTATTGCCTTTCAAATTGCCTGGAAGTTGTTTCATGCCAAATGGAATTTAAAACGGGATGGGAAAAGAAGTCCTCGAATTCTCTTTTTAGCCGATCGTAACATTTTAGCCGATCAAGCTTTCAATGCCTTTAATGCCTTTGAAGAAGATGCTTTGGTAAGAATCACTCCTGCTGATATCAGGAAAAAAGGGAAAGTGCCAACCAACGGGAATATTTTCTTTACCATATTTCAATCCTTCATGGCAGGAACTCAGTCGGAATCGCAAGAGGAAGAAGAGAAGGAGTTGCATTTGGCGGCTGAGTCTTCTGTGGCTTATGGAGAAACCAAAGCCTATTTTGGTGCCTATCCAAAAGACTTCTTCGATTTTATTATTATCGATGAGTGTCACCGCGGAGGAAACAAAGACGAAAGTACTTGGAGAGCCATATTGGAATACTTTTCTCCTGCGGTACAATTGGGTTTAACCGCTACACCAAAACGAGATATTAACGGAGATACTTATAAGTATTTTGGCGATCCTGTTTATATCTATTCCCTGAAAGAAGGAATCAATGATGGATTCTTAACGCCTTTCAAGGTAAAAGAAATTAACACCACTATCGATGAATATACATATACGGGTGATGATGATATCGAGGGAGATATTGATATTCCTGTAGGCACAAAATTCACCGAAGAGCAAATTAATCGAATTATAGAAATAAAAGCGCGCGAAGAATACCGTGTAAAGCTCTTTATGGATATGATAGACCAGAAACAAAAAACATTGGTCTTTTGTGCGACTCAAATTCATGCTGCTGCGGTGCGCGATTTAATCAATCAGCATGTTAAAATAAAGAATTTCAATTACTGTCACCGTGTAACTGCTGATGATGGTAAAATAGGAGAAAACCACCTAAGAGATTTTCAGGATAACGAAAAGAGCATTCCAACGGTTTTAACCACATCGCAAAAATTAAGTACGGGTGTTGATGCTCCCGAAATACGGAATATTGTTTTAATGCGTCCTGTAAATTCAATGGTCGAATTTAAGCAAATTGTAGGCCGTGGAACCCGTTTGTTCGATGGTAAAGATTATTTCACCGTTTACGATTTTGTGAATGCACATGAGCATTTTAATGATGATGAATGGGATGGAGAACCTTTACCTCCGGAAGTAATCATAGATGGAGGTGGAGAGCGTGTTCCAAGAGTCTGCAATAAATGCGGGCAAGTTCCATGTGTTTGTGAAATTGAACTTCCTGAAATTTGTTCTGAGTGTAATAACGATCCGTGCGTTTGCGAAAATGGCCCCAGTAAAATGGTTCAGATTCATTTAAGCAAAAATAAAGTTTTGGAATTTGATTCTATGGTAAAAACCACCTTTTGGAGTCCATCGGGAACTCCAATTTCTCAGGAGGCATTTCTGTTACAGTTGTATGGAGACTTACCATTATTCTTTAAAAATGAAGAAGAGTTGAGAAAGCTTTGGAGTATCCCAAGTACTCGTAAAAAACTTTTAACTGAACTGGAAGAAAAAGGATACACTGAATCTCAGCTGGAAGACCTAAAGAAAATGGTTCATGGGGAAGATAGTGACCTTTTTGATGTGTTGAATTACGTAGCTTACCATAAAGAGCTCGTTCCACGATTAGAAAGAGCCGAAAAGGTTAAAGTTCAATTAGGCGACTACAATCCTAAACAGCAAGAGTTCTTGAATTTTGTATTAGAACAATACGTAAAAAAAGGTGTAGGAGAATTAGATGATGCCAAGCTGTCTCCACTTTTAGTTTTGAAGTACAAAGCTATTGCAGATGCAAAACTTGAACTAGGCGCAATAAAAAGTATTCGGGAAACTTTTATCGGTTTTCAAAGTTATTTATATCAGGAAAGAGCAATATAAAGCATATTTTTGAAATTAAAAGCTGGTCGTATTTTACGAAAGAAAAAATGGATAGCTTTCCCCTTAAAAAACAAAATCCCTTGATCTTAAAGGGTTTTTTGTTTTAGGTGGAGAGGAAAGGATTTGTGCAAAATTTAGATGTCTTTTAGAGAGTTTTCAAAAGATCAAGCACCTTCCTATTCAAATCATCCACCAATTCATTATCGTAATCGAAATAAGTATCGGTAACCGTTGTTTTGCCATGGCCAAGAGCCTGAGCAATCAGTGGTTTGCTTACTCCGATAGGTTTCTTTGCCGAAATTCCAGCCCATGAGTGGTGGGCATGGTACATTTTGAGGTCTGGAACTTTGATCGTATCATGTTTACCCAGTTTTTTTAAGTGTTTATTCATTTGTTTAGGTTCTCTGCATTTGCATATCGTTCCTGATAAATCAAAAATGAATCTTCTCCTTTTCTTAGTTCAATAATTTCCATTGCTTCGGGTTCTACTTTTATGGAGTAGGCTTTTTGAGTTTTATTCCGATCGTATTCAATATCTTCCCTCAATAATATCAACAATATCGAAAATGTCAGAATTGTTCATGCCAATTAAGTAATACGGATTAGTATCTAAAATTACTCATTCATTTCGTTTATGATTGATTTTTAGATATCTATCGGCATTATACGAGTGTGTAATTTTGTCTCTAAAATCGTATAAAAAGATAGCATGAAGAAATCGCGAGCCAAAGCAATGTATTTATTGTCGGTTTGAAAATCTCGAATTAATTTAATCTTATCTGCCGTAAGTCTCAGGTTTCGTGGTTTGCTTTCTGAAAACTCAAATTTTCTAAAAGGATATGTTTCTTGTTCTATAATCTCGTCAAAATCAATAGCTCTATTAAATACTACCCGACTTATTCAATACTTAATTTGTTGGTAAGTGGGTGTTTTTTACCATGCAAGCGGTTATTTCAGATGTTAAAACGTCAGTTCGTTCACTTGGAACGGAATATGAAAGCGATGGTAAAGCGATGCTGACAGTGCCTTATCCTGACAATTCTCATGTGAATTTTGTACAAATTGGTGTTAAAATTAATGCGGATGGTGATACCTTGGATATGAAAAACATTAAAGTATTCAAGTATTGGAAAAAAAGCACTAGCTCCTTTCGATGAACTTTTGCTAGACTACAATCAGAGAAATCCTTAAATATGAAGAGAGCTTATCGGCTTTCTTTTTTTTTAAAAAAAAAGTTGACATTTGCACAAATGTAACGAATAGGTTACATTTGTGGTGTGAGAAACATTTATTTATCTGATTCCTTTAAGGCTTTTTACAGTAGTTTGAATGATAAAGCAAAAACTAAATTGGATTATGCTATTGAGGTAATGACTAGTATAAAGGTTGTAAATGAAAAATTAGTGAAAAAGCTTACAAATACAGAGTTTTACGAATTACGGGTAAAGCAAGGAAATGAATACAGAATTATAATGTTTTCTATTGATAGTGATAGTTTTATTGAATCTAATGAGGTTATTCTTTTGAATGGCTTTATCAAGAAATCAACTAAGGACTATAAGAAACAAATAAAATTGGCAAAATCAATACTAAAAGACTTTGAATTATGAGAAATCTAAATATTGACAAATTGAAGAATCTAACTACAGGTGAGGAACATTTGAGTAATAAATACGGCTCGAAAAATACTGAAAGTCGAAAAGAGTTTAAAGAAAAATCTTTAGCTTTTTATTATGGTGAGATTCTAAAAGAGAGACGTAAAGCTTTACATTTAACACAGGAGCAATTAGCTCAAAAAGTAGGAAAGGAAAGAAGTTATATTGCACGAATTGAAAAGGGAAAAGCCGATTTAAGATTGTCTAATTTTATTCAAATTATTAATGCGCTAGGACTTAATCTTAGTTTGATGGAATAAATAAGTTTTGTTGTTTCCTGTAGCACCTGGTTAAGGTGCTTTTAATAAGTCAAGCACCTTTTCTATTCAAATCATTCACTAGCTCTTTATCGTAATCAAAATAAGTATCAGTAACCGTTGTTTTGCCGTGGCCAAGAGCCTGAGCAATTAGCGGTTTGCTTGCTCCGATATGGAACTACTATATTTGTTTAGACAGCAAGTTAAGCTTGTAATGATTAAATTTACAAGACTATGAAAAGAGAAAGAAGACAGTTTGATAGAGAGTTTAAATTAATGGCAGTAAATCTGTGCCAGAGTGGAAAAACCATCAAGGAAGTATCGGAAGATTTAAATATCCGCCCCGACATAGTCCGTCGCTGGAAACGCGAATTAGAACAATATGGAACAGGGAGTTTTTCCGGACACGGTAATATTATTTTAAGCCCGGATCAGAAAGAAATTTTAGATTTAAAGAAAGCACTTCGGGAAGCACAAATAAATTGTTTTAAAGGTTGTAACATATCTTAAATATTTTTCTGTAAAATTGAAAGATTATAAATGAATAAGATTAACCAGAACAATGATTATTAAGAACTATTTTGTTCGCTACCCATCTTTTAAGTATAAAAATGAAAACTGAAACAATTATAAATAATCAAGGTGAAATATTATTCTTTGGGCTTGAACATTTTTTAGAGGATATCGCTAATGGTGATTGTTGTTTTATTTGTGGTGCGAAACCAAATTCAAAACCGTTTAATGATGAGCATGTTATACCAGATTGGATTTTACGTAAGTTTAATTTACATACTAAATTTATCACACTTCCAAATGGAACACGATTTAAGTATGGACAGTATAAAGTTCCATGTTGTAAAGAATGCAATTCTTCATTAGGAAAATATTATGAAGAACCTATTAGAGATTTACTTTGCAAACCATATGAGGAGATACTTAAAGAATTAGACGATGACTTCATTAGGTTCATATTTAAGTGGTTGTGTTTGATTTTTATTAAAACACATCTAAAAGATAAATCCTTATTATATGAACGAGATAGAAGGATAGATACAGGCTATATTAGTAATCATTATCCTTGGGAGGATATGCATCATATTCATTGTATTGCACGGAGTCATTATACAGGTGCAAAAATGGATCAGTATTCTTTTGGATCAATCATAGTAGTACCTACAATACAGCATGAGAGCATTGAGGATTTTGACTATATGGATAATGAACCAGCGAAATGCGTAATGTTAAGACTTGGTCATATATGCATAATTGCAATATTGGATGATGCAGGAGCAGGATCTGGGTTCTTTAATAGTACTCTTAATAGGATTAAGGGACCATTAACTCCTCCACAGTTAAAAGAAATTTTTTCACACTTCTGTTTTATCAATCTAAATTTAAAAGTGCGACCAATTTTTAGATCAAAAATTACAAACAAAGAAAATTATGAAATAGTTAGTGAAATTCCTGATCTTGTTTTCCTTTTTAAGGAAACTGAACAAATTTCTTCACCTGGGGAAATATTAAGAAAATATTTAGAACAAACAACTGGTTATTTTAAGGATAATACAGAGGTTTTAAAAGGTGTAGAAGATGGTCGGATGGGTTTTCTTTTTGATGAGAATGGAGATTTTATAAATTATTTAGCAGATGAATAAATATTTAGTCCTTATTTTAATGTAATAATAAACGGAAAATATACCCCCAATTTGTTACTTTAAATTATTTCTTGCGCAAATCCTGCGCGTAAATAAAAAACACCTCTGATATAGAGGTGTTTAAACGGCAAATTGTCGGGGCGAGAAGATTCGAACTTCCGACTCCACGCCCCCCAGACGTGTACTCTAAACCTGGCTGAGCTACGCCCCGATATTGCGACAGCAAATATAGTCGATGTAAAAGAATTGTCAAAAAGAAACAGTTGAAAGATTCGAGTTAATTGATGTTAACATCTACTTTTTCTATGATTAAACACACTAGTAGTTATCTAGATATTTTGTAGATTTGCTACTCGAAAACTTATTTAGAAACAGAATAATTAATACATATGGAATTTAAATCAATGAATCTGAAGGATACGAATCCTGTCACGCCTGAGGGGGATGTGGAAAATGTAAAATGTCTGATTGTTGGATCTGGTCCTGCCGGGTATACTGCAGCAATTTACGCAGCAAGAGCAAATTTAAATCCAGTGTTAATAGAAGGTTTACAGCCGGGAGGACAATTGACAACTACAACAGAAGTGGACAACTTTCCAGGATATGTTGATGGAGTTACTGGTCCGGCAATGATGGCTGACTTAAAAAAGCAAGCGGAGCGATTTGGTACAGATTGCCGTTGGGGACTTGTTTCTTCAGTTGATTTTTCTGAATATCCATACAAACTAATTGT
>JAESUW010000147.1 GCA_016760525.1 Labilibaculum sp.
ATAGAATCATAATTGCTAGCTTATGAACTCTAATATTAACAACATTAGACACTAATCAAGCATACTTATAAAACGTCATTATCTTGATTTGGATAATACTTGATTGTACTTTGCGATTCATCATATAAATAATGAAACCAATCAAATTTAGCAGTACCACCCTGTTCTTTTTCATTATAACTAAACAAGCCTATTTTGGGGCCTTTCCAATAACCGTTATTGGTTGTAAATGCATCGCCCAATGGTAGAAAATGCTTATTATCGGTGCTGTAATCGAATTGATTTTTGCTTTCCTCCCGGGTAACATGTACCCGCAAATAGATTTTTGAACCACGGAATTCCTGTTCTGTCATTTTTCCATTGAGATCAGCAAATACCGATAATTTTCCGGAAGCTTTAACAATTCCAATCAGGTTATATTGCTTTCCCATCAAGCAAAGTCCTGCCTTTTGTCCATCATTCATTTGGTCAGCCAGCAGGAATGTTGTTGCTTCTCCTTGCGACCCCATTACTTTTTGAGTCAGTGTATTTTTTGCTTTTAAGAACGACGTAGCCGGTAGAGCATTCAGCAGAAGACAATCTTTTTTTTGAGTCAACGACCACTGATCATTTACCGGATTATGGTTCCATGACCATTGGAAGTCCAATTGCGGTTTATTGAATTCATCGGATGTTTGAGGAACTGTAATCGGATAGACTGTTCCTACATCCGGTTTTTTCCAAACATACACCGGTTCCCCAATCCCGTTCATGTCGATATCAACACCCATGACCGGCCAATCATCTTTCCATCGCATGGGTTGCAAATGACAAACCCTGCCGATATTGTTCACGCTTTGAAAGTGTATAAACCACCAATCCCCATTGGGCAAATCAATCATAGCTCCCTGGTGTGGACCATTTATTGGGGTACTTCCTTTTTCCAGTACCACTTTCTTTTCGAATGGACCATAAATATTTTTTGAGCGAAGAATAGTCTGCCAACCTCTTTCCACGCCTCCTTCGGGAATACTCAAATAGTAATAGCCCTTTAGCTGATGTATTTTTGTTCCCTCGGCAACCGGTCCGGTATAAACAATCACCCCGTCATCCAATAATTTTTTACCGTCAGCACTCATTTTATGAATATATATGGGACCTGCTCCAACTTTGCTGCGCCCTAAATAAGCCTGTCCGTTTTCGTCCCAAAAAGGGCAGGGATCTTCCCAGCCAGCAATATTTACTACTTGGGTTAATGGTTCCCATGGACCTTCAGGTTTTTCTGCCGTTGTCATAAAAAGGCCTTCTTTTGGTGTACAGAAGTAAACCCAGTATTTATTGTCGTGATAGCGGATAGCGGGAGCCCAGCTTCCTCCGGCATAACGATCGTTCGTGTCATATTCAGGGGCAAATTTAAATTCATCGTAAACACGTGCAATAATAGTCCAGTTTACCAGGTCTTTTGAATGAAGTACGGGAATGCCCATAAAATGAAATTCAGAGCACACCATATAGTAATCTTCACCTACCCGAATTACATCAGGGTCGGAATAATCTGCATTTAATACGGGGTTAATATATGTTCCATTTCCCTGGTCTCCCCAGGAACCAATTGGGGATGAAAAGTCCTGGGCACTTAATAAATGGCCATCAGCCAAAAATAAAAAAAGAGTTAATAAACTAATAAAAAAGAGTTTCATAAATGAGCATTTAATAGCACTAATGATGGGAGCCATAAGAATGGCTCCCATTTTTAAGCATTAATATAGAAATTAATTGTATCCTGAGTTTTGTTCTAACGAGTTAAGACTCCTGTCAATTTCCTCACGAGGAATAGGCAACAAGTATAACTTGTCATCCCAGGTTCTGGCTATCAGATTTTTTTCAAAATTATAGGTCTTGGTTCCATCATCATTTTTTGTGATGCTCACTCCAACAATATTTTTCGATTCTGTTTCATTGGCAATCTGCCACCTACGAACATCGAAATAATGATGTCCTTCAAAAACAAGCTCAATCCTACGTTCATTTTGTATCCTCTTTTTTAAAGCATCATCTGACTCTGTTACAGGAGGCATACCCACACTGGTACGGCTTCTAACCTTGTTGACATATTCACGTGCTATATCTTCATAACCAAGCATGAACTGCGCTTCTGCATAGTTTAATAATATCTCGCCATAGCGAAATATAATCCAGGGAGTTGTGGGATACTCCGAGCTTCCTACTGGCGGAATATCTTCAGCAACAAACTTTTTGAGGTAGTATCCTGATTGCGAAGCATTCCAGGAAGCCACTGATCCTTCTCCGGAATCTGTTCCTCCCGGCAGGAAAGTCTCTGTTTCGCGCCCCATCCAAATGGAGCCATCATATAGAATTGAAGCATAAAACCGGGGATCTCTTTCTATGTAAGGATTAGTTGGGTCGTAACCTGATGCAGGATTAACAGTACCATCTTCTAAAAATGGCATTTCTCCGTTGGTCATTTCGTAATCGTTTACCAGATTCTGGGTAGGCGAGTCAGATCCCCACCCGTTATCGCCATTGCGGCCAACTTGCAGGCTTAATGCCAATTCGCTGGACTGCGTATGATACCGGGCAAAAATAATTTCATTGTTCTGTTCCAAAAACGTACTTTGGTAATCATCATTCAGACTATACCGCGTATCAATTAATGCTTTAGTTGCATCAGAAGCTGCCTCCCATTTGGCAAGGTCGTTTGATGGATTGTTTAACGGACTGGCGGCGTACAAAAGTACTCGAGATTTTAGCGCCCGTGCAGCGTCTGCTGATGCTTTTCCTAAATTATCATCAGTTTGCTGATCGGGCAACATACCTATTGATTCATCTAATTCGGTTACAATAAAATCAACACAATCGTCGTACGAATCCCTGGTAACTGTATAATCATCATCATCCAAACCATAAACGGTCGTAATCAACGGGACACCTCCATATCGCCAAATCAGTTGAGAATAAAGAAATGCCCGCATGAATTTCATTTCCCCTGTCATTTCTTCTTTAGTATCATCATTAATAGGGGCGTCTTCAATTTTTTCAAAAAAGAGATTAATTTCTCTAATCAAAACATAAGCGTCTGACCAATTATTCAGATAAGAGTGAACAGAGCTAATATTATCCGCGGTTAGCTCTCCCCGTGTAATGATGTTATAATATACCGATCCTTTGATACTGTGCAGTTCATCGGTGGCATGCCCTATTTGTGTAGTACGAAACAATCCCTGCGTATATGCACTTGTATAACACGAATTTACATATGCCTGCATTAGCGCTTCATCCTCCCATACATTAGCTTCTGATATAGCATCTTTAGGCATTACATCAAAAATATCACTGCATGAAGCCAGGGAGAACAGCGCAATGATTATTATAATAAATAATTTATTTTTCATAACTGTTCAATTTTAAAAAGTGAGGTTAATACCCATGTTAAATGTCCGTTGTTGCGGATAATAGAAGAAATCGACGGTTTCAGAATCAAAACCAATATCGCTCAGGTGGTCATAGATGAATAGCAGGTTATTTCCATTCACATATGCCCGTAGTCCTTTCAAACCTGCTTTTTTACATAAATTCTGGGGCAAGGTATAACCGATCTCTATATTCTTCAGCCTTAAAAATCCGGCATCCATTAACCAATGGGTACTTTTTTCCGTATTGTTATTATTAAAATTTTCGTAGGAAGCCCGGGGCTGGGTCGCATCTGTATTTTCAGGCGACCAGCGGTTATCGGCTCGCCATTGCAGGAAATTACCAAGACCATAACTCATAACCGTGAAATATGGCTTGAAATCATCATCCTGATCTTCACTCTGATTTGTCATATAAGTTTTTGCATTCTCCTGTCCCTGGAACATAATTGAAAAATCCCAATTTTTATAATTTATTGTCCCGATAAGACTATAGATAATTTCCGGTGTAGCCGTTTGGTTAATCCGTATCATATCTCTTGAATTTATTTCTCCATCATCATTTGCATCACGGTAAATAATATCTCCCGGTTTTGCTCCCTCCATATGTGAGGTCCCATCAATTTGCGCCTGATCTTTAAAGATTCCAATGGCATCATACATCAATTGCGATCCAATAGGCCTTCCGGTAGCTAACTGATAATCCTCAGCGGCAGGAGCTTCATCTGCAAAAACCACCTCATTACGGGCATATGACATATTACCACTAACCGAATATCTCAGCTTATCGCTAACCCGTTTCTGATGAGTCAACTGAAGCTCTATCCCTTTGTTTTCAACAACACCAATATTTTCATCCGGCAAGACCAACCCTGTATAATCCGGAATTACCGCCGTTCTTTTTGTCAGGATATTGGAACGTTCTGTTTTAAAGTAATCAAATTCCATACTTAAGGCACCGTCCCAAATCATTGCATCGATACCTATGTTGGTCGATTTCGCTATTTCCCAGGTAATATTTGGGTTCGGGACACTACTTTGTGTCAAACCAACAACATTGTTACCACCCAATACATAGTTGTTACCATAAGCATAAGTAGTTAAATACTGGAAAGCAGCAACGTTATCATTCCCTAACTCGCCATAAGATCCGCGAATTTTAAGATTTTGCAAAAAATTAAGGTTCTGCATAAATGGTTCCTCAGATATTCGCCATCCTACTGAAACACCTGGGAAAAAACCCCATCTTTTTTCTTCCGGGAAATTAGGGGAGCCATCGTACCTGAAAATAAGCTGGGCCATATATTTCCCGGCATAGTCATATGTGGCCCGCCCAAAATAGTTCTGCCGGGAGCTGGCGGATGCTGTACCCGAGTTTCCCTGTTTGCTTTTATCGCTGCTACCCGCATCCAGCTCTGGAAGAGAGGTTGAGGGAAAGTCTGTGCGGTAAGCGTAAAGGTAATCGTAATCATACTCCATCTGCTCATATCCGGCCATCAGGTCAATTTTATGGGCACCCAGTTGTTTTGCATAATTAACCTGGCTATTTAAAATCAGGGTTTTATTTTGATTAAATGTTTCGTACAAGGCAGCTAAATCGGAGCCATCGCCCGATCTTCCCTCAGCATAAGTATCTGTACTTTCATCGTAATAATACACATAAGTAGGCAAGTCAAAATATTTTATAAAATTATGCCCGGTATTGTAATTGGCGTTACCGGAAACAGACAAACCTTTGATCCATGGAATATCAACTTTAAAATAGAGTTTGGTTTCAAGGGCTTTATATATTTCATCCTGAGAACCGGAATCATCACTTACCCAGTTAATTAAATTTTCATTTCCACGATTTGGACGCAAGTAGTTTGTTCCGGGCCAAAATGATGTCCATTCCGGCAAAGCCAAAAAGATATTACCAAAAATACCACGAGTATCAGGGTTTCCGGGATAGTGCTTATCTTCAAGCCTGCCAGAAATATCCAGCCCAATTTTAATGTAATCGTTAGCTTTTACACCTATTTTAGAACGAAAATTATAGCGTTTCACATTGGTTGTGCCATATTCAAACATTCCATCCTGCCCCAATTGTCCCAACGACACATAATAATCCAAATTATCATTTCCTCCCGAAACAGATAAATTTAGCTGATGCTGAGGAGTGAGAGGTTTTATCATTTCGTCATACCAATCGGTTGTTGTATAGCCGACTTCCTTGCCTTCTTTGAACTTTTGAAGGTCTACATCGGAATATTTTTCCGAGCGGCCTTCTCCTATTTCAATCTCGTTATATACTTTGGCAAAAGTATAGGAATCAGCCATTTTGAGCTTCCTTGTGGGCTGAGAAAAGCCTTGATTATAATCGAAACTGAAAACTGGGGCGCCTTTCTGTCCCGATTTGGTTGTGACCAAAATTACGCCATTTGCGGCACGGGCTCCGTAAATAGCAGCGGAAGCGTCTTTTAATACCGATATACTTTCAATATCGTTCGGGTTTATCCTGCCCAGATCAGATGATTCAATCCCATCAATCAAAATTAACGGGCTGGTTTCTCCGGTTGTACTCATCCCCCTGATTAAGATGGTTGGGTCGTCTTTCCCCGGTTCTCCTGAACGATTATTCACGATTACTCCTGCCATATGCCCTGTTAATGAATTCAAGACATTCGGGGTTTTACTCTTCAAAAGTTCTTTTCCTTTTGTTGATGCCACAGCACCGGTAATAGTAACCTTTGTTTGAGTTCCATATCCAATGGCCACTACCTCGTTCAAACCAATCGAATTTTCTCTTAAAATAACATCGATTGTTGTTTTCTCTGCAGGTTGTATTTCCTGCGATTTCATTCCTACAAATGAAAAAACCAGGATTGCATCTGATGGAATATTTTTTATTGCATAATTTCCATCAATATCGGTAATGGTTCCGTTGGTAGTTCCTTTCACCATTACTGTAACTCCAGGTATTGATTCTCCAGAAGAATTTAAAACCTGGCCTGTGACTGTATTTTCTTGTGGTAACAGCGATTGTTTGTCCTTATTTTTGTGGATAATAATCAATTTGTTTTTTATGGTATAAAAAACACCTGTTCCCTTCAGAACATTATCCAAAATACTTTCAACACTTTTATTTTTAAAATTAACATCAAATACTTTATTCAGATCAAGTTCTTCTACTTTGTAAAAGAATGAAAAATCAGTCTGTTCTTCAATAGAATTAAATATTTGCTTCAAAGTCATTTTTTGCCCCGACAAATTTAGTTTTGTGTTTTCTGAATCAGTAGCAGCAGACACTTGAATAAGTGTAGCAACAACAAACAGAAAAGTACACATAACACGATAAGCTTTAGAGAGATTATTCCTATCGAAATAGCTCTCATGGTTTCGTTTTTTTTTCATAAATTTGAAATGTTATTACAATTAATAATTTGATTGTTTTAAAGGTGGGATGTTGTGGAGACATCCCGCTTTTTCTTTTATGGCATAGGCTTAAATATTAATTCAAATTCCCTAAAATCTGTTTTCCTGTAATTGATTGGGCTGGTTAGTTTTATGGCATCCAGTACTTGCCATATTGTTTCCTCGTTTTTAAAAGCACCGGAATAACGAACTTTATCAAAGTCGGTTCCGGAGTAAGTTATTTTTACATCATACCAGCGCTCTAAGCGTTTAATTAAATCAGGAAATGGTATCTCTCTGAAAATA
>JAESUW010000112.1 GCA_016760525.1 Labilibaculum sp.
CTTAAATAGAAAAACACTGAGTAAAAACTGGAATTCACTATTGCAATCAACTTTTTGCAACAAAATGTCACAATTTTAAAAAACACCTCTCTCTCTCCTAAAGGAGAGACGAACACAGCTTCAAGTCACCTATAATGAAGAAGAAGAAGAAGAAGACTAACCTTAAGTATTTATAACTTCCAATAAATCCAATTTTAAAATCAGAACCAACAATCCTTTTTTGAACAGATTCTTCTCCCTATTCTCGGGATCGGGAGAGGAATCTCATTCCTTAAAGTAGAAATATGCTGAAGTAAAAACTGGAATTCACTATTGTAGTAAACTTTTTGCAACAGAAATATTACAATTTTAAAAAACACCTCACTCTATCTCTCTCCTAAAGGAGAGATGAACACAGCTTCAAGTCACCTATAATAAAGAAGACTGACCTTAAGTATTTATAACTTTCAAGAAATCCAATTTTAAAATCAAAACCAACAATCCTTTTTTGAACAGATCCTTCTCCCGATTCTCGGGATCGGGAAAGGAATCTCATTCCTTAAATAGAAAAATGCTGAGTAAAAACAGGAATTCACTATTGTAGTAAACTTTTTGCAACAGAAATATCACAATTTTAAAAAATACCTCACTCTATCTCTCTCCTAAAGGAGAGACGAACACAGCTTCAAGTCACCTATAATGAAGAAGAAGACTGACCTTAAGTATTTATAACTTCCAATAAATCCAATTTTAAAATCAAAACCAACAATCCTTTTTTGAACAGATCCTTCTCCCGATTCTCGGGATCGGGAGAGGAATCTCATTCCTTAAGTAGAAAAATGCTGAGTAAAAACTGGAATTCACTATTGTAGTAAACTTTTTGCAACAGAAATGTCACAATTTAAAAAAACACCTCACTCTATCTCTCTCTCCTAAAGCTACTCTTTATACACATCTTGTTGGTCGAAAAAATAAAGAGCAACAAAATGTATAAAAAAAGATAATTTTAAGAATCAGCACCTTTTCGTCTGTCGGCACCTTCCCTTAAAAAGGAAGGATGCATTTATTTAAGGTGTTTCTCCCTTTTTTAAGGGGAGATGTTCGAAGAACAGAGGGGTGCTTATGTTTACAAACAAACTCTTTCGTGATAAAGTGAATATTTGTGTATAAAGAGTAGCTCCTAAAAGAGAGATGAACACAGCTTCAAGCTCATTCCGATAATTATCGGAACAGAAACACAAGCTATACTTACCTTTTTTCACACTTGGAACTTAATACTTGTTTTATTTTTATTTTTCACGTTCCCATTTTAGCTAGATCCTTTGCACTTGAAACATATTTTTCTAAATTTACCGCCTAAACCACACCTTTTACTTGCCAATGTTCTCATACCATTTGTAAATAAAAGGTTAAACCTGAATTTTTAATTACGGAATTCATTATTCCGTTAACTGCTAAAACGATTATGTCTGAAAATAATGTGAATGCATTTTTACTCTTCACTTGTCCCGACAGGAATGGGATTGTAGCTAAAATCACCCAATTTATATATGAAATAGGCGGAAATATCATCGATTTAGATGAACATGTGAACCAAAATCAGCAATTCTTCTCTTTACGAATTGCCTGGAACATGGCGAACTCGACAATACCAGCATCTAAACTTAAAGAGACTTTTGAACCTCTCGCCAAGAAGTTTGATGCTCATTGGAGAATCGAATTTTCGAATCAGAAGCAACGTGTAGCCATTTTTGTTTCGAAATACGACCATTGCCTTCAGGAAATACTATGGCGTTACAACATGAGCGAATACGATATTGAGATTCCTTTGATTATATCGAATCATCCGGATTTGAAACCAATTGCCGATGCTGCCGGAATTCCATATCATGTTTTCCCGATAACAAAGGAAACAAAGCAGGAACAGGAAACCAAAGAGGTTGCTTTACTAAGAGAACACAATATCGACTTGGTTGTTTTGGCTCGCTACATGCAGGTTTTATCACCCAACTTTATTCGTGAGTTCAAAAATAAAATTATCAACATACATCACTCCTTTTTACCAGGATTTGTAGGTGGAAACCCTTACAAACAAGCCTACGAACGAGGTGTAAAAATGATTGGAGCAACCAGCCACTTTGTTACCGAAAATCTGGACGAAGGACCCATTATAGAGCAAGATATTATGCGCATAACGCACAAGGATACGATTAAAGATTTAATCCGAAAAGGTCGTGATTTGGAACGAATTGTTTTAGCTCGAGCTTTAAGCTACAAATCGGAACACCGTATTATTGTTGATGGTACAAGAACAATTGTTTTTTAAAAACAATTCTATTTGAAAAATATTACAAATGCAAAATGGTCTTCCGACTACAGTTCGGATGACCATTAGTTTATTTTTATTGAGAGTCCCACTTAAAGTAGGAATCCCAAGTGTATCAATTTGCTTTATTCTCTCAAAATAAATGTCTGGCTGCACATTATCTTGTCTCCATAGATAATCTCAAAAATCCATTCCCCCAGCTGCATTTCCCAGTCTAGTTCAAATGTGTAGAAGTCATAACCTAACTCATCACTATAGCAATCTTTTTCCTCTGTTGTTTCAATAAATTGTTCCTTACTAATTGGATTCACCAACTTAGGATGTCTAATCCTGCACACAAAATCAACAAGTTCCGCTTCTTCTGAATCCTGTTTGAACTGATAGCTTATTCCAAAACTCAAACCTACCGTAGGATGAATAACATCGGTTTTTTCCAAAAACTCCATATCGTCAGAATGCAAAAAGTATCCTGTCGTACTACCCGGAACAATGTCTTTCTTCGTCTCTCCTATCGCTTTACAAATTCCGTAATCAACTATTTTTATATTCATTATTGTCAATTTAAACTGATTGATAGCCTCACTTTGAATGAGAACAGCAAAACTACAGTTTTTTTTGTCACAACTCCTAAATCTGAGTGGCCTTCAAGAAAAAGTGTTCGGGATCAATATTTGTTTATTTTTGACCATTAGTAGATTCTCTGGCTAATTGATGGCAAAAGTCTTGCTTCTCATTTCCTGAATGTCCTTTTATCCATTTAAACTCCATCAGTTTCCCTTCGCAAAGCCGATTAATTTTTTGCCAGTCTTTTGCAAATTTAACCTCACTTCCATGGGCGGTTTGCCAATTGTTATACTGCCAGAAGTGAATCCACTGAACAAGCCCTCGTATTACAAAACGACTATCAGTATTTACTTGTATCTTTTCAACAGCTTCCAGATGCTCCAAGCCTTCCATTACAGCCAATAGCTCCATCATATTGCTGCTTCCCTGCTTAAAAGACTGATAATAGATATGTTGTTCCCCATCAGGAGTTTCGGTAAAACCACCATAACCCGACTGCTTTCTTTCACAAGCATACGATCCATCGGCAAAAATTTTATGAATGCCTTTCATTTCCGTTTCACTTGTAGTGATTTTCAAGTTTTCAGTCCTCCGATCAACCCTGATGTAATGATGAAAATCGGCTTCTTTTACAAAATTGAAACCATCAATAAATACACAATTAATCGTTTGCCCAAGCCTTAAATCACCTTTAATAGCCGAGCGCATCACCTTCTCGAATTGGAATTGAATTTTACGAACGACTTCTACCAGATTGGAATCGTTTAAATAAACAATACTTCCTTCTACAGGAAAATAAACCAAGCGAATGCTTTCCCTTTCATCCGAAAGTAAACATTCTATTTCCTGCTCTTTAATGGCCTGAATCTGAACTGTGATTTTTATTGCTTTCAATCTGCTAATGATTTTATACTGCAATTTACCTCTATTTCAGCTATTCCTCCTGAGACATTCCTGGATTTTTTTAATCAGTTGAGTGAAAAAGACCTCTTAAGTTTTTAAAACCTTATTTCGATCCAGTTCTTTAGCTAATATCATCGCCTCTTCAATTACTTCATCCGGGTAACCGTTAATTTGAAGAATTCTAATTGCATTTCTGTTTTTCAGTTTGCCTTCCTTCAATTTGTAGTCGAAGTCCACCGATTTATCGTTTACAACTTCACTAAAGTGATACAATTCATACTCCTTCTCCAACAAACCGGTTAATTCGATATCATGAGTCGAGACAAATACGATATTGTTATTTTTCGATAGCAAAGACAGAACCACTTTTCCGGCAGAAATCCGTTCAACCGTATTCGTACCCTTAAATATTTCATCGAGCAAAAACAAATTGGCTTCACCATTACCTGCATTATCAATCATGTTTTTAATGGTAAGAACCTCTTCGAAGTAATAGCTCTTATCATTCATCAAATCATCACTAATACGGATTGCCGAGTAGATACGAACTCGTGGAATCACCATCGATTCAGCAAAACAAGTATTAATGGTTAATCCTGTAATTACATTGATTCCTATTGTCCTAATAAAAGTGGTCTTACCAGACATATTTGAACCTGTAAGCAAAACAGATTTATCATTCACCACAATCTGATTCGTAACGCAGTCGATTAGTAAAGGATGATAAATTTGATCCCCAATTATTCTGGTATTCTTTTCGCATATTTCAGGAATACAATGTCCTTCTGCGCCCTTTCGTAAGGAAGCAATGGAAACTAACGCATCAACACGTCCGACAAAGGAAAATACCTTCTCAATTTCCTCTCTTCGGGTATCCAAACGTTTCAATACACCAAACAAAAGCAAAGGCTCCAGTAAGAATAGTATTTTTATAAGCTCCAAAACAGACCAAAATAGAACTTGAAAATCGCCTTCGATTTTCGATTCCAATTTAAAAAAGAGCATTCTGTTTCGAACCTGATCGATTATTTTAATTGATTCATTCAAAAGGGGATTAATCCTTTTGAAGTTCTTATTCTGAAACAAATTATTTGCAACCCGTTTAAGAATCAAGAGCTGAGGAATGGAACCGGAATAGCTCGACAAGTTTTTCTTGTTCCACAAATGAAAGCAGATGTTAATAATAAAAACACCTATTAAAACCAAAAACAACTGAGCATTAAAAGGCAAAAGAAGAACAGATAAAATACTGGTAAAGGATAACAATCGCATCACAAAAAACCATTTTGGCTGCTCTAAATGCCCTTCCTGAAACAAAGTGGAAATGTAGTAAGCTTCTCGCTTATCTAGTTTCGTTAGCTCCGCCTGAATCTCAAGCCTAAAATCAGAATTAGTAGTAAATTGATTGATCAGTTCCTCATCCAATTCTATATTTTTAGAATCGGAAGGGATAGTTCTTAATTTGTTGTAGAGGTATTGCTGTCCTATTTTTGAATTTGTTCGATCCAAATACATAAATAACTCATCAAAATCGAGATCATTACAAGTTTTATCAGAAAGCACCTGAAAAGATACTGAATGATCTTTATTCCGAAAATACTTCTCGATTAAAGCAAAATTGCAAGTTGCATCTTTCAATTCCCCAAAAGAGGCTAGTAATTGTTCGGCTTGTTTTTTCTTTCGGTTGAAGATCATACTTGTGTAATAATATATTTTCTAAATTTCAAATAGTTAAATCTGTCAAGTTTTCCTGTATCAAATTCCTATGAATAATAATACCAGATTTTTAAAATAAGTTTCGTCAGTAATTAACTTACGCTTTAAAGGACGCTCGAAAATAAATCCGTGTCGATTGTTTCGCTTATTAAATATTTGGTGTATGCATTAAAAAAGTGAGAAAAATGAAGATGTGGTTTGACTTCAATACCCACTGTTTTATTGGCATATGTTATCAGTTGTTCCTTTTCTTTTCCTTAATTCTCCGAACTTCTTTTAATAACAATGGAAAAGCGGGCTCGGTCATTCCATGACCATAACCATCTATCTCGTAGAGTTTTGTTTCCTTATGACCTACCACTTTCATCATCCGCATTAAGTATGCATTTTCCTCATATCTTCCCAACATTTCCAATTCTCTGTCACCAGTAATTAGTAGTAAGGGTGGGGCATCAGCACGAACATGATAAAGAGGAGCTAAATTGTCAATTATGGGTTGCGTACCGGGAATACCTCTTTCTTCGCGAACTGTAAAATGGGTAATTGTATGACCACTAAAAGGAATCAATCCTGCAATTCTATTCGCATCAATATTATGCACATTTAACCATGATTTATCCAAACCCACCATACTAGCCAAATATCCTCCGGCGGAGTGTCCTGAAATAAAAATAAGTGACGAGTCGCCACCCAAACTATCTATATTATTGAATACCCAACTTACGGCAGCAGCAGCATCAACAATATATTTGGGCGCCTTTACTTTTGGATATAAACGATAATTAACAGCCACAACGCAAACTTCTTTTTCCTTAAGAGCAGCAGGAATTTCTTTCTCTCCTCCTGTTAATCCTCCTCCATGGAACCACACAATAGTAGCATAGCCCTTTATATTTTTAGGGAAATAGACGTCTAAAACACAACGCTCATTTATGTAAGCATCAGATTGGTTAATGGAGTCGTTGTAATAATGAATGTCCTGTTTCGTTTCATACTGGGCTTCTTGTGCATAAACTGCAATTACGAAACCAAAAGCTAGAATGAATAATAAAATTTTCTTCATTTTAAATAGATATTTTTGTTTTATAATCGATTACGCTTAGCGCTATATGCTGCAGGCGCATTAGTTGAATATTGTGATTCCTGTAAATTTTAAAATCTTTATACATTGTTCTTTTTTTTAAGAGCAACAGAAAGTAGCGAATATTATATTTAAAATCCTAACCACTCCTCTATTTCATCAACTGGTATAGATTGCTTGTGACAGTATTCAAAGTTCTGCCTGTCACAGAACCATTCAAGAACTAAATCTCGCCTAATTTTGGTGGGTTTAGAGCTTAGGCAAGTCAAATAACTGCTCCAGCCATATTCTATTGGATGCTCGCAAAATCGGTGATGCACCGGATTTCTGTGAATGTATAAAACCACGTTTTTAAAATAAGTCTCATCAACAATTAACCTGCGCTTAAACGGACGCTCGAAAAGAGATCCGTGGCGATTGTTTTGCTTATTTAAAGCCTTGGTGTATGCATTAAATAAATTTGAAAAATATTGATGCGGTGGTTTCAGACCTGACAGGTTTTGAAAACCTGTCAGGTCTACCT
>JAESUW010000041.1 GCA_016760525.1 Labilibaculum sp.
ACTCTCAACGTAAAGTTATTTCCAATTTTTTTCTTGAGCTAGAAAAGGGCTCCGAAAAAATCAGAATAACTTTACTTACACACTTTATGGGATACTACTGTATTACTTGATATTTATGAGGTTTTACAATTGTAGAACCTCTTTTTTTTTTGCCAAATTTGATGCATAAAAAAGCGGGATGATAATTATCATCCCGCTTTCTGTTTGGTTCTACTCTCTAGTAAAACTTGTATCTTTTATCGATAACATTCGCATTGTCTTTTAACGCTTGGAATGCTTGATAGTTTGTACGGTATTGGTAACCTTGCTCTAATCTGGTTTTAAAAGCCTGAACCGTGATATCAGAAACTTCATCACTATTTTCATTTGTAATAACAAGCATGTAAACCCCTTGATTTCCCTTTACAGGAGAAGAAATTTTACCTTTTTCAAGTATGGTAGCAGTACTGATTACTTTAGGCTCAATTCCTGCACCAGGAATCTGGAACGATTGGAAGCTTATACCAGTAGCATTTTTAACTTCCAAGTTCTCCTTTTGAGCTACAGAAAGTAAACTTTGAGCTCCATCACTATTTTTTGTCATCTCGGCAATAATAAGCTCAGCTTTTTTATTTTTTCTTACTGCTCTCTTAATTTCAGAAACTTTATCCTGAATAGAAGCAATTCCTTCTTCTTTAATATCTGAAAGGATCGCAACAACAAATTTATTTCCAAATTCGAAAACTGCAGAGTTGTCATTGTTTAATAAAACACTTTCCATATCCTCAGTGTTGTAAGCTGCTCTAACTAGATCTCTTGAATTTTCCAGTCCAGGGATCAATTTAGTTGCTCTTTTAAGATTTGCAGTTCTACGACTTAAGTTTTCAGCTGTAATTGCTTTAGAGAAAGATTCTTCATCCAAATTGGTTCCTGCAAAAGTACGAGCTTTAGCATAAGCCGCTTGAATTGTTTTTTGACTTGCTTCAACCTTACGATCAATAATAGCAAGCTGAAGTTTTTTCACTGCCTTACTCATGTTGATAACCTGAATAACGTGAGCTCCAAACTGAGTTAAAACAACTTTTACTTCATTCTTTTTAGAAGAAAAAGCTGCATCGTTAAATGGTTGAACCATTTTTCCCTGAGTAAACCAACCTAAGTCACCACCGTTTACGGCAGAACCTTGATCAGATGAATTATCCTTAGCTAGTTTTGCAAATGTTTTACCTTTAGCAAGTAAAGCTTTCAAACTATCAGCTTTTGCTTCAGCACCATTAAAATCTCCGTTAATAGGACGAATTAAAATGTGACGGGCTTTTACTGAATCCGGAAGCATTTTTACTTCATTCACTTTAGCCATCTTATACATTTCATTTTCAAAGTAAGGTCCGAATACATCACCTTTATTTGCAGAAAATGCAAATGCATTAACTTCCTGATTTGTTAATTCGCCCTTTTTGAAATAGTATGCATTAAAGTTGCTGTCACCGTTTAATTCTACAAATTGAATGTTATTGCTTTCTTCAGTGAAATCTTCTTTCAAATCAGCAACCCATTTCTCTGTAGCTTTGTAATCTTCAGTAGAAGGTTCTACATCAAACGATACGTAATCAATTTTTCTTGATTCTGTTTGTTTGAAAAGATCTTCGTGCTTATTGTAGTAATCTCTTATTTCAGATTCAGATACAGTAACTGTACTATCTGAAATTAGGTTATAGCTTTTTACAATGTAGTTGAAATCTACTTTTTTACTTCCTTTGACAGCCATGTCTTTTACCAACACATTTGGCATATAAAGACCTTTTTGAATCAAAGTATTGTACTTAACAAGATTTCTTTGTGTGACAATAGCTTCCTCGATGTTTAACCAGTAAGCTTTTTGAGGTGTTCCGTTAGGAGCTGCAATTAATTGCTTAAGTTGAGCAACAACCTGATCTTTATCAACCAATCCATTTTCGTTCTGGAATAACTGACGGATGGTAGGATCAATATTACGACCTTGAACCATATCAAATAACTCTTCGGAAGAAATAGAAATTCCCAACTCATCATACTCACGGCTCATTACAAATTCTTGAACCATCTGTTGCCAAACTTGCTCTCTTAAACGTTCAGTCTGCTCCGATGGAATTGAATTCTGTCCGGACATGAGTTTGTTAACCTCCAGACTATGATTAAATCGGTTCTGGAAATCACGAATGTTAATTGATTCCCCTGCAATTTCTGCCATCTCATTTCGTGAGTTTGCTAATAAGGAACCACCTGATTTTAGAGCATCTCCAGCAATAAATGCAAGAAGAGCACCACCAATAATGATTCCTATAAAAACACCACGATTTCTTATTTTTTGTAATGTTGCCATCGAAAAAGATTTAAATATTCTTAATTAGGCTACGAATATACAAAAAAATAGGAAATGATCGCTTTTTATTCCAATCGGATTACGTGCTTTTATAGTAAAATAAGAAGAGATTGACCAGTAGGTAATTCAATTGAGTAGAATATAGATCGGATACTGTTTCCAAAGGAGAAACTGAATATGCTTGAGTATTTATTTTAGATATAAATAGAGCCCGTTTTGAGATATAAGTAAAGGTGGAATTAGGATATTCTAGAGGATTGTTAGGCGTACTTTTACAACACGGGTATTGCTAACCTCAAGAATCTTGAAATTGAAATTTTCAATTCGTAGTGTCTCATTATGCTTCGGGATACTTTCGTGTGTGAATAGCAAAAATCCATTCAAAGTTTCAAAATCTTCCGATTCTGGTAGATTTAGTTCGTACTTGTCATTTAGATAGTCAATTTCCAGGCGTCCTGCGAAAATATATTCGGTATCAGAAATTTTCTGTTCTTCCAAATCAATGTCGTCATGTTCATCTTCAATTTCGCCAAATATCTCCTCCATGATATCTTCCATGGTAACTATTCCGGCAGTACCTCCAAATTCATCAACTACAACAGCAACACTTTTATGTTCGCGTGTAAATAGGTTTAGTAATTTATGAGCCGGCATTGTTTCCGGCACAATAATAATATTGCTTAATCCGGCTTTAATGCTTTGCGGATTTTTAAAAATAACAGATGAATGTATGTAGCCAATAATATTATCGATAGATTCTTTGTAGATAAAAATTCTCGAAAATCCTGTTTCAATAAATCGTTGGGTAATATCTTCAATTTTGCCATTGACTTCCATGGCCTCAATTTCGTTTCTTGGAACAATACACTCACGTAATTTAACTTTCGAAAAATCGAGTGCATTTCTAAATATTTTTATATCATGAAGATCATCTTCCGCTATGGTTTTAGTTTCTTGACCTTCTTGAACTAAATGATCCAGATCAACTTTTCCAAATGCTTTGGTTTCTTCATCTTCGGTAATATTTGTATTAAATACCTTACGAATAATTTTCTTCGATAAAAATATTGTGAATGATGTGATCGGGTAGAACAGGATGTAAAAAAACATCACTGGAAGGGCAAATAGGTTTAAAGCCAGGTTTGGATTAATTCTGAAAAGGGTTTTGGGAATAAATTCAGCGGTAACCAGAATTAATATTGTTGAAATAAATGTTTGGACAGCTAAAATCAGAGATTCGGAATCAACCCAAGTGGCTATAGAAGGTTCTAATAGTTTAGCCATAAGAATACCATAAACAACAAGCGCAATATTGTTACCAACAAGTAGCGTGCTAATAAAATGTCCTGGAAAACGAGAAAAAATAGAAATAATCTTAGCCGTAACAGTATTTTTATTGCGGTCAAGTTCCATTCGTAACCTGTTTGCAGCAATAAAAGCAATTTCCATTCCTGAGAAAAATGCAGACAATACCAACATGATAAAAATGACGATTAGTTCATTCATTTACTTCTGTACTTGGTTCTTCTCTTGTAACTTTCGCATGTATCTTTTCCAGGCGTACATTAATGCAGCTATTCCAGCAATAATATACAGTATAGTGCTATCTGAAAATGAAGAGTTTATGGTTTTGTGAATTGCAGCAACTAAGCCAACAACCATAACTATTAACCAGATTATTTCTAAAATATAAGGTAGTTTTTGTTTCATCAGTTAAACGATTTTAGATGCAATATATATATACGATTTTATTCTCATTGTTCTGTTTCATCATTTAAATATACTTCACCTGTAACTTTCTTAAGTGTAATTTTATTCATTTTGTCATCAGAAGAAAAACCTGTTCCTTCCAAAACTTGACCATCGTCAGTAGTAATTCGTACATATTGGTCTGAATAAATGAGTTCTTTACCCTGATCCCAATACATTAGTTCTGTATTTATGGTTTTTCCATCATCACTAACAGCAACCACATTATTTCTTAGTTCCCATAATTGATCAGAAACAAAATGTTTGGCATAATTAGCTTCAATTTGTCCGGCAACAGTTCCGTCATCGTTATAAGAAGTAATTTTCCCACCTTTTGGAAAATCCTGATACTCGTTATCCTCTGTTATTACCTCTATGAATTCTACAGCAAATGCACGATTCTTTATTCGGGTTGAGTCGGTGAAAATGAATTCAACATCTTTGCCGGAACGCTCTGGAGATTTCGTCTGGCTTGTAATACTTTGTACGTCTTTAATACTGTTCTCACAAGACAAAAGCATTGCAATCCCGGAAAGGACTACAATGCTTTTAATAATATCTTTTATATTTTCCAATATTTTATTGTGTTAACCTTGCTTTGGTTGTTTCGTTAATCCAAGCTCCAACTTTATAAGTATCACCTTCTTTAATTCCTTCAAAGAAAGCTTCTTCTTTTCTTGGAAAATGCTTAGAGTATGTATTAATTAAACTACGAGCTTCTTCTGAACATTCTGAATCTACAGCTTTCGCTTTTAAGAATTTATCAACAGCTACCCAATAAACAGTTTTCTTCTCAAGAGGAGTTGATCCGTAATTCTTACTATAAGCAGCATAAGCTTTACCAATTAGCAAGTAAGGCTGTCCCCAGTTTGGTTTTAAACGGGCCGCTTTTAAAGCCTGAGATTTAGCATCGCTATATTTTTTGTTGTAAAAATGAATATTTGCCAATTTGTAGTGCAGGTCAGCTTTTATTTCTGCATTCTGCTCCAATCCAATAGCTTGTATTAAGTAAGCTTTACTCTTAGGAAAATCTCTTTTCTTAATAAACATTTTAGCCAAATTGTGTGCCGCATCGGCGTTTGGCTCCAATTCGTATTTTCTTTCAGCAACTTTAGCATACAAAGCTCCATCTTCACATTCCTGACGATTCAACATTCTTAAGATTTTGTTGATCAAAACCATGTTATCTCTGTCAGCTTCGAATTTAGGAGTAAATATGTTGCTTAACGTTTCGCAATCCGCAACACCGGCAGCAAAGAAAATTCGCTCAACATTTATTCTGGCATTGTTAATGTTGTCTTTTTTCTTCGGGTTGGCTTCAGTTTTCATCTGCTTCTTAGCCATGTCCATAAAAAGAAGGTAGTTGTCTATCACTTCTTCCGCTTCTATTTCATTGTTCAGCACCAAAACTTTACATGCTTCCATAGTGTTTGCAATTACTTTAGCTTCCGATTTTAATCCTTGTATTTCAATGGATTTTTTCAGAATACCATAAGCTTCTTTAACCGCAGAGATGTTTTTTTTCTTGTAAGCAAATAAAGTACCACCTTTACGTCCAAGAAGGTAACCTGTAGAGTATTTACGATCACTACCGAAATACTTAATTCGTTTATCGTAAATCATCATTAATGTATCTACATATTTTAAATCTTTGGTAGAACGTAACAATCCGGTCATTATTCTCACACCATTAATATATGTAGACTTTTGATATGCAGGTGCATTATTATAAACGTATCTCCACCCTGGAATTGCTTCAGTGTAATTTTTTTGTTTTACCATCTCGATATAAAGAGAGGCATTCAAAATTGTTTGAACACTATCCACCCCATATTTTGATTCCACAGTCTGAGCTTCCGCTTTAAACAGACCAGAAAACAAAAGAACCATTGTTACGATTAAAAGTCTTGTCTTCATATTCCTATTTTTTTATAATCAAGTTACTTTTTGTTTCAAACTAAAAAAACCTTTCGATTTTCCTGATATAATTTTTAATAATTAAATCAGGGTCTAAATATAACGAAAGTTTTAGTTTTGTCAGAACTAAAACTGCAAAACTCATACCAAAAATTAGTATAAGCTTCAAAATTGGTCTGAGCATCTATATTTTTTGAGCTCATGCAAAACTATAAATAAATTAGAAAGCAGCAAAAAAATCCCCCTATTAAGAGAGAATCAACAAATTAAAATTCAATATTTTATTCAGACCTTCCAGTACAATTTCCGGATGTAAATCCGTTTTGTTATTCAACAATTTGCTTAAGAAATTAGCATCACCTCCAGTTATAATAACACGCAAGTCGGAATGTTTCGATTTTAAATTATTTATGTATGCATCTATTTCGAAGATCAATCCATTTTGTACTCCGGATATTATTGCGTCATTTGTGTTTTTACCTATCAAATTAAAATTTTCATTTTTCGATAGCTCAGGTAATTTTTTTGTGAATTCATGCAAAGCTTTAAATCTCATTTTTAAACCAGGAGAAATACATCCTCCTATGTATTGGCCTTTGTTATTCACAAAATCAAAAGTAATTGCAGTTCCGGCATCTATAACCAGAATATCTTTTCCTTCATGCAATCCATATGCACCAGTGCAAGCGGCTAATCGATCGTATCCGAGAGTACTTTTTGATTCATATCGATTTTCAAGAGGAATTTTAATTTTAGAATTAAAAAACAGAACTAGCTTGCATTGTGGCTTAAGCTTTGCAATTAATGCTTCCGGGTATTCTCTAACCGAGGATATAATAACATTGTAAGTGTTCTTGTATTTTGATACAAGGCCACAAATGAATTCAATTTCTTCCAAAGTTGAGGTCTCAAGCTTAACTAATTGATTGTTTTCAAAGAAGCCTGCCTTAATTTGTGTGTTTCCTATGTCAACGATTAAATTCAAAAGAGTTGAATTGATTGTAAATTATTATAAATGGCTTGTAAAATCGCATAAAATTAGTAAACTTTATGCATATTAATCCAGTGATACTTAGGTTTTATATATTCATTTAAAATATTTGAGGGATTTTATTTTTTATCTCATGTATTTTAGTGATTTTTTATTTAAAATAGTTTAGATTAAAATCGATTACATATTCAATTTCGAATTGATGAAGAAAAAAATTTTAATTGTTGAAGATGACTGTTTAATTTCGACGATCTTCCGGATGTTCCTAAAAGAACTTGGTTATGATCTTATTGGAATTGTAGAGGATGGTAAAGAGGCTATTCGCTTATGTGAAAAAATGAAGCCGGATATTATACTTATGGATGTGCATTTGGGGGGTGACCTTGATGGAATTCAAACAACAGAATTAATCAAAACTAAATTTGACATTCCGGTTATCTTCCTTTCCAGCGATACCGAGGAAAGTACAATTCAAAGAGTTATTAATATTCACTCTTATGGATATTTGGTGAAGCCTATTGATAAGAGGGAGTTAGGTATATCTATTGAATTGGCTTTTTATAAACATCAATTTGATTTGGATCAGAAAATGCGCGAACAGCGTTTTCGAAATTTCATAACTGATTCTCCTGAAGCCATTATTGTAATTAACGAAAATGGTGTGATAGAATATTTGAACTGTTTAGGACTTAAATTATTAAAAACAGCTTACATTGAAGATTTAATGGGTTTACCATTGTTATCTTTTGTTTCAGATGAATATTCTGCAATCTTTAAAGAGAGATTGGAAAATTCATTAACATTAGAAACCGGTATTCCTTATACTCATTTGAAATTAAAGACCATACATGGGGAATTGTTTGATGTGGGTTTAACTGGAGCTCAAATTGAATTTAATGGCAAAAAAAATCTTCAGTTAATTATTCGGGATATTACGCAAGAGTTTGCCTATCGTCAATTATTAGCGGAGAAAGCTAACATCATCAATAATTTTGTTGATGGTGTTGTGACTTTCGATTTGGAAGGGAAGGTGAAATCGTGGAACCGGGCATGTGAGCGAATTTTTGGTGTTTCCGAAGCCAATACTATTGGCAAATCTTACTGTAGTCTGTTTATTTCTGAGGAACAAAAAACTTTTGCCGAAGATATTTTGATTCCGGTAGGTGATAATGACAAATATGAAACCAGTATTACTCTTGAGATTCAAAATAAAAAGGAGGAGGTAAAATTGAGAGCTAATTTACTTCGAAACGAAAAAGGAGAGGAAACCGGAGTGGTTTGCTACATTCGGGATCATATTTGTTCCTGAAAAATAAACTCCTGCCAA
Organism: Labilibaculum sp.; assembly: GCA_016760525.1. Taxonomy (GTDB): domain Bacteria; phylum Bacteroidota; class Bacteroidia; order Bacteroidales; family Marinifilaceae; genus Labilibaculum. The sequence continues at coordinate 8,326 of JAESUW010000041.1, forward strand.
ATAATTGACAGGAGTTGTTATATTATACCTCATTGATGAGAGTCAGTATTTCATTGGCTTTTTTAATGTTTTTAATTTTCTCAAAGCTCAAGCTCAATCGGTTTTTGGCTTCTTTCATTTTACAAGGGATGGGTTGTGTTTGTAAGAATTTTAAAACTTTGCTAAACTGAGAGGATTGATAGAAAGCCGAATCCTGATTAGAAATAAAATACAGAACCAGTTTCCCGGTTTTTAGAATTAGTTTTTCGATTCCTAAGTCCAAAGATATCCATCGTAAACGAACTACATTAAGTAATTCAATACACGGTTCCGGCAATTCTCCAAATCGATCTTTTAATTGAGATTCGAACTTTTCAATTTCTTCTTCTGTCTTGATATTGTCTAGTTCACGATACAAACGAACTCGTTCCGAAATACTTTCTATATATTGTTCCGGGAAAAGAATTTCCAGATCGGTATCAATTTGGCATTCGGAAATAAATCGGAGTACTTCTTTGTCCTCTTCCTTCTTTTCATCTTCAAAAATATCTTTGAATTCATTCTCTTTCAATTCAAGCAATGCTTCGTTCAAAATTTTGTGATAGGTTTCGTATCCAATATCAGCAATAAAACCACTTTGCTCGCCACCTAATAAATTTCCAGCACCACGAATATCCAAATCTTGCATGGCAATATTAAAGCCACTTCCCAGTTCAGAAAAACTTTCAATTGCCTGCAATCTTTGTCTGGCTTCCTGAGTCATGGAATTGTGAGGAGGAGTTAGTAAATAGCAAAAAGCTTTTTTATTTGATCGGCCAACGCGACCACGAAGCTGATGCAATTCGCTCAATCCAAAATTCTGACCATTATTAATAAGAATTGTATTGGCATTTGGAATGTCAAGACCAGATTCGATAATGGTTGTAGCAATTAGAACATCGAAATCACCACGGATAAATTCGAGCATGATTTTTTCCAATTTTGGGCCATCCATTTGTCCGTGAGCAACAACTGTCGAAACACCAGGAACAATCCGTTGAATCATTGCTTCAACATCTTTTATGTTTTGAACCCTGTTGTGGATAAAGAAAACTTGTCCGTTTCGTTCTACCTCGTAGGTAATGGCTTCGCGAATAATGTCTTCGTTAAAATTATGAATTTCGGTGGCAATAGGGTAGCGATTTGGTGGCGGTGTGTTGATGATAGACATATCTCTTGCACCCAAAAGCGAAAATTGAAGAGTTCTTGGAATTGGAGTAGCCGTTAATGTTAAGGTATCAACATTAACTTTAAATTGTTTTAGTTTTTCCTTTACGGATACGCCAAACTTTTGTTCTTCATCAATAATTAGCAAGCCCAGATCTTTAAACTCAATATCCTTTCCTATAATTCGGTGTGTTCCGATTATAATATCAGTTTGTCCGGTTTTTAAATTTTTCAGAATCTGTTTCTGATCTTTCGAGGTTCTCATTCGACTGATATAATCTACCGTGCAAGGGAAATTTTTCAATCGATCGCTAAAAGTTTTGAAATGTTGAAATGCCAGAATCGTGGTCGGAACTAAAATAGCAACCTGTTTGTTGTCGGCAACAGCTTTAAAAGCGGCACGAATAGCAATTTCAGTTTTTCCGAAACCAACATCACCACATATCAGCCTATCCATAGGGTAAGGCGATTCCATTCCTTCTTTTGTTGCAATTGTGGCTTTCACCTGATCGGGAGTATCTTCATAAATGAAAGAGGCTTCCAATTCTTGTTGCATGTAAGTATCGGGACTGAAAGAAAATCCTTTTTCGGATTTTCGTTTGGCGTAAAGAGCAATTAGATCCTTGGCAATGTCTTTTACCTTGCCTTTGGTTTTTTCTTTTATTTTTTGCCAGGCACCGGAGCCTAGTTTGTATATTTTTGGCGATGTTCCGTCTTTGCCTTTGTATTTTGATATTTTATGAAGAGAGTGTAAACTTACATATAGAATATCATTGTCCTTATAAACCAGTCGGATAACCTCTTGCGATTTGCCGTTTGCATCAATTCTTTGCAAGCCTCCAAAACGACCTATTCCATGATCGGAATGAACAATGTAATCACCAGGATGAAGACGATTGATTTCTTTTAGAGTAACAGTTTCTTTTGCTTTGTGAACCGTTGAGTTCTTCAGCTTAAATTTGTGGTAACGATCGAAAATCTGATGATCGGTAAAGATTGAAATTCTCAAGTCATCATCTGAAAAACCTTCGTGAAGCGTGTGGTTTACATCCTGAAATTCAACTTCGATTCCCTTGTCTTCAAAAATTGCATGTATTCTTTCAATCTGCTTCGGATTATCGGACAGGATATAATTTGTTTCTGCTTTTGAATTGTTGTTTAGCAAATGCTGTCCCAACAAGTCGAAATTTTTATTGAATGCCGGTTGCGGGTTTTGATTGAATTTAATCTCTTCCTGAGCATTAAAAAAGAATTTTTGTCCGAATTCCAATATCGAAAACTCATTCATCTGATTCATGAATTCTTTACTGTTAGTCAGGTAATCTTTTGTAGAAACAGAATCTTCACCTATTTGCATGAATGGAAGCTTTTCTATAGTGCTTTCATACATAGACTGAATTCGATCGCAGGAGAACTGCAAATTTTTACACCAAAAAACAGCATTGTCCGGCACAAACGAAAGGAAAGATATTCTCGATTCTTTCAATAAATTTTCCTGTATGTTAGGAATGATATCAACCGTATTAAATTTCTCTATCGATAACTGATTTTCCACATTAAACATTCGGATGGAATCTACCTCTTCGCCAAAGAAATCGATTCGAAATGGGTGCTCATCCGAAAAAGAAAAAATATCAATAATGCTTCCGCGGATAGAGTATTGACCTGGCTCAACCACAAAATCGGCACGTTCAAACTCATAATCTACCAAAACCTCTTCAACAAATTCGGGCGAAAGCTTTTCTCCCACTTTAATAGTTAAAGTGTTTTCTATCAATTGTTCTTTACTAATTACTTTTTCGATAATGGCCTCGGGAAAAGTAATGATAAATGTAGGATGTTGTTCTGAATTTAAACGCTTTAAACATTCGGCACGAAGAATAATATTGGAACTATCTGTTTTTTCGTACTGAACCGATCGTTTGTAAGAAGATGGGAAAAATAAAACACGATTATTATCTATAAGATTACACAAATCGTTGTAAAAGTATGCAGCTTCTTCCTTATCGTTAAAAATTAAAACATGCGGACGTTTAGAAGGAGAAAGTGCAGATATAACCAATGGTAGAGAAGATCCAACTGCACCTTTTAAATGTAGTTGGAAGCTCTTTTTTTGTTCCAGGTATTTTTCAATGCTATATCGAGCAGGATGCTTCGAGAATATTTGTATAAGCTGCTTTAGTTCCAAATCCTTATCCTTTTATTATTTGATTGGCAAATTTAAGGAAAATATTCTTGGGACAAGGTAAAAGTTGAAAGGATCGGGAAACTAGGCATAGGTAATGATTTCTAATTGCTGATTTTTTATTTTTTAGTGAATCACGAAAGTTTTTACCGTATAGTATTGGGGTAATCTGAAATGCTTAAAGTGGACATTTTGCACTTTTTGTTTTAATTATGTATTTAACGGTTGTGTTGTGTGTCTGGACGCACAGTATGTACGCAAACTGCTCATTGACAGGTGCGAAGTGTTGTTTTTGATAAATAAAAAAAATATTTAATGTACGATTAATAAAATTTGGTTAAATTTAAAGTGTGATCATAAAAAATAATATACAAAAATAACTTTACAGTGTTGATGTTTAGTGGAAATTGTGAGACGAATAATCTTATGATTTATATAAAAAGAGTTAATTAGAAATTCCATTTCATCATAAAAGCAGGGAGGCCTTTGTAAGTTTGGAACTTATTCTTTTAGCATTTTCAGACTAAAAACGAATTCAATATTAAAATTTAAAACAAATTATAAGAATGAAAAATTTTCAAGATTACAAAGGTTCTGGTTGGGGACATGAAACAAGAAGGGACGTATTTTATGCAGCTTGCAGATATTTAGGACAAAACCCAACTCGTATTGAAAATATTTATGGAGCAGGCTTCCATTCCGTGCTTCAAAGTAGTAGTGTTCAGCTTACAGGCGAAGGGTTAGAAAAAGTGAAAAACGATCCTGAAATACAAAGTTTGCAGAGTAGTATTATTAGTGACATTAAGAGTGATAATGATTATAAAAGAAGGGTGGTTATTCATAGTAAAAGTGAAAGAATTCAATTGGGCGGCGAAAGAGCAGGTGCTGCTATGTGGAAACAAGCATTGGAAATTTCGAAATGGGCCGATGAGTATAGCCCAACCTGGCAGGTTGCCTGCAACGAACTTACTTGGCTTTTACGTTCTATTCCAGTAGATTGCAAGGCTGAGGCCAGTATTGATGGAAAAATTACTATCTCCTATAATTTTACGGATACATTCGATTTACGGCCGAATTGGCAAACTCGCTCAACGGAATATAATGCCATATGTGCGGTACTCGGATTCATCTATCATGATGTGATTGGTTGCAACGATGAATTAAAAATACATGGAAATTGGGTTGTTGAAATAAATAATTAAAGATATGAAAAAAATAATATTTGTACTGAGTTTGGTAATGCTACTGCTAGCCTGTAATCAATCCAAGTCTAAAGTGAGTCGGTATTACAAAGCAACAAATTGGGATCGAAATTGCCCTCGCTTTCCTTTATACGAACCATTGGCTATCTATAAAGATCGTTCAACACCTCCTAAATGGCACTTAAGTTTTAATGATTTTCAAAGTAGTAGAAAAGATAAAATAGACTATCATACCGCTGGATCTAATATTATTTCGATCCATCATATTGGCATCGACAGAGGGATTGTTCATGGTTATATTAAAGAATCTGAACTCATTGAAACGGGTGTGGGTATTGGAAATTATGCATTTATTAATAGTAAAGGAGGCTTTAGTTTTTCTTTGCAAAAGTGTCCTACTGGTAAGAACGAACAAGCATTATTATTAATAGACTCTACTAAAAAATCTTTTTTAATTCCTAAAAGGTGGTATGTTGTTAATACTAGAGATACTACTTATACTTATTTGTTTAGCGAGGAAGATTATCAAACTAGACTAAAGGAATTAAATGTTTCTGCTCACATGTACAATATCGATAGTGTTTACAATCAGTTTGTAAGAGGGGGTATTTTACCTTGGTTCCCGGATAGTATAAAAGCAGTTTTAAATAAATAAAGGTATGCAGAAAATAATGTTTGTGTTGGGATTGATAATGCTACTGTCGGCATGCAATCAATCCAAGCCTAAGGTTAGTTGGTATTACAAAGCAACAAATTGGAACAGTAATTGTCCTCGTCTTCCCTTATACGAACCATTGGCTATTTATAAAGATCTTTCAACACCTCCTAAATGGTTCATGAGTTTTAATGATTTATTAAGCAGTAAAAAAGATAAGATAGACTATCATTCTATTGGAGCTAATATTATTTCGATAAACCATATTGGCGTTAATAATGGGATTGTTTATGGCTGTATTAATGAATCAACAGTTAAAATAGAAGGATACTCTTTAGGAGATTTTGTTTATATGAATAACGAAGGGAGTCCTTCATGGACATCAGATTCTACTTATAAGCATCAAGAAGGGGAAATTGTGGCAACCATACTTGATACTGTGAATAAGGTTGTGATGGTTCCAGAACGTTGGTATATAATAAACACCAAAGATACAACATACAACTTCTTTTTTGATAAGAAGAACTACCAAGCCGAGCTAAAGGAATTAAAGGTTTCGGCTCACATGTACAATATAGATAGTGTTTACAATCAGTTTGTAAGAGAGGGTGTTTTACCGTGGTTTCCTGATAGTATAAAAGTTGCTTTAAATAAATAATTAAAGATATGAGAAAAATAATATTTGTATTGGGTTTGGTAATGTTTTTGGGTGCTTGTAATCAATCCAAGCCTAAGGTTAGTTGGTATTACAAAGCAACAAATTGGAATAGTAATTGTCCTCGTCTTCCCTTATACGAACCATTGGCTATTTATAAAGATCTTTCGACTCCTCCTAAATGGTTCATGAGTTTTGATGATTTACTAAGTAGTAAAAAAGATAAAATAGACTATCATTCTATTGGAGCTAATATCAGTTCTATAAATCATATTGGTGTTGATAGAGGAGTTGTACATGGTTATATTGATGAATCCGTGCGTATTTTTGAAAATTGTGATTCGGAGAATCAAGTTTATTTTGATAAGGATGAGAGTGTTTTTTATATTTCTAAGGAAGTCTATCCTATTGGTAGTGGAGATATCGTACTCTCTTTATTAGATTCAATAAAAAAAGAGTTTCTATTTCCTGAGCATTGGTATATAATAAACACCAAAGATACAACATACAATTTCTTTTTTGATAAGAAGATCTATCAAATAGAGCTAAAGGAATTAAATGTTTCTACTCACATGTACAATATCGATAGTGTTTACAATGAGTTTACCATCACAGGTATTTTACCTTGGTTCCCGGATAGTATAAAAACTGCTTTGCAATGAAACATGTAATTTTGATATCATTTGTATTAACAATGCTGTTTTGTTCTTGTAATAGAATTAAAAATAAGGGACAAGAAATTACACATAGAACGGAGAGAAAAATTAAATCTAAAGTAAAAGATTTAATTGATCAAGTATTTCCTTTTTTTGAATACGATAGAGCAGATACGAAATATAACAAGATAAGATTTGAAGAATATTTAGAGATTGATTTAACCCCTGATGTAAAACAAATATATTGTTATGGAGATTTTTTTGGAGCTGACTATGTTGTTCGATTTTCATTCAGTTGTGACTCAACAACCATTCAAAGAATCATTTTAAAAAAGGATTTCAAATTAACCCTTAATAATGATGACAATGGTCTTCTATTTCTGACTGAGTTTAATTGGTGGGAAACAGAAAAAATAAATAAGATAATGGCTTATAAAAATGGAATAGAACACAGGTATTGGAATTACTTGTGGTATGATAAGGAAAATAAAAAAGCGTATTACGAATTATTTAGTCTTTAATAGAATAATTAAGTAAGATAATTTTGTGCATTAAAAACAAATAGGTATCGCCCAATTTGTTTATGCTTTAATTAAATCCAAATAAATAAAATGTTTATTATTTCGTTAGCTTACAAAGTGCCTTTAGAAAAGGTAGAAAAAGAATTGAACAATCATGTTAAATATCTGAAAGAGCAATATGCTTTAGGGAATTTTCAGGTTTCGGGAAGAAAAGTTCCGAGAACAGGAGGCGTAATACTTTCAACAGTGAAGGATAAAAAACAATTGGAAGAAATCCTGGCAAAAGATCCTTTTCACAAAAATGATTTAGCCGATTATACAATCACCGAATTTATTCCCAGCATGACGAGTGAAGAGTTAACCTGTTTGTTGGAGATTTGATAATATAGGACTTTGAAATTGTTCTTAAAACTAAGCAAGACCATTGAATAAAACAGATAAAATATGAATCCAATTTTAAGTCGAAATTCATTTTTCGTGAAGGAACATCTAGGCATGTTCAAGGCAGCAAATAATTTTGATATTTTCAATCCTGATAATCAGGAAATGATAATGACATGCAGGGAAGAAAATCTTGGTTTTTTCACCAAAATGTTGCGGTTTACCGACTATAAGAGAATGACTCCTTTTAATATTGAAATCAAAACTGCTTCGGGAGAAAAAGTACTAACAATAAAACGAGGTATTTCTATTTTTTTATCCTCGGTTGAAGTTTTTGATGAGAGTGATAATTTATTGGGGAAATTCAAGCAAAAGTTTTTCTCAATTGGAGGGAAGTTTGACGTTATTGATTCCAATGAAATTTTTTTGTGTACTCTTAAAGGGAAATGGACCAGTTGGGATTTTAAATTTATTAAAGGTGAAACAGAGTTTGCTCATGTTAGTAAAAAATGGGCTGGAATTGGTAAGGAATTGTTTACATCAGCAGATAATTACATGTTGACGATTGACAATAAAGTTACAGCAGATAATTCGATTCGAATTTTGATTCTTGCTGCTGTAGTGTGCATTGATATGGTTTTAAAGGAATAAATATAAGAAAAGCAAATAAAGCCACTCCCAAGGAAGTGGCTTTTGTTTAGTCGTGCGTTACAGTTCTCTTCTGAAAATTAGATTTCAGATGTTATTGAAAAACTCCAAAAACTCTTCAATTTTTTTCACCATATTGGTCGAACCCGTGTAGAAAGGAATACGTTCGTGAAGTGATGTTGGCTTAATTGTTAAGATGCGCTGTGTGCCGTCTGTTGCTTTACCACCCGCTTGCTCGGCAATAAAAGCAATTGGACTGCATTCGTACATCAATCGAAGTTTACCATTGGGGTTTTTACTGGTTTGCGGATAAATAAAAATTCCACCCTTAAGTAAGTTTCTGTGGAAATCGGCTACCAAAGATCCAATGTAGCGCGAAGTGTAAGGGCGATTCGATTTTTGATCCAATTCCTGGCAATACTTAATGTATTTTTTAACCCCACTAGGGAAATTGATGTAATTTCCTTCGTTTATGGAATAAATTGTTCCCGTTTTTGGTGTTTTAATGTTCGGATGCGACAAGCAAAATTCACCAATTGAAGGATCTAAGGTAAATCCGTTTACACCTTTTCCAGTTGTGTATACCAACATGGTTGATGAACCATAAATGATATATCCGGCTGCAACTTGTTTGGTTCCTTCCTGAAGGAAATCCTCAATTTTTGCAACTTCTCCTCTTGGAGAAACACGCTCGTAAATTGAGAAAATGGTTCCTATCGAAACATTTACATCGATGTTCGATGAACCATCAAGCGGATCCATTGAGAAAACATATTTTCCATGCTTACTCATTTCATCATCGAAAATAATGATATCTTCATTTTCTTCCGATGCAACAGCACAACATTCGCCACTGGCCTTTAGTGCATCAATAAAGTGAGTGTTTGCAAAAATATCTAGCTTTTGCTGATCTTCTCCTTGTACATTTCGATCTCCATGTTCACCTAAAATATCAATCAATCCAGCTTTGTTTACAGCACGGTTTACAATTTTAGATGCAATTCCAATATGATGAAGCAATCGGGACAATTCCCCTTTGGCTCCGGCATGATCGGATTGTCTTTGGATGATGAATTGATTTAAGGTTTGAACATTGTTGTGTTCAGTCATTTTTTTAAGGATTTTTGGTTTACATTCATTTGGTGGCATAAAGTTATGCTTTTTTGTGAAACGCCGAAACGCTTATTTCAAACGTTTACGACAGACGTTTTTGTTGTCGCAAGCCTAGTTATGCTAGGTGTTTCCAATGGCTAAACTAAGGAGAGATATTTTATGTTGTTGAGTAGTTTTTTTGCTTTTAAGGGCATTTTTATTCTTTTTTACCTGCGTAAAAGTGTGAAATGAATTACAGAACAGCTTATAATTTTTGTGAAGGTGATAATGCTAATACATTATTTTGTAACTTCATTTTTATTTTGAAAATGTAGTTTATAGATCATATTAACAATTCTTTGATGAACATATTTAAATTTGGTGGTGCTTCGGTGAATAGTGCTGATGGTGTACGGAATTTTGTGAAAATTGTGCAATCCTATCGAGAGGAAACAGTTATCGTATTGTCTGCAATGGGCAAGTCAACCGATGCTTTAGAAGAGATTGTTGATGATTTTGTTACTAAGAAGGATGGCATTGATTGTAAAGTTAAATCCTTACTAAAATATCATTTAGATATTATTAATGAATTATTTCCGAAAAAGGATGATGCTGTTTTTCTAAAAGTAGAAGCTCTTTTTAAAGAATTGAGTGCTTATCTGCAAAAAGCACCTTCACTAAGTTATGAGTTCGATTATGATCAAATTGTGTCATTTGGAGAATTAATTTCCACCACCATTGTGTCGGAATTTCTTAGGTTTCGAGGCACGCCTAATAAGTGGGTGGATATTCGCACTTGTTTAAAAACAGATGATACCTATAAGGAAGGCAGAATAGATTGGGAACTTTCGCAGAAGTTAATATCACAGACTTTCGGTTTTACGAACACATTCGTATATGTTACTCAAGGTTTTATTGGAGGTACAATTACAAATCAAACTACAACATTAGGTCGGGAAGGTTCCGATTATACTGCTGCTATTCTTTCGTATATTCTTGATGTGGATAAATTAGCTATCTGGAAAGATGTTCCGGGAATTATGAATGCAGATCCAAAATGGTTACCCGATGCGCAAAAACTGGAGCGAATTTCTTATCAGGAAGCTATCGAGCTTGCTTTTTATGGGGCAAAGGTGATACACCCAAAAACCATTCAACCAATCAAAAAGAAGAAAATTCCTTTGCAAATACGATCTTTTCTCGACTTGAATGAATCAGGGACATTAATTAGTACAGCTTCTAAAAAGCAGGATCAATTAATTCCTGTTTACATTCGAAAACAGGGTCAGGTATTGATTTCGATACGACCAAGTGATTTTTCTTTTATACTGGAAGAAAATTTGAGTTCTCTTTTTTCGGTTTTTGCAAAACATCGGGTGAAAGTAAATCTAATTCAGAATTCAGCAATTAGTTTTTCTGTTTGTGTCGATCATTCAGAAAGAAGATTAAAAAACTTACTGGAAGAAATTTCTGTCAATTTTGAAGTGAAATACAATGATGGTTTAGAATTAATTACAATTCGTCATCACAATGCTGAAGCTGTAGAAAGAATGACTAAAGGCCGGCAAATACTACTGGAACAAAGGAGTAGGGATACTGCTCAATTTGTGTTGGCTTAGATATCTAATTTGTAAAGTGAATTGTTCACCCCTCTGTCCTGCCGGACATCTCCCCTGAAAAGAGGAGATATGTTTAAATAGAATATGATTCTGGTTTTGCAGAAAAGTTTTCAAGTTGAATCTTTCCCTTTCAGGGAAAGTGCCGATAGGCGAAAGGGTGAATAACACCAATAAATATAGCATGAAGTATAGTGAGATAAAGGATATAAAGAAAAAATTAAGAAGAAATCTTACATTATCAGAGAAGCTGTTATGGAAATATATTCGAAACAGAAAACTACTTGGGAGGAAATTTCTAAGACAACATGTAATTATTTATGACACTTATGAGGATGAAAATTTCTTTTTTATTCCCGATTTTTATTGCGAAGCAGAGAAACTTGCCATTGAGCTGGATTGTAAAGTGCACGATTTCACCAAGAATAAAGATGCAAAGCGGGACGAAATATTAACCGATATGGGTATTAAAGTGGTCAGATTTAAAAATGAAGATTTGATAAATATGCCAATTATTCTAGCGGAAATAGAATCTTACTTTCATAGGAATAATGATGATTCTGTATTTAGAAGGGAATCCTTAAAGTGAAATTTTTTCACCCCTCTGTCCTTTCTGAGAACTCTTTAAATAGAATATGATTCTGGTTTTGCAGAAAAGTTTTCAAGTTGAATCTTTCCCTTTCGGGGAAAGTACCGATAGGCGAAAGGTTGAAAAGAGTCATGAGTTATAGTAATTTTAATCACCTTTCTGTCCTTTCTGAGAACTCTTTAAATAGAATATGATTCTGGTTTTGCCGAAAATCTTTCAAGTTGAATCTTTCCCTTTCAGGGAAAGTGCCGATAGGGGAAAGGGTGAAAAAGAATCATGAGTTATAGTAATTTCAAACACCTTCCTGTCCTTTCTGAGAACTCTTTAAATAGAATATGATTCTGGTTTTGCCGAAAAGTTTTCAAGTTGAATCTTTCCCTTTCAGGGAAAGTGCCGATAGGCGAAAGGGTGAATAGCATCAATTATAATAACACGCAGTAAATTGAATTTCTAAAGAGGGAAAAGTTCAATTTTTTTGCAAATAATAAAAGACAAAGAGGTCGGGAATATTTGGTCAATTCAAAAACTTCGCTATCTTTGTCACTGTTATATAAGGTAAATCTCCAAGGAGAATATCTATAATTTATACAGAAGAAGTTAGAGAACAGGCTCGTTGACCTTCTGACAACCGCAGCTACCATTGCTGAAAGGTGTCAAATCCTGACCAAATTTTTGGTGAATATAAATTAACAGATTATGAAGAAGACTCAAATTAATTACAATCAACAGGCTCATCTGGAGCAAAACTTCACGTTGCAATCTTCAATTACATTGATGATGCGAATGCAACGAATGATGCGTATGATTTAACGCATTCTTTCTAAAATTTTTCCCCTTTTTTAGATACTGGTGCGTATAAAATAACACCGACTCAGGGAACTCAAATTCGAAATTGCTTTTATTATTGATTCTGTAAGTACAGAAACATGAATAGGTACAATTAAATCTGAAACCACATTTTAGATCAGATTATTTGTACTGTAAGAACCTACGTATTTGCGACACTCGGAAACATTTCTGTTTCTAACTAATAACCAGAAATTTTATTTGAGATTTAATATGGGACACCTGTATTTATCTCGCAAGGAGTTAATCATTTTTTAAAAAGAATCGCTATGTCAGATAATTTAAGATACGAAACACTACAGGTACACGCAGGTCAGGAAGTTGATGCAACAACCAATTCAAGAGCAGTTCCTTTGTATCAAACCACAGCTTATACTTTCAACAGTTCAGAACACGCAGCAAACCTGTTTGGCTTAAAAGAATTCGGGAATATTTATACCCGTTTAGGGAATCCAACCAATGATGTTTTCGAGAAAAGAATTGCAGCATTAGAAGGTGGAGTTGCTGCTGTGGCAACAGCATCTGGTCAGGCCGCTCAGTTTTTAGCGCTGACTAATATTTTGGAGGTAGGTGATAATTTTGTGAGTGCTTCTCAAATTTACGGAGGAACATACAATCAGTTTAAAGTTCAGTTTAAAAAGTTGGGTATAGAATGTCGTTTTGTTGATATCGATGAGCCGGATACAATTATTCCGTTGATCGATGAAAAGACCAAAGCGATTTATGTCGAGTCTTTACCAAATCCTAAATTCTCAATTCCTGATTTTGAAAAAGTATCTGCAATAGCTAAGAAATACGATTTGCCACTTATCGTGGATAATACACTAGGTGCGGGTGGATATTTATTCCGTCCGCTGGAACACGGAGCAAATATTGTTGTGGAATCGGCTACCAAATGGATTTGTGGACATGGTACTGCAGTAGGTGGAGTAATTGTTGATGGAGGAAACTTCAACTGGGGAAATGGGAAATTTCCTCAATTTACAGAACCTTCAGAAGGATATCACGGATTGGTATTTTGGGATGTTTTTGGTGCCGATGGACCATTTGGAAACATTGCTTTTGCAATTCGTGCCAGAGTGGAAGGTTTAAGAGATTATGGTTGCAGCCAGAGTCCGTTCAATTCGTTCTTATTATTACAGGGATTAGAAACACTTTCATTGCGTTTGGATCGTCATGTTGAAAACACAGTTGCTTTAGCAAAATGGTTAGAAGAACAAGATTGGGTTGAGCAGGTGAATTATCCTGGCTTGCCATCAAGCCCTTACTATGAAAAAGCACAAAAATACTTCAAAAAAGGAGCAGGATCGGTTCTAACATTCAAAGTTAAAGGTGGAAAAGAAGTAGCCGATAAATTGGTTGATGGAGTGGAACTACTTTCACATGTTGCCAACTTGGGAGATGCCAAATCTTTAATTATTCACCCAAGTTCTACTACTCATGCGCAATTAAGTCTGGAAGAACAGACAGCTTCGGGTGTTGAACCAGGTTTACTTCGTATATCTGTTGGAATCGAACATATTGAAGACATTAAAGCTGACATCAAGCAATCTGTTGAGAAAGCAATTAACGTAGAGACAATCAATTAGTTTTAATACCGATATTATTTAAAAGATAGGTCGGCATCAAACAAGAAAGATAAATTAGACAATGTTTGATAGTTAATCCCAGTTGGAAATTTTTTAGCCGAATTTTCGGCTGGGAACTCAAAGTTTTGTTCTGTACTATCTTAAGTGAGATTTTTACAAAGCTCAAAACAACAAACAAAACAAAATTAGTAACCCGTGAATTCAGAATGTTACATCCATAAAGAAGGTTTAGAACTTGAATCAGGTGAGTGTCTGAAAGAGTTGGAGCTTACCTATCACACCTATGGGGAATACGATCCGCAAAGGAATAATGTGATTTGGGTTTGTCATGCTCTTACTGCTAACTCTGATGTTTTCGATTGGTGGGAAGGATTATTTGGAGAAAATGACTTTTTCAATCCTAAAGACTACTTCATAGTATGTGACAATACTCTTGCATCTTGCTATGGTTCAACAGGACCTCTTTCAAAAAATCCGGATACCGGACAGGCTTACTATCATGATTTTCCACAACTGACAGTTAGAGATTTGGTTGGGGCACATGAAATTTTAAGAAAGCATTTGAAAATAGAAAGTATTTATATGATGATTGGTAGTTCACTTGGAGGCATGCAGGCCATGGAGTGGGCTTATTTATTGAATGGGAAACTAGATAATTTGGTGATACTGGCTTCTAATGCGAAGCATTCTCCTTGGGGAATTGCCTTTAACGAATCGCAAAGAATGTCGATTGAAGTTGATCCTACCTGGAAAGAATCGAATGATGAAGCTGGATTGAATGGAATGCGTGTAGCAAGATCGATTGCTCTGCTTAGTTACAGAACTTATTCAACTTACGATCATTCTCAACAGGAAAATGAAGAAAGCAAAACAGATCATTATCGTGCAAGTTCCTACCAAAGATATCAAGGAGAAAAATTGGCACGAAGATTTAATGCCTATGCATATTGGCATCTTTCAAAAATAATGGATAGCCATAATATTGGGAGGGGAAGAAATGGTTTGGTATTGGCATTGAATGAAATAAAATCAAGAACCTTGGTGATTGGTGTAAATTCGGATCAAATTTTCCCAATTCAGGAACAACGGTTCATTGCTAAGAACATTCCAAACGCAGAATTTCTGGAAATAAATTCAATTTACGGGCATGATGGATTTCTTTTGGAACAAGAACAATTAACCCAAGTCTTAAAATCTTTTTTAATCGAGAGTAATTCCAATGAGTAAAAAACTGAAAATAGGCGTTTTCGGCTACGGAGTAGTCGGTTCCGGATTAGCTCATGTTCTTAAAAACAGCAAAGGTATTGATGCATCTATTGTAAAAGTTTGTGTGAAAGATGCAGATAAGGAAAGAGATTTAGATTCTAAATTAATTACCACAAATCCTGATGATATTTTAAATGATCCGGAAATAAATGTTGTTGCTGAATTGATTGATGATGCTGATGCAGCGTATCAAATTGTAAAAACTGCGATGCAAAATGGAAAGCATGTGGTTTCTGCCAATAAAAAAATGCTGGCTTATCATATCGAGGAGTTGATTCAATTGCAATGGCAATATAAGGTTTCCTTTTTGTACGAAGCTTCGGCATGTGGAAGTATTCCGATTATCAGAAATTTGGAAGAGTATTACGACAACGATTTGCTGCAATCGGTAAGTGGAATTTTGAACGGATCGTCAAATTATATCCTGACAAAGATTTTTAATGAAAATTTAGATTACAATCTTGCACTAAAGGAAGCACAAGACTTAGGCTTTGCTGAAAGTGATCCGACTTCGGATGTTGGAGGTTTCGATACTTTATACAAATTAATCATACTTACCGTTCACGGATTTGGATTGTTTGTTCATCCTGATGAGGTTTTTAATGCCGGAATAGGGAATCTTTCTCCCAAGGATATTGAATTAGCCTCGCAAAAGGGATATAAAATCCGATTGTTGGGAAAAGTAACCAAAGTAAATGGCAATCATGTGAATTTATTTGTAGCTCCTAAGTTTGTAAAACCAGAAGAACATGCTTACACGGTTGAGAGTCATTACAATGGAGTTTTAATTCAAGGGAATTTTTACGATAACCAGTTCATGTATGGAAAAGGAGCGGGTGCTCATCCAACAGGATCTGCTGTATTATCGGATATTACCGCATTGGCTTACGATTACAAATACGAATATAAAAAGCTGAAATATTACGGAGGATTGGAATACACCAATGATATGGATGTTGAGATTTATTTGAGATATACAGATAAAAATGATTTGGCTTTATTCAATTTTGAAGAGGTCTCAGAAGCACTTACAGGTAAAGATTTTAACTACGTAATTGGAACATTGAATCTTTCCGAACTGATAAAAATCCGAAAGCAAATAGCAGGAAAGGATATTTTTCTGGCTTATTTGGGTGATGAGTAATTTTGAATTTGGATGATGGGAATCAATCTAACATCTCAAATCTAATTAAGAAATGATCATATATAAATTTGGTGGCGCATCGGTTAAAAATGCGGCTGCTATCAAAAATATTTGTCAAATTATTGGCAAAGTGAAGCGTCCGCTCACAGTGGTGATTTCGGCAATTGGTACAACAACCAATTTGTTGGAAGAACTCGTGGATGCTTATTATTCCGGAAATGATAAGGCGTTGGGGCTTTTTGATTTATTGAAGAAAAACCACACTTCGGTGATCGAGGATTTATTCGAAGAAGTTCCTTCGAAAATCAATTCGGAAGTAAACGCTCTTTTCATCGAGCTAAAAACCAAAATTTCAAAACCATCATCCGATCAGTTCAATTTTGAATACGATCAGATGATTGGTTTTGGAGAACTACTTTCAACAACCATTATTTCAGGATATATGAACCATATTGGGCAAAACAACCAATGGGTAGATATTCGAACCTGTTTAGATTCCGACGATAATTATGGCGATGCCAACATTCTTTGGGAATCATCGAAAGAAAAGGTCAATGCCGTATTTCCTGATAATCTTACCGCATTATACATTACGCAAGGCTTTATTGCCAGAGATTCGAACGGTTACACAACATCTTTAGGAAGAGAAGGTTCCGATTATACTGCGGCAATTTTAGCACACTTGCTTGGCGCAGATAAAATGATCATTTGGAAAGATGTTTTGGGAATATTAAATGCTGATCCTGATTATTTTGAGGAAACAACCAAATTGGATTTGATTCCATATCATGAGGCTATTGAGCTTTCGTACTATGGTGCCAGAGTAATTCATCCTAAAACAATAAAGCCATTACAGGCTAAAAAGATTCCTTTGTGGGTAAAGTCATTTATAGATCCTTCGCAAAAAGGAACCTTAATTACAAAAGGAGATCAGCCACAACCACTATTGCCAAATTATATTGTCAAAAAAAGACAGGTGTTAGTGACTTTGAAACCTTTACATTTTTCATTTATTGGTGAAAAAGATCTGGTTTTAATATTTACACTGGTTACAAAGTATGGAATAAAGCTTAATTTTACACAAAACACTGCGGTTAGCTTTGCTTTTTGTGCAAATAGCTCAGCTAGAAACATGCAGGATTTGGTGACAGAATTAGAAGAGAAATATGAGGTTGAACTAAGTGATGATTTGGAATTGATAACAGTTCGACATTACACACCAGCTACAATCGAAGAAATACAACTAAAACATCATGTTTTAGTAGAACAAAAGAACAGTAATACCGCAATATATCTAACAGTTGCAAATTAATATGGAACAGAAATTGATATCTATTAAAGAGGCCTTACAGAAGCAAATTCTTGTTTTAGACGGAGCAATGGGAACGATGATTCAGGCACATCGATTTACGGAGTCAGATTTTCGTGGAGATCGTTTTGCTAATTTTTCAAGTGATCAAAAAGGACATAACGACTTACTTACTTTGACTCAACCTGATATTATTAAGGAGATTCATAAAAAGTTTTTAGAAGCCGGAGCCAATATTATTGAGACCAATACTTTTAACGCCAATGCAATATCATTGGCCGATTATAAATTGGAAGAATTGGCTTATGAGTTGAATTTTGAAGCAGTGAAGAATGCCCGTACTGCGGTTGAGGAGATGAATGCAATTGATCCTGATACACCACGTTGGGTGGCAGGAGCAATTGGTCCAACCAATAAAACGACTTCCATGTCGCCAAAGGTTGAAGATCCTGGATATAGAGACGTTGGCTTTGATGATTTGGTGGAAATTTATACCGAGCAGATAAAGGGATTGTTGGATGGTGGAGTAGATGCTTTACTGATAGAAACAATATTTGATACCTTAAATGCGAAGGCTGCGGTTTATGCCGCTGATTTATTGCTGGAAGAAAGAGGATTGGATACTCCCATTATGATTTCGGGAACCATTACAGATAATAGCGGACGAACTCTATCAGGACAAACACTGGAAGCTTTTGTAACTTCTATGAAATGTGATCGATTGCTGAGTATTGGATTGAATTGTGCTTTTGGAGCCAAAGATTTGGTGCCGTATATTCAACAATTGGATACTTTACTTCCTGTTTATGTGAGTGTTTATCCAAATGCGGGTTTGCCAAATGAATTGGGCGAGTACGATGAAACTCCCGAAACCATGTTGAGTGATTTAAAAGAATTGCTTGAAGGTAGAAAGATAAATATTGTAGGAGGTTGCTGTGGAACCCAACCAGAACACATCAAAATTATAGCAGATGCGGTTAAAAATGCAATTCCTCGTACAATTCCTGTTGTTGAAAAGGAAACTCGTTTGAGTGGATTGGAATTACTTCGAATTAATTCGCTAACCAATTTTGTGAATGTAGGAGAGCGTACTAATGTGTCGGGTTCATTAAAATTTGCACGTTTAATTCGAGAGAAAAAATACGAAGAGGCACTTTCCATAGCTCGCAACCAAGTTGAAAACGGAGCACAAATTATTGATGTGAACATGGATGATGCCATGTTGGATGCCGAAAAGGAAATGGATATTTTCTTGAAATTATTGGTGTCAGAACCGGAAATTTCCCGTGTTCCAATCATGATCGATTCTTCGAAATGGTCGGTATTGGAAACAGGATTGAAATGCGTACAAGGAAAATGTGTTGTCAATTCAATTTCTATGAAAGAAGGAGAAAAGGAATTTATCGATCATGCGACAAAAATAAAAAGATACGGTGCAGCTGCAGTTGTAATGGCTTTTGATGAAAAAGGTCAGGCCGATACTTACGAACGAAGAATTGAAATTTGCGCAAGAGCGTATAAAATATTAACCGAAACAGTTGGTTTTCCAGCAGAGGATATCATTTTTGATCCTAATGTGTTGGCAATTGCCACGGGAATCGAAGAGCACAATAATTATGCGGTTGATTATATCAAAACAGTAAAGTGGATCAAAGCCAACCTGCCACATGCTAAAATCAGTGGAGGAATCAGTAATTTGTCTTTCTCTTTTCGGGGAAACAACACAGTTCGGGAAGCAATGCATTCGGTTTTCTTGTATCATGCCATAAAAGAAGGTTTGGATATGGGAATTGTGAATCCTGGAATGTTACAGATTTACGATGAAATTGAACCTGAGCTTTTGCAAAAAGTAGAAGATGTGGTTTTTAATCGGAAACCAGAAGCTACAGAGAGACTCATTGAATTTGCCGAAGGATTAAAATCGGAAGGGAAAGTTCAGGTGAAAATTGATGCATGGAGAGAAAAACCTTGTTTCGAACGACTTTCTTATTCTTTGGTGAAAGGAATAACCGATTACATAGTACAAGATGCCGAAGAAGCCAGACAAAAATTGCCTCGTGCATTGGATGTGATTGAACAACCGTTGATGGATGGGATGAACATTGTGGGCAATTTATTTGGTGAAGGAAAAATGTTTTTGCCTCAGGTTGTAAAATCAGCAAGGGTAATGAAAAAGGCTGTTGCTTATCTTCAACCTTTTATCGAGGATGAGAAAAATAGCTTGACCGATGCGAAAAACTCCGGGAAAATATTAATGGCTACCGTTAAAGGAGATGTTCACGATATTGGCAAAAATATTGTTGGCGTTGTTTTGGGATGCAATAATTTTGAAGTGATCGATTTGGGCGTTATGGTTCCCAGTTCAAAGATTTTAGAAGTTGCCATCAAAGAAAATGTAGATGCCATTGGTTTAAGTGGATTGATTACCCCTTCATTGGAAGAGATGTGTTTTGTTGCCGAAGAAATGAAGCGACAAGGATTTGATATTCCTTTGGTAGTAGGAGGTGCAACCACTTCGGAATTACACACAGCAGTAAAAATAGAACAAAACTATGAGAACGGGGTGGTTCACGTTGTAGATGCTTCCAAATCAGTTGGGATCTTTAAGCAGTTGTGCGATAAGAATAAGAGGGATAATTTTCTGGTGAAAACGCGTGGGGAATATCAAATTGTACGTGAAGATTATGAGAATAAAAAGCCGGTAGAGTACTACACTTTAGAGGAGGCTAAAAATAATAGAGAGCAAATAGATTGGAAAACGGCTCCTATCTGCAAGCCGAACAAAATTGGCATACAGGTATTGAATAACTTTTCGATTGGTGAGATTCGCAAATACATCGACTGGACCTTCTTTTTTGTAGCCTGGGAGATGAAATGCATGTATCCAGAAATTATGGAAGACCCGGATTTGAAGGATGAGGCAAAATTACTTTTCGATGATGCCAATAACATGTTGGATGTAATTGAGCGTGAGGGATTGATTGAAGCGAGTGCTGTTTATGGTTTGTTTCCTGCCAATAGCGTAGGTGATGATATCGTATTGTATACCGATGAGGAAAGATCGAATGAGATTACAAGATTTTGTGGCGTTCGTCAGCAAGAGAAGTTCAAAAAAGGACTGAGTAGTTTGTGCTTAAGCGATTTTGTTGCTCCAATAGAATCGGACAGAATCGATTATGTGGGTGCTTTTGTTGTAACCGCAGGTTTGGGAATTGAAGATATTTTACAGAAATTTGCCGAAGATCATGATGATTACAACAGTATCATGATTAAAATTTTGGCTGACCGTTTGGCTGAGGCTTTTACCGAATTGTTACACGAAAAAATTCGAAAACAAGATTGGGGATATGCAACCGATGAGGAATTGGGATTGGAGGAGATGCTCCGGGAACATTATCAAGGAATTCGTCCTGCTTTTGGATATCCATCATTACCCGAGCATTCGGAAAAACAGGTGCTTTGGGATTTTCTTGATGTAGAAAAAAACATAGGTGCTACACTAACAGAGAGCTTTGCCATGTATCCGGCAGCCTCGGTAAGCGGATTGGTATTTGCCCATCCGGAGGCATTGTATTTCTCTATCGATAAAATAAAGGAAGATCAATTAAAGGATTATGCGTCCCGAAAAGGAATTACAGAAGAAAAGGCAAAGAAGCTGTTAACAGCAATACTATAAAAATGATTTATGAGATTTGCTTGTATTGAGAATGAATCTTATTTCTCAAATCTAATATCTCACATCTAAAATTAACCAATGAAAGTAATAGAATTATTAAATCAAGCAATTGAGAATAAAACCACACATTTCTCTTTTGAATTGTTGCCTCCTTTACGGGGAAACAGCATAAGTAAAGTTTTTAATACCATAGATAAGCTGAAGGAATTTGATCCGAAGTACATAAATATTACTGCACATCGCGATGAAATGGTGTTTACCGAATCGGCAAACGGAATTATCGAGAAGAAAATCACGCGAAAGCGTCCGGGCACTGTGGCCGTTGCTGCAGCAATTAAAAATAAGTACAAGCTTACGGTGGTTCCACATGTAATTTGCAGTGGTTTTTTACCCGAGGAAACAGAAAATGCTCTTTTAGATTTAAATTTCCTTGGTATTTATGATTTATTACTGTTGCGTGGAGATTCATCTTCCCGTCATGATTTTATTTCCAGTAATGGAGAGCATAAATATGCGGTTGATTTAATCAAGCAAGTAGATGAAATTAATAAAGGCAATTTTTTGGATGGAACACATGTCGAGCCTTTCGAAACTCCTTTCTCTTTCGGTACTGCCGGATATCCCGAAAAGCATGAAGAAGCTCCCAATTTGGATTCCGATATTTATTGGCTGAAGAAGAAAGTGGATGCCGGAGCTGAGTACATTGTTACACAAATGTTCTTCGATAATCAGAAGTATTTCGATTTTGTGAAGAAAGTACGCGATGCTGGTATTACCGTTCCTGTTGTTCCGGGAATTAAGCCAATATCTGCATTAAGCCAATTAACAGTGCTTCCGCAGATTTTTAAAACTGATATTCCTGAAGCTTTAGCGGCCGAAGTGCGCAAATGCAAAACCAACGATGAGGTTAAGCAAGTTGGAACCGAATGGGGAATTCAGCAAGGAAAAGAATTGATACAACACGGTGTTCCTTCATTGCACTTTTATACTTTAATGGCATCTAATTGTGTTCGAAATATCGCGAAAGCGATTTACTAGTTTAATTTGTATTTAGCTTTTGGAATAAAAACCGCTGTCTCTGATTGTTCAGGATGGCGGTTTTTGTATTCCTGATAAATGATTTAACCCAAACGTAATATTTAAATCATATTTAAAACTTACTTTATTAGTTCTTTTCAATAAAAAAAAATGATGATTCGTAGTTTTCTGCGTAGGCTAAGTTGTACATTTATTTTTGTTGTCTTTTTCTTTCATTTATTTGGACTATCCCCTGTCCGGTTTCAGCAAATAACCACCGAAGATGGTCTTTCAAACAATACAATTTTAAGTATTGATCAGGATCATTTTGGCAGAATTTGGTTTGCTACTTACGATGGTTTAACCTGTTTTGATGGTATTGGTTACCACATTTTTCATCATATTCCGCTACAAGTCGGAAATACCATTCCAAATTGCAAAGCAGAACAAATTTTAGTTGACTCTATAGGCAATGTTTGGGCTCTTTTTGAAAACAATGAATTGATTCGAATTGAAGGAAATCAAGGAGGTTGTATTTCGTACAGCCATTTACAAGACGGTAGTAATTCCTCTGTAGAACTAGCACTGGATAAGGATGGTATGTTGCTTCTTATTAGTAATGAAACCAATTTTAAATATATCCCTGAAAAGGATGATTTTATTCCTTACCAGCTTACTGATTTTAAAAAGAGGTCGGAATTAATTGCTGATATTCAGAAAAAACTGGAGCAAATTATTCCTGATGTAAAAGTTTTCTCATTTTATAAATCAACAAAGGATCATAGTTTATGGATTAGCACATTAAATTATGGCATCTTCGAAATACCCAATGGCGATTATTCTAAAGCAATAAATTATCAGGACTCTGCAAAAGACACATATTGTATTTCCTGTAATGAAGTGTACTGTATTTTTGTAGATCGGTCGGGAAATGTATGGGCTGGAACCAAAGATGGAGGTGTAAACAGATCATTTGTAACTGGAAATTCTTTCAGAGCTTACCTACATAACAACAATTCTGAAAATACCATTCCTTCAGGAACCATAAGAGCAGTTTATAAAGAAAAAAATGGAAAATTATGGATTGGCACCTATAACAAAGGCATTGCTGTTCTGAACAAAGATGTTTACAGCTATATTAAATTTTCGAAAGAGAAACAGTCTGATAAATGGGATTGGATAAGGTGTATCTATCAGACATCAGATGGATATATTTGGGTTGGCACTTATGCCGGACTATGTAGAATTCATCCCGAAACAATGGAAAAAAAATACTTTGATCCTGGTTTGGGTAAAAACTCGATCAGTAAAGGACGAATTTACAGCATCACCGAAGATGCAAAAGGAAACCTGTTTATAGGTGAGTGGGGAAGTATTGATTATTTTGATAGAAAAGAAAATACATTTACAAGAATAGATACCATTAGTAATTTAGAGGGTAAAAACATACGTAAATTACTGCTCAGTATGGATGGTCGCCTTTGGATAGGTACCGAATCTTCGGGTGTTTCAGTTATAGATACGAGTAATTTTAAGCTAATAAATCATTACCAGAATAATGTTGGTTGTTTAAACTCAATAAACAGCAACAGTATTTTCGATATTTATGAAGATAAAACCGGAACAATCTGGGTTGGAAGTTTTGGTGGCTTGAATAGTATTAGCAATACTGGAACAATAAATAATTTTTACGTAATAAATAAAAGTCTACAATCTACCCTTATTTACAAAATTTATGAAGATGAGAAGGAGAATTTATGGTGCAGTACTGCAAAGGGTATTGTTCGGATAAAAAAGAAAACTCAGCAAATTCGTGTGTACGATAAATCAGACGGATGCCTGATTTTTGAGTTTTCGGAAGGAGCAGGATATCAGGATTGTTATGGAAATTTATTTTTTGGTGGAGGAAATGGACTTAGTTATTTTCATCCCGATTCGATAGCAACAATTAGCAATGTACCAACAGTTTTACTCGAATCAGTTTTGGTTAATGAGATAAGTTTAGCCATTCCATACCTGGCATCTGGACAGGATTCCTCTTTTCAATTTTCAGCTTGGGAAAATGACCTTTCATTTGATATTAAGTCCATCATGATTAATTCTTCGGGTAAGAATAAAATAGCATGGAAATTGATTCCCTTTGATGAGGAATTTCAATTGGTTGATGGATCTGTAAGTAAACCTAAATATTTTCATTTGGCATCGGGTGAGTATAAATTGTTGGTGAAATCGGCAAATGCAGATGATGTTTGGTCTGATACAAAACAGGTTTTTTCATTTGAAATAGCCAAACCATTTTGGATGGAGATCTATTTCTTTATTTCATTAGCATGTTTTGTTGGTTTGTGTATCATTTTTGTCAGCAGGTTCCGTTTGATTCAAATCAAACAGAGAAATCAACATCTTGAAGGAGTTGTTTTGAGACGAACTCAAAAAATAGAGAACCAAAAGCAGGATTTGGAACGAACAAACAAGGTTTTGGAAGATCGAAATGCTAAAGTTCTGGCTCAAAAAGATCAGATTTTAGCCCAACGAGACCACCTTTTAGAGATGCACAACAAACTGGAAGAACTAAACCGCTTAAAGCAAAATTTCTTCACCAATATTTCTCACGACATTCGTACACCTTTATCTTTGATTGTTGCACCTTTAAGTGAAATGCTCCAAAATAAAAATCTCCCTTTGGAACTGATCCCTAAATTGCAGTGTATGCAAACCAATTCTACCTATATTCTTCAATTGTTAAATCAGGTATTGGATAAGAAAAAGCTTGAAGTGGGCGGTTTACAATTAATTTTCACACAAGGTGATATTATAAGAGCTTTTAAATCAACAGTAAATTCTTTTACAGATCAGGTAAAGTCAAATGGCTTAAATTTGAGTTTCTCATCCAATAAGGAAAGCTATAGCAGTAGATACGATTACGACAAATTGCAGCAAATTTTATTTAATCTGCTTGCAAATGCAATTAAATTCACTCCATTTGGAGGCAAGGTTGCTTGTCGTCTGTCTTTTAATAATGATGGCTTTGAATTTAGTGTAGCCGATACCGGAATTGGAATTCCCAGCGATAGAATTCAACATATTTTTGACAGGTACTATCAGGTTGGAAAATCGTTACAAGCCGAAAATCAGGGAGTAGGAATAGGCCTGTCGTTGGTAAATGATTTTGTGAAATTGCTAAAAGGAGCAGTTTGTGTGGAAAGTGAGGAAGAGCAGGGAAGTAAATTCACCGTTCGTCTCCCTTTTCTTTGTAACGGAAAAACAGGCAATATTTATTCTGTAACAGATGTTGAGGATCGAAAAGTAGAAAACATTGAGGATTCATCTGCCAATGTAAATTCACATAGTTTGAATAAAGAACTGATTTTACTGGTCGAGGATAATTGTGATTTGAGAGAATATCTTACGGATATTTTATCTGGAAAATACCGTGTTGTTGCTGTAGAGAATGGTTGTGATGCTATGAGATATTTGAAGAAAAACTGTTCTGTAAGTTTGATTTTATCCGATTGGATGATGCCCAAAATGGATGGAATTGAATTGTGTAAAATGGTGAAGAAAAAAGGGAGATATCAGACAATACCTTTTATTTTACTAACTGCATTGTCTGAAATTAACAATCAGAAAGAGGGATATTGGGCAGGTATCGACGAGTTTGTATCCAAACCCTTTGATCCTGAATTGTTATTTGTAAAAATATCAAACCTGATAAAAAGAAACAAACAAATAAGGAAGGCCGCCAGAGTAAATGAAATAATAAAGCCCGAGAACAAACAGGTAAAAACTTTTGACGAAAAATTAATTGAAAAATTGAAAACTTTGGTTGAAGAACAAATTTCCAATTCGGCATTTGGACAATCAGAATTAGCAAAGGGACTTGGAATGAGCCAAATGCAACTGTACCGGAAATTAAAGGATTTATTGCAAATGGCACCCAATGAATTCATTCGCACCATCCGGATAAAAAGGGCGATTCAGCTTTTGGAAAAAGAAGGATTTACAATTAACGAGGTGAGTTATATGGTAGGATTCAATGATCCGAAGTATTTTAGTCGCTGTTTTACAAAAGAATTAGGAACCAGTCCTTCAAAATTCAGGCTTTCAAAACTGGTGCCGTAAGTTGTCCTTGTTTTTCAAATGCTGATTGTTATAAAACCACAGATTACACTGATTTTCACAAATTTAAATTTATAGCTTAGGAAATATGAGTTCATTTTAAATTTGTGTTAATCTGTGGTATAATAGTCTGAGTTTAATTTATGGTAAGAGGTATTTAAAAACCAGTACCAAGCGTAGTTAAATTATTGAGCAAATTCAAGTTGATATTATCCTAAAATCAAGCTATCGTTAAGCCATTGTTATTGCAGAAATTGTCCACTTTTTAAGTTTGTAAAATCCACTTTTTGCAAGAAATATCCACTCTTTTCGAAAAGAATATCCCCATGCTATCATGAAGCTTATTATACTTTAGATCATGAATTTCAAGCCATAAAAAAACAAAGTACCATCAATTTATTTTTCCTGATCAATGATATGGCTGGGACGTTGCAATCGTAAAAAATCAAAATATTTGAAAAAATGAAAAAACTATTTTTAATGTTTTCACTAGCCATACTATCCACATTGGTTATGTCGCAAACAAAGCTTACTGGAGTGGTTTATGATCAAACTAACTTGCCTATGGTTGGTGCGAGTATCTTTATTAAAGGAACCACTAATGGCACGGTAAGTAACCTTGATGGGATATTTACCTTAGAAACCGAAAAGAAAGAAGGGATTATTGTTGTTTCTTTTATTGGATTTCAAACAGTCGAGAGAGAGTTTAAAGCTTCTCAAATTTTTTCTATTGTAATAGAACCGGAATTAACCAGCTTGAATGATGTATTGATAATTGGTTATGGTTCGGTTAAGAAAGAAGATGTAACCGGATCGGTTGCTGCAATTGAAAATATGGAGCAAATTAGTAGTCGCCCTGTGTCTTCTCCACAAGATTTTTTCCAGGGAAGTGTTGCCGGCGTAACTGTGCAACAACAAGGTGGCAGTCCTACCAATCAGGCATCAATTACCATTCGTGGGGTTGGATCTGTAAACAACGAATCGCCACTATGGGTTGTTGACGGAATGCCATATTACGGAGGAACACTTAATCCTAACGATATTGAGTCTATTACAGTTTTGAAAGATGCTGCTTCGGCTGCTATTTATGGAGCACAAGCAGCTTCTGGAGTAATTGTGGTGACTACTAAAAGCGGAGAATCCGGTAAATTATCAGTTGCTATTGATGCTTACGCCGGTATTCAGAAAGCTGTAAACTTACCGACTCCTTTAACTGCTGAGCAACAAAACTGGGCTTACAATATTGCTGCTGATAATAGTGGTGTGGAACGCGATCCTGCTCGTGATATTATACAAAATTCATGGGGTGGTGTAAATCGCACCAACTGGATTGACGAAGTTTTTAGAACAGCAGCAATTTATAACACGAATGTTGCTTTGCGTGGAGGAAACGAAAAAGGAAAATACAGTGCTTCCTTTAACTATCAGAAAAGAGATGGACTGCTATTGGATACTTCTTTGGAACGAATTGGCTTACGGGTAAAATCGGAATACAAGCTAAGTGACAAATTAAAAATTGGTCAGAACCTGTATGTAACCAACGAGGAAGCTGTTGGAACAAATACCTCATCAAGTTATTCTGGTGTTATTATTAATGCGATATATATGCCTTCGGCAGCACCTGTTTACGACGAAGAAGGAAACTTCCATGGTGTTGCCCCCGAAGGGTCGGTATATGCAGGAACTTACGGAGATATTTATAATCCGGTAGCATTGTTAAAGCGTCCGACAGTTAGCAATCCGGCAACTTATATTGATGTTAATGTGTATGCCGAATTG
The DNA here is from genome assembly GCA_016760525.1 of Labilibaculum sp. Classification (GTDB taxonomy): domain Bacteria; phylum Bacteroidota; class Bacteroidia; order Bacteroidales; family Marinifilaceae; genus Labilibaculum. Next base: position 36,456 of record JAESUW010000041.1, read on the forward strand.
GATGTTTTGAATGGACTAAAATATCGTTCTTCTTTTTCGTTGAGTCAAATGGATTCGGAATACAAAAAATTTTCTCCTCGTATTCCCGAAAATGGCCGTCCGTCAGAAATGAACTACCTGGATCAGAGTTGGTCGAAAAGAAACAAATGGATATGGGACAATCAAATTACATATACCAAAGAATTTGGAGAGCATAAACTTGATTTTACCGGAGTATATTCGGCACAAAAAACCGAATATGAAAGCAATACGGTAAATGCCAGAGATTTTTCAAGGGAAGAAAGCTGGTATCAGTATATAGGAAATGCTGTAGAGATTAGTGATTATAGCAGCAATGCTTATGAAGACGCATTGTATTCTGTTATTGGACGTATTCGCTATAGCTATAACGATAAATATTTTCTATCGGGTAGCGTTCGCAGAGATCAGACTTCCCGTTTGGCAAAAAAGAACAACAGCGATGTTTTCCCTTCAGTATCAGCAGCATGGAAAATTAGCAACGAATCGTTTTTGAATGATATAAATTGGATTCGTAATATGAAATTGCGTGCATCGTGGGGAGAAATAGGTAACATTCAATCGGTAAATTACTATGCCTACAACGTGCCAATGTCTTCGCAACGGCCCACAATGGGAGAAGGCAATGCACAAAGAGTCCCTGGTTACTATGTCAATCAACAATCAAATCCTGACTTAAAATGGGAAACTTCAGAATCGTTTGATGTAGGGGTAGATTTATCATTGTTCAGCGGACGTGTTGAAATTACTTCTGATTATTTCGTTAAGAAAACCAATAATATGATCATGACTAATGCCGCAGATTCTCATTCAGGAGTGAGTGCCGGGCCGACATCGAATGTAGGTACTGTTGAAAATAAAGGGTTTGAGTTATCTACTACTTTTAAAGGAAAAGCAGGAGATGTAAAGTACTCCGTTAGTGCTAATCTTTCATCCATTAAAAATGAACTAAAAGATTTGGACGAATATACGAGTGATTATATCTATCACGGTAATGAGGTACGATCAACACTTTATCCATATCGTTCCGAGCCGGGAGAAGAATTGTACTCTTATTATTTAATTTCCAATGCGGGAACTTTTAAATCTCAAAGCGAAATAGATGCTTATGTTGGTACCGATGGACAATTAATTCAGCCCAATGCAAAACCCGGGGATTTAAAATTTGTAGATACAAACAAGGATGGTAAAATAGACAACGATGACCGTAGCTTTAAAGGAAATGCATTCCCTGATTTTACTTATGGATTCAACTTTTCTATAGATTATAAAAACTTCGATTTGTCGATGTCATTTCAGGGAGTATCAGGAGCTAAACTGTTTAATGGATATAAGTACACAACTTACAATGCTGCACAACAGGGATATAACCTCGACAACAGGGTATTGTCGTCATGGTCTGCAAGCAACCCGAATTCAAACATCCCAATGTTGCGGATGGATGATCCGAACTCAAATTTTACCACCAATTCCGATTGGTATTTGGAAGATGGCTCTTACTTGCGCATGAAAAACCTTACCATAGGATACAATTTTCCATCAGGATTGATGAACACACTTTATCCGGGCTCTTCATTACGTCTGTATTTATCTGGTGAAAATTTGTTCACAATTACCGACTACACCGGAATGGATCCTGAAGTTGGAGGTATTGGATTAGATACGGGAACCTATCCGGTAGCAAGAACCTTTTCGGCAGGAGTGTCATTCAAATTTTAATTGATCTCGGTATTAATTATTAAAAAATACGATAATCATGTTTAAAAAATATATTACCAGAATTTTAATTGTTGCAGTTTTGGGTGGATTCACAGCTTGTTCTGATGATTTCACAAATCTTACCCCATTGGGTAGTGCAACCGAATCAAATTTTTTTCAATCTCAGGCCGATGCCGAAGCGGCTGTAAATGCGATGTATTATTATATGGGCGATGAGGATATGTTCTCTCGTGGATTTATGTGGTACATCAATGCTTCCGACGATATGGTAACTGGTCGTCCAAATGGTACGGCTGATAACATTAAGAATTTTAATCTTACAGGAGACGAAGGATATTCCAGTTGGATGTACCCACAGTGTTTTAAAATTATAAGAAGAGCTAACGATGTTTTGGCTAATGTCACAGATATGGATATCGACCAAAACCTTAAAAATCGATATTTGGGTGAAGCACTATTTATGAGAGGATTCCACTATTTCTGGGTTGCCTCAACCTATGGTAACGATGTAAGTGGTGGAGTGCCAATTGTAACAGTCGAAAACATGAAGGAGATTCAATTTACCCGTCCGGCAAGTGTTGTTGAGAATTATCAGCAAATTGTAGCCGATCTGACTGAAGCCGTAGAGTTATTACCACTTTACACAGAATATTCTTCGGAGAATAAAGGACGCGCACACAAAGATGCCTGTTATGCCTACATTGCCAAAACTTACTTGTATTGGGCGCAGTACGATAATACCAAATGGGGAAAAGTTATTGAATATTGCGATAAAGTAACCAATTCGGGTTCAGGAAGAGCTTTAATAGATACCGATACTCCGGAACAAGATTTTCGTGACGTTTTTAAATATCAGAATGAATTTGGATCAGAGTACATTTGGTCGGTAACATCGGGTATCGATAGAGGAAGTAAGCTTATTGGTGTGATGTTGGAGAACAAAGGCTGGGGAGTGTATAACGGCTGGGGATATTATACACCTACTGAAGAATTGTATGAAGAATTTGAAGCAGGAGATCAACGCAGGGAAGCCACCATTCTTAAATTTGGAGATGAATTTCAGTTTTGGGGAGAAGCCCGAAGGTACCAGTCAACTAACTCTTTGTCAGGATTTCAATTTAACAAATACATGGACATCTATTCCTACGAAGACCCCATTGGAAATGGTTTAATTAATGCAAATGGTAATGCTTTGTATACCATTCAGGATGTGCCAATTCTGCGATATGCCGAAATACTGTTAATGAAAGCAGAAGCAAAACTCATGATAAGTGAAAATGCTGATGCAGAAATAAATGCAGTTCGGAACAGGGCAGGATTAAGCTCGAAAACAAATTGTACACTTGACGATTTAAAACACGAACGCAGAGTAGAATTTGCAGGAGAGTTTGCCAATCGGCATCGCGATTTGGTACGTTGGGGCGATGCCAAAGAAGTTTACAGCAAGCCTTTACATGGACGTATCCATTCCGATAAAACAGATCCTGATTCAGGTTATACGGTTGAAGAAGTTTGGGCAGCACGTAATTACAAGCCCGAAATTCATAATATTTGGATGATTCCAAACGAAGTAATCGAAAGTTCAGGAATTCCACAAAACCAAGGTTGGTAACTGATTAAAAGTACTGTCAGTGATGATGATCACTGGCAGTTGTTTCTGGATTTTATCAATGGAAAAGTTTATTTCTTTAAAACTCCACATATGTATTTTAGAATTTTGACAATGTTTATGGCATTGAGTTTTTCCACGGCTATTTATTCTCAGCAATGGAATTTTCAAGGCGGACATTCGCACAACGATTATTACCAGAAAAGACCTCTGTTTGAGGCCCTTGAAAATGGAATGGTAAGCGTAGAAGCAGATGTGTTTTTTCGTGAAGGAAAACTATTAGTTGGTCATGATGTTCATGAATTGCAGAAGGAGAAATCACTTGAAAAATTATACTTACAGCCATTGTTTCACTTGGCAAAAGATTCTAAAAACAGGCTCTCGCCATTAATATTGATGATTGATATCAAAGATCGCGACGAAGCTACCTATGCAGAATTAAAAAAAGTATTGATTCCATATCATGACATACTTAGCAGATGTGTGAATGGTGTGCTGATAACCAAACAAGTTACAATTATCCTTTCCGGTGCACGACCTATCGATGTAATACGAAAAGAAAAAGAAAGATATGTTTTTATAGATGGGCGTATTGAAGACCTAAACAGGAACGAATCATCACTTCTTTTCCCTTTAATCAGTGAAAACTGGAACGATCATTTTACATGGAAAGGAGAAGGAGAAATATCGCCAAAAGAGTTTGAAAAGCTTCAGAAGCTAACGGAGAAATGCCATCAGCAAAATAAAATAATTCGTTTTTGGGGCATCCCTATCGAGCAAGCTAAAGCATTAAATTTTTGGAAAACTCTTAATATGGCTAAAGTAGATCTTTTGGGAAATGACTGCCCGAAATGCCTCAATGAATATTTAGGGAATACGAATAAAGAAAATTGAAATAAATGATTAAAAGAATATATCAAATAGTGTGCATTGTACTTTTTGCAGGAGCAATAACAGCTTGTGTACAATCAACAGCCAAAGAAACCGAATTACACGAAAACCTGGTTAATTCGGAATCGGAATTTTGGTTTCAACGATCCATATCGCATGTTTTACTCAATAGAATTGTAAGTAAAAAAACACAGGTAGTGTGGAGTACAAATTTTCATACTGCAGCACCCGTACCAATAGGAGCTGTTGGCCCTGAGAAGTACACAAAAAAACTACAGGGAATTATTCAGAACGACTCAATAGGACGAGTATTGAAAGAAGCCGTTGCCGATAACATGAATGTAATTCTGGTAATTGGCGACGGAATGGGGAACATGCACATGGCACTTCCGGTTTACAAGAGATATGCCGAAAAAAACAAGAAACCAACCATGTTCGAGCAAATTATGAAAGAAGGAACCTGTGGTTATGTGTATACAGGAACCTCGCGCGGATTGGTTACCGGATCGGCAGCTTCGGGAACAGCCATTGCTTGCGGACAAAAAACGCTGATGAATATGATTGGAGTTGATTCAACAGGAATGATGTTAGAAAGTGCAATGTCTTTGGCAAAAAAGAAAAATTACAAAACAGCTTTGGTTACCGATGCCGGAATTACCGATGCAACACCAGCGGCATTTTATGCACATATTTTTGATAGAGATTTAGAAAATAGAGTTGCAATGCAACTTTTGTTATGCGATGAGGTAGACGTTATTTTCGGTGGAGGAGCAAGTCGATTCATACCAAAAGGAACAAAATTTTCAGATTTTGAGCAATATGCCGGACAGTTTGATTTTGACTCATCAAGAAAAGATTCATTGAATTTAATTGAAGAATTTAAAAAGAAATCCTATCAGTTTTGTTGTTCAACAGAACAGTTGGAGCAGTTGAAGAAAGAAAAAAAAGTACTTGGCTTATTTGCAGAAGGGGGACTTCCGGCTCCAATCAACAGGGATTCATCAACAATGAACATACCTACCGTAAAAGAAATGGGAGAGAAAGCCTTGGAATTAATAAGCAATAACCAATCACCATATTTTGCAATGATAGAATGTGCCCGTATCGATTGGGAAGCACACGACAATGACATAGGTGCCGTTTACGAAGCAGTTGAAGACATGAACAGAGTATTGGAATCGGCTTATGCTTACTACAAAAAAGATCCGGAAAAAACCTTATTGATTTTTACTTCAGATCATGAAACAGGAGGGCTTGAAATTGCTTATCGTAAAATGCCAAAAGAAGAAGCATTTCGGAAAAAACTGGCAAATGGCGATGAGTGGATCAATCTTACAAACCCCTTGTCGTATAAACAATACCTTACGAATCTGAATCAGCAAAAGAAAACTGTTTCTAAAGTTTTAAGCGGATCGCATAGCACACAGGAGTTAAAGCAAAACATTCATCGTTTACTGGGCTTTAAGATTACCGATGAGGAAGCAGAACTTTTACTGTATTCCATGACAGATTACAAAAAATACAAAGATTAAATAGAACTTGCTACTCTGTGAAAACTCTGTGTCCTCTGTGGTGAAAAAACAGAACACAATCACAGAGAAAAAATAGAAAAGGGAATTGTATAAAAACAGAGATTGTCCCCAAAGTAATATTTGGCATCGGATAGTCATGTTGAGCGAAGTCGAAACATCTGTTTTTCAAAGCTAAAGATTCTTCGACAAGCTCAGAATGACAATAAAGTGACACTTTGGGGACAACCTCAAGAGAATAAAATTTTCAGATAAACAAAGTTGATAAATCAGCAACTAAACAAACATAGCATGAAATCGCTACAAATAATTGTAAGCATTTGCCTTATTATAATATGCAATTGTGGATTTGGTGCAAACCCAAACAAACAAATATTGCATTTTAATGCAGATAAAACATTCAAAATTGTTCAATTTACCGATATTCATTGGGAAAGTGGATTAGAAGGGAACGAAATGACCACACTTTCCATGGAAATTATTTTAGATAAGGAAAAGCCGGATTTGGTGGTTTTAACCGGAGACATTGTAACCTCAGGCAATGTTTCGAAAGGCTGGAGCGAAGTGGCAGCACCCATGATTCAACGAAAAATAAATTGGGTAGCTGTTTTTGGAAATCATGATTCGGAGGGCGAAATGCCACGAAAAAAAGTTTACGGGATTGTTAGCAAGCTGGAATACAATTTATCGGGGAAAACATTGGATGAAATTTCAGGAGTAGGAAATTTTAACATGTCAATATTATCTTCAAATAATAAAAAGTCGGCAATCCTTTATTTTTTCGATTCACATGCCTATCCTGAGCCAAATATGCCGGGAGCTTACGACTGGATCAAGAACGATCAGATTTTATGGTACAAAAATATTTCCTCTCAATACACTCAGGAAAATAACAATCAACCACAGCCATCATTGGCCTTTTTTCACATTCCATTGCCCGAATACAAAGAAGTAAGAGCAATGGATAAAGTTGTCGGACATCGGAGTGAAGAAGTTTCTTCTCCGGTAATTAACACAGGATTGTTTTCGGCCATGATCGAAAAACAAGACATTATGGGAGTATTTACCGGACACGATCACAACAACGATTTTATTGGGGTTCTCAACAACATCGCATTGGCCTATGGCAGATGTTCAGGGAACAATGGATATGGAGATTTAAGATTAGGAGCCAGGGTAATTGAATTGTTTCAGGACGAGTTTCATTTTAATTCATGGATTGCGACTCCGGCTAAAACAGAGTTTCAGTTCACCTATCCAATGAGTAATTTAATGGGAGAAAGTACAGAACTATTGCCGGCAATAGCAGCAGTAAAGGAATTAAAACAAGGAGTTCGTTACCATTACTTCGAAGGAGAGCTTAAATCGGTAAATGAAATTGATGGATTAGATAAAATAAAGTCGGGGATATTGGAAAATATCAGCCTTTCTCCAGCGCAACAAACAGACCATTTTGCTTTTGTATTCGAAACCTGTCTAAAAATTCCCGACGATGGAATTTATCAATTTTACCTGCTATCCGACGATGGTGCAATACTAAATATAGATGATCATGAAATTATAAATAATGATGGAGGGCATAGTGTTCGATTGCGCAGAGGAGCAGTTGGTTTAAAACGTGGTTACCACAAATTTGAACTTCAGTATTTTGAAGATTATATGGGGAATACGCTTGAAGTTGGTATGTCGAGCGTAAAATCAAGACAGAATAAATTAGATAAGAGTTATTTTTTCATAGAAAAATAGAAGTTAGTTAGTGGTTAGGATTATTTTTTTCGTTGATTTAGTTTAAGAAACGTCAACAGTTTTAGGCTGTTGACGTTCTTTTTTGTTTGGGCTTTTTAAAAATAAATACACTAAAATTGCAATAAAAGATCTTCTTTAAGGGGTTTGAAATAGTAAATTAGGCTAATTTTGAGGGTGATTTTACTTACACAAGTGAGCCTTATCATCTTATCCGAAAGATTCGGAGTTATTATTTCAAATAAAAATATGATGAAAAGAGTACTGATTTTATTGATAGTAATTTGTGGAGCATTGGTTTCGAATGCTCAGGTTTTTAATACTTCAGGTATCTTAAAAGAAGGAGAAGCAGCAATTGGTTTTGAGCCTTCTTTTTTGGTTTATGATGGAACAACTGATTTTCAAATGTTTTTTCATGCGGGAGTTGGTGTAGGAAGAAACATTGATGTAGGAGCCAAGATTAGTGTTTTGGGTGATGATAACTATTATGGAGGAGATATCGAATTTGGAATCCTTGAAAATTTATCTTTATCAGCAGGAGCTCATTATTTTCGTGATTTTGCGATAGACGCAACAGCTAATGTTTCAATTCCGTTAGTTGCAGGAACCAAATTAATAACCGGTTTGGATATAGACTATATTGTTGATCATTCTACAATGGCAGTATGGTTACCATTGGGTATAAGAGTTAACATTGGAAACGGATGGTCATTAATTATGGAATCGGAGATTGAACTGACCAATGATGCATACCATTATTTTGGTGTAGGAATGGCTTATGGTTTTTAATTCATATGGCTTAAATTATTATGTGTTTTGATTCTATAATATATTTATGTTGCATTATGCCGTTGTTGAGATAGCGTATTTTCAATAAAATGTCAGATGACGTAAAGATGACATAAGAATAATACATCAAGCTTATTTGATTTGGTCTATTTTTGTCATAAAAAATTGGAACATGAGAAAGGAAAAATTGGCTCAAGGTGTTAAGGAGTTAAGAAAAAACAAGGGCTTATCGCAAGAGGAATTAGCTAAAAATTCGGGACTATCTTTAAGAACAATACAAAGAGTTGAAAATGGAGAAACTGAACCAACCGGCGAAACTCTTAAAAGAATATCTACTGTTTTAGACCTTACTCCTAATGAACTAATCAATTGGGAAAGTAAGAAAGAGCCCCTGAAAGAGACAATCAAAACTAAATATGAATATTTACATATTTTTGATAATAAATTAGTGATTACCAAAACCGCACAAATAAATAATTTAGTTGAAGATTATGGGGAATCTGTAAATAATGCATTTAAAACGTTAATGGTATTTCTTATATGCATTCCAATATTTGCCACCTTGGCAGTCATTTTCTATAATATTGGAAAAACGGGATTAGCAATATATGCTGGCTCTTTTGCATTTGGTTTTTTAGTGGTAGCATTTTATACAATACTATTCACTTCCGGTTCATCATTAATAAAGAGGGGGAATATTTCTAAAATAATGATTAAGAAAGCATTGTATTTCACCTCTGTTGTGATCGTATACAGAGAATCTGGTCGGCTTAAAGAACGTGGTTTATTATTAGAGAAAGATCAAATTGATACAATGAAAGATTGTTTGTTATCGGAGAAATTGATAGAAGAGAAAAATATAAAACTCAAGGTTAATATGTTTAGTTTTCGCAACTTTAATACTGCACTTATCATGATTGCCTTGTTTTATATGTTGATTTCTAAAGAAATACACCAGATTGGATTTTATTTTGGAGCCATCACACTGTTTGCAAGTGTGGTATTGATAATAAAAATGGTAATAAGATCGATTGGTTCGGCAGATCAAAAAACCACAAACGCCTAATAATGTAGAAAATTAGAAGCCATCTGATTCTGGAAAATGAATCAAGTTTGATTTTGTAATTTGATTACTGGAATTCCTACAAAAAACTAGACAAAAACCTCAATTCGTTTTCGAATTGAGGTCTCGTTTTTTTAGGTGGAGATTACTTCCCAAACTCATCAATAATTTTTTGAGCCGTAACTTCCGATAGTTTAATATTCGATTCATGAGTCCAACCACCAACATGCGGACTAAGCAATACCTTTTCCGATTCAATCAAAGATTTAAATTCTGTAGGAAGTTCCGATGCATGCAAATCTTCAAAAGAAGTCTTTTCGAATTCCAATACATCCAAACAAGCACCTTTCACCTGACCGGAGTCTAAATTTTTCACTAAATCAGCAATACGAACCACTTTTCCTCGTGCTGTATTAATAAGGTAAATTGGTTTTTTGAATTTTTTTAGGAATTCATCATTCACCATAAACATCGTTTCTTCTGTCTGTGGCACATGCAGACTTAAAACATCACATTGCTCAAACAGATCTTCCATTTGTTTTTCTTCACAAAACTCATCCGAGTAATCGAATTTATATTTGTCAAAGGCAATTACTTTGCAATCGAAACCTTTTAGGCGCTGGGCAAAAGCACCGCCCATATTACCGTATCCAATTATACCAATGGTTTTTCCTTTTATTTCAATGCCTCTATTTTCTTCTCGTCGCCACATTCCATTTCTAACTTCCCAATTGCATCGGCACAAATTATTAAAAAGATTCAGTAACATACCAACAGCATGTTCGCCAACCGCATCCCGGTTTCCCTCCGGAGCATTAAAACATCTAATCCCTTTGCTTTCGGCATATTCTACATCAATATTTTCCAATCCGGCGCCCACACGACCAATAAATCTTAAATTGGTCGCTTGGTCCAATTCTTCTTTGTTCAGTTTAAATTTACTGCGGATAATAAAGCCATCAAACTCAGGGAATATCGTCAAAAGTTCTTCTTTGTTCTTTTCAGGAGCATAAGTGCATTCAAACCCCGCTTCTTCAAGCATTTCTCGTAATCGCGCGTGCGTTGAATCTATAAATAGTATTTTCATTTTTTCAGATATGAGATTGTAGATGTGAGAAGTTTCGAACCTATTTTCTTAGCTAAGGCCGTATATTCTCCAATACCGTACAAAAGTAGATGTAAATTTAGAAAATGAACAATTTGTCTGGAAGTATTAATTGTGGGTAATGGGTAATGACTAAAATTTAATTGTTCTTGTTTTAAAATCGAGGGAGATTATAAAAAATCATTTTTTAGCGCCTAAATCCACCACAAAACTAGCTTTGTATCCCCTAATTTTTCCAACCGCATCGTACACTTCATAGCCAAACATGATTTTTTTAACCCTTTTGTCCAGAGAAAGCTTTTCCGAATCCCAATACCATTCCTCTTCAAACTGAATGTTTCCAGTTTTATGAATCAAATCACTGTCAGATATGATTTTTTCGAGTTCGGGAATTGATAACTGATGATTGTCGTAATAATCAAAGGCTGGCAAATCACCATTTCTTACAGCATTAATAATGTCTTTAATCAATTCTGTGGTATTGGTATTCGCTAAACATTCAGTTTTCCAATCATCTTCAGGATTTGGATTGTTTATTAAAACCTCATAAATAATTGGATTGGCGATTTTCACACCAGAATATTCTTTGTGTTCAACAGTGTTTTTCTGCTGACAGGAAAACAAAAACAGCCCTGAAATAATCAGAGCTGTTACTATCTTATTTGAAAATTCCATTTTTTTGAATTGTTATAGTGATTTTGAAGTCTCTAATTTACGAATTTTTTATTTTCACATCTCTTATCTCAATTCTCAATCTCTGAAATCTATCTCTCAAAACTCAATCTCATTCCTTTTTTACTCTCATTAAATACGCCATTATCGTATGCCAAATGACCATTTATAAAGGTTTTGTCTACTTTATATTGGAATTTTTCACCATCAAAAGGAGTCCAACCACATTTATACAAGGAATTTGCGTTGGTAGCCGTCCAGTCATCTTCGTTTAAAAGAACCAAATCGGCATAGTATCCTTTGCGAATAAATCCACGCTTTTCAACTTGGAAAATTTCAGCAGGAGTATGACACATTTTCTCAACAACTTTTTCCATGCTTAATTTCCCACAACGCGCTTGTTCCATCATTGCTACCAGAGAATGCTGAACCAAAGGACCACCACCGGCGGCTTGCATGTAGTTTCCATCTTTTTCTTCAGTAGTATGAGGAGCGTGATCTGTAGCAATAACATCCAATCGATCATCTAAAAGAGCTTTCCAAAGAGCATCCTGATCTTTTTTTGTCTTAATTGCAGGGTTCCATCTAATTCTCGATTTCTTAGTCAGGTAATCTTTATCATCAAACCATAAATGGTGAACACAAACTTCAGCAGTTATTCTTTTTTCTTTTGCTGGGATCTTATTATCGAATAAATCCATTTCCATCGCAGTCGATAAATGCAGAATGTGCAAACGGGTATTGTACTTTTTTGCTAATTCAATAGCTTTCGAAGAAGATTTGTAGCAAGCTTCCGCACTCCTTATAATACCATGATACTCCATTGGAATCTCATCACCGAATTTCTCCTGATATTCGGCCTGATTTTTATCAATAGTAGGAGAGTCTTCGCAGTGAGTTGCGATTAGCATGGGCGATTTTTCAAAAATCTGCGATAGCGTTTCAATATCATCCACCAGCATGTTTCCAGTCGACGAACCCATAAATATTTTAATCCCGCAAACAGACTTTGGATCTGTTTTTAATATCTCATCCAAATTTGTATTCGTAGCACCCATATAAAAGGAGTAATTCGCCAACGATTTTTTCGCACCCAGTTTGTAGCGTTCAGCTAATAATTCCTGAGTAACAGTTTGTGGTTTCACATTAGGCATATCCATAAATGAAGTAGTTCCTCCAGCAACAGCAGCTCTCGATTCTGTATACAAGTCACCTTTTTGTGGCATTCCCGGATCACGAAAATGAACCTGATCATCAATTACACCAGGAATCAGTAATTTCCCTGCAGCATCAATAATCGTCCAATTTTCATCTATAGCTTCTGGTTCCGAAGTAAATATCTCTTCAATTATTTGATCTTTTACCAACACACTGCCGGCAAACTTTTTACCTTCATTAATAATTAAGGCATTTTTTATTAGAAAACTTGACATTTGCTTGTTTCGTTATGGTATTGTGAAAATCTAGCGTTCATATTTAGTGACAAAACTTCTCAACTTCATTTTAATCACACCCCAAACAGCTTCATTAAAAATTCCACCGCTCATTTTAGAGGTTCCTTGGGTTCTATCCGTAAAAATAATTGGTACTTCAATAATTTTGAAACCAAATTTCCATGTTGTAAATTTCATTTCAATTTGAAAAGCATAGCCTTTAAACCTGATTTTATCTAAATCAAGAGTTTCTAAAACCTTTCTCGTATAGCATTTAAAGCCGGCAGTTGCATCATGAATTTTCATTCCAGTAACAAAGCGAACATACTTCGAAGCAAAATACGACATCAAAACCCTACCCATAGGCCAATTTACAACATTTACACCAGAAACGTAGCGAGAGCCAATAGACATATCACCACCTTTTTCTGCACACGCATTATATAAGTGTATTAAATCTTCCGGATTGTGCGAAAAATCAGCATCCATTTCAAATACATATTCGTAATTGTGTTTCAATGCCCATTTAAAACCTGCAATGTATGCTGTACCTAAGCCAAGTTTCCCCTTGCGTTCTATAATATGCAAGTTCGAAAACTCATTTTGCAGTCTTTTCACAATTGCAGCAGTCCCATCAGGCGAATTATCCTCTATAATAAGAATGTCAAAAACTGTTTCCAAAGAAAAAACCTTCCTTACAATCGCTTCAATGTTTTCCTTTTCGTTGTAAGTAGGAATAATAACAATTCGATTTGTCACCATGTGAGAATTAATGAATTAGAATAATTTTGTAGCACGAAGATAATATATCTTAATAAAATCTTTTCCGAACGATAGTTAAAAAGCCTAAAATTATTGATTTTCTTTAGTCCATTCCCAATTACCAGTTAAAAAAACGGGTAATTCGTCGGGCTGTTCGCTAAATCTTTCACCTCGTACCTTGGTAAAAGGATACCGCTGCTATCC